>JAOPXO010000201.1 GCA_025965115.1 Aeromicrobium sp.
CGTTATGAAGCGTGGAGGGCTGTCATCGCCGACTTCGTCGCCGCTCGTAGCGGTACGCGACCTGATGATCTCCTGGCCCGGCTCGTCGGAAACGTCAGTCTGGCGATCGCGGTCTCTTCCTACGAAATATGGTTGCAAGACCCGACGAGCGAGTTGACGGACGTTCTTCGTGAAGCGATGGCGACGCTCGAGTCGTATCTGCTTTAGGCATCTAGTCCGCGGCCCGCTCGGCGTAGTTCTTCCCGAGCGATCGACCGGCGATGCACTGCATCCGGGCCGTCGACGATTCGGAGGACCCGTGCCCAGGCATAGAAGTAGGCCAGCGGCGTGTCGTCGCTGACGCCAGCGCCGCCAAAGACCTCGATGGCGCGGTCGATGACCCTAGTTGCAACCGCCGGAGCCGCCACCTTGATGCCCGCAATCTCCGCACGAGCGCCGTTGGCTCCGTGCTGATCGATCAACCACGCAGTGCGATACACGTACAGCCGAGCTTGGTCGATCTCGATACGCGAGTTCGCGATCAGCTCCTGCACCACTCCCTGCTCAGCCAGCGGCTTCCCGAAGGCAACTCGACTCTTCGCGCGGTCGACCATCAACGCCAACGCACGCTCAGCCATGCCAAGTGCGCGCATCGCGTGATGGATGCGTCCCGGTCCGAGGCGCGACTGAGCGATCATGAAGCCATCACCTTCGCCCGCCAGTAGATTCGCCGCAGGAACCCTCACGTCAGTGAACAGCAGCTCGGAATGCCCGTGCTGGTCCTGATAGCCGAAGATCGGCAGGTGTCGAACGATGTGCAACCCGGGCGTGTCTCGCGGCACCAAGATCATTGACTGTTGGCGGTGCGGGGCCGCCTCCGGGTTCGTTTTTCCCATGACGATGAACAGTTGGCATCGCTCGTCGGCTGCACCCGTGATCCACCACTTGTGGCCGTTGATCAAGTAGTCGCCGCCATCGCTGACGATCGACGTCTGGATGTTCGTTGCATCCGAGGACGCGACTTCTGGCTCGCTCATGGCGAATGCCGACCTGATGCGGCCTTCAAGCAGCGGCTGCAACCATCGTTCTCGATGGTCCGCCGTCGCGAACAGCTCAAGTGTCTCCATGTTGCCGGTATCAGGCGCCTGACAGTTGATCGCTTCAGGTGCGATCACCGGTGACCAACCTGAGATCTCAGCAATTGGCGCGTACTCAACGTTGGTCAAGCCGGCATAGATCGGATGGAACAGGTTCCACAGGCCCCTTTGGCGGGCCGATTCCTTGAGGGTCTCCATCACGGGTGGATGAGAGTGTGGTCCGTTCTCGACCAGTTGCTCGGCCCAGACCCGTTCGGCAGGAAAAATCTCTTCCTGCATGAAGTCCCACATCGCGGCAGACTTGTGGCGAGCATTCTCGGATAGTTCGAAATCCATCGGGTCAGCCTTTCGAATTGAGGAGTTCGAGCCCCGAAGCAGCGCACTGCTGCACGAGCTCGTCGAGGTGTCCAAAGTCCTGCCCGGCCATCGCGCCGGCGGCGACCCGCGCGCGGCAATACCCTCGGCAATGACCGCGAATTTGAAGTTCGCGAATGCCACGTAATAGTCGAGCTCATCGAGTTCGACCCCGGTTGCGGCCGAGTATCGTTCGGCCAGGTATTGCCGGGCAGGGAACCCGGGTTGGGCCGTCACCGTAGGGACCAGCGAGAGGTCAGGTTCTCCCGCCTCCCGCCAGTAGAACAGCAGCATTCCCACGTCAGTCATCGGATCGCCGAGAGTAGACATCTCCCAGTCGAGCACGGCCGCCACTCCAACACGGTGCGGGCTCATGATGCAGTTGTCGAGTCGAAAGTCGCCGTGAACGATAGCTGCTCGATCATTCTCGGGCATATTCGCTCTGAGGAGTGTGGCTAGCTGGGTCACGGCCGTCACCTCACGCGCGGACGCTCGATCCCATTGCTCGCTCCACCGGTCGATCTGTCGTGAAAGGAAGCCCACCGGGCGGCCAAAGCTGCCCAGTCCCACCTCGGTGAAGTCGATCGCATGGAGCGCCGCCAAGGCATCGACGATCGAATCGGCTATGGCGACTCGCTCGGGAGCGGCGTCCGCGTAGCCCGGAGGGAGAGCGCCCCGGATGACGTGTCCGTTGACCTTCTTCATGACGTAGCTCGGCACACCGAGCACGTCCCCACCTACGTCGAGCAGGACAATTTCCGGCACGGGCACGGCGGATGACGCCAAGGCTCGTTGCACCAGGGCTTCGCGACGCATGTCGTGGGCGCTCGGCAGGAGTTCACCGCTCGGCGGACGCCTAAGCACTAGTAGCCCGGCCTCACTCTCCAGCTCGAACGTGAGGTTTGACTTCCCGCCGGCAATCAGCCGAGCTGTGTGGTCCCGCCATCGACTGTCACCTGTCGCCTCCACCAATGCTGGTCCCAACATTTCGGGTCTGGTCAAAATTGGCATGTTCATACTTCGTCTCCTTGTTGAGGCGGGATCCGCGGATAGACGACGGACCATCTGACGACAGCACCTGCCCTCTGTTCGGCTCGAAGCATCAGCCTGTGATCAGGCTTGGCAGGCGTCCGATGATCTCTTCGGCGTCGGCGATCACCTGGTCGATGACCTCCTGCACGGTCCCGACGTCATGGATCAGACCCTGGGTCTGGCCCGCCCACCACATGCCGTCCTCCATGTCGCCCTCGGTGAGAACGTTCCTGCGGCCGCGCAGGCCCGAGGCGAGCTCGGCGATGTCCTCGAACGTGGCGCCCTCCTGCTCGGAGATCTTGACGATCTCCTCGGAGATCGAGTTGCGCACAACCCGCGCGGTGTTGTGGAACCTGCGGAACACAAGCACTGTCGAAAGCTCATCGTTGGCGACGATCTGTTGCTTGACGTTGTTGTGGATCGGCGCCTCGGTCGTAGCCATGAAGCGCGTACCCATGTTGACCGCGCAGGCGCCCAGCGCAAGGGCCGCAGCGAGTCCGTCGCCTGACGCGATGCCGCCGGAGGCGATGACTGGGATCTTGAGCTGGCGTACCGCGGCGGGGATTAGGATCAGCCCGGGGACGTCATCCTCGCCTGGGTGACCCGCGCACTCGAACCCGTCGATGCTGATCGCATCGACACCTTTGCGCTCGGCCGAGAGGGCGTGCCGCACACTCGTCGCCTTGTGGATCACCTTGATGCCGGCGCTATGGAAGTCAGGCAGGTGTGGCTCGGGGCTCGAGCCGGCGGTCTCGACCACCGTGATTCCAGCTTCGACGATGACCGCACGGTACTCGTCGTACGGCACAGGATTGATTGTCGGCAGGATCGTTAGGTTGACGCCGAACGGCTTGTCGGTCAGATCGCGCGTGCGGGCAATCTCCTTGGCGAGATCCTCCGGCGTCGGCTGTGTGAGTGCCGTGAGGAAGCCGAGGGCACCGGCGTTGGCCACCGCGGAGATGAGCTGAGCGGTGCCGAGTCCCGTCATGCCGCCACACAGGATCGGGTGGTCGACACCGAACTGCTCCGTGAAAGTCGTGCGGATCATCGCGACTTACCCTGTTCACATAGGTGCTCTTCAGCGCGGCGGTAACAGCCGACGCGTCGCGCCTCGCGGTGACGCTCCGATCTCACAGGGCCTCGATGATCGTGGCGTTGGCCTGGCCACCGCCCTCGCACATCGTCTGCAGTCCATAGCGGAGACCGTTGGCGCGCATGTGATGAATCATCGTGGTCATCAGTCGCCCACCGGACCCGCCGAGAGGGTGGCCCAACGCAATAGCCCCACCTCGTGGGTTGATCTTGGCTGGGTCGACGCCGAATTCCTTCTGCCAAGCAAGGGGCACTGAAGCAAATGCCTCGTTCACCTCGAAGGTCCCGATGTCGTCGATCGATAACCCACTGCGCTCAAGCACCTTGCGAGTCGCGGGTATCGGCGCGCTCAGCATCACTATCGGATCGTCGCCAATCACCGCCACGGCGTGCACCCGTGCGATGGGGCTCAGGTCCAAGCTGTCCGCCCTCTCCTTCGACATGATGAGCAGAGCAGACGCGCCGTCGCTGATCTGGGAACTGTTGCCAGCATGGATGACGCCGTCCGGCTTGAACGCGGGCTGCAGGGTCGCCAACTTCTCGAGCGTGCCACCGACGCGGATGCCCTCATCAACGAGTATCTTCGTGCCATCAGGTGTCACCACTGGGACAATCTCTTCGTCGAAGAGACCCGCCTGACGCGCAGCATCCGCACGGGCATGGGATGCAAGCGCGAACGCGTCCAGCTCCTGCCGGGAGATGCCCCAACGCTCGGCGATCATCTCAGCACCTAGCCCTTGGTTGGGAAAGTCAGCGCCGTATCGGTCGGCGAACCCCTGTCCGAACGGCCAGTCGTTCCCAGCAGCTGAACCCATCGGCACGCGGCTCATCGACTCAACCCCGCCTGCGACCACCACGTCGTAGTGACCGGCGACCACGCCAGCGACCGCGAAGTGGACCGACTGCTGGGACGAGCCGCACTGCCGGTCGACTGTCACGCCCGGCACGTGCTCGGGCCAGCCCGCAGCCAGCAGAGCACTGCGCGCAATGTCCAGGGTCTGCTCCGCGACCTGGCTGACACACCCCCAGATCACATCATCAACAATGGCCGGGTCCACTCCCGCACGTCCAACAACTCCGTTGAGCACGGCAGCCGACAGGTCCGCCGGGTGTACGCCGGCCAGCCCGCCGTTGCGCTTTCCAACCGGAGTGCGCGCCGCAGCGACAATCACTGCTTCAGTCATGTTCTTCTCCTTGAGATGCATGGCGTGGTGCTCGAAACTCCGCAAACCTATCACCGTTAGATTAATTCCGGAAGACTGTCGAACCTGTCGCACGTCCTCTGCTTCTTCGACTGGGTCGAATCGGCGAACCTCATTGGATGCGATGAGACGCGGCTCATTCGGGGCCACCTAACTCGATACGGTTTAGACTGAGATCCGAAACCTAGGACAGGAGGGTCGAGGATGCCTCGACCGAGCTCGCCGCTTATCAGCAAGGACACAACGGTCAACGCAGCGTTGAAGATCATCGATGAGGATGGATTAGAGGCGCTGAGCCTTCCTCGCCTTGCACGCGAGATGAATGTCCGAGCACCGTCGCTGTACCACCACTTCGCGCACAAGAACGAAATCCTTGCCGCGGTCTCGCGGGAGATCGTCCGCAGAACGGTCTTTCCCCGCAGATCGCCGACCGGCGATTGGGCCGAGTGGTTCACGCAGCTCGCTACGAACTTTCGGACTGCAGTCCTGCGGCACCGCAATGCTGCGCCGATCCTCCTTCAGTTCATGCCCCGGGAGATGATGGTGGAAATGTACGAACGGGCGGCCTCTTACCTGGCCGAATGCGGCGTACCTGCCGAATTGCATGTCCAGATACTCGATGGCCTCGAGAAGCTCTCCGTGGGCGCCACGATCGCCGAGGCCGTGCGTCCCGCTTCGAGATCACGAGTGGGGTTCGAGCACATCGACGAGCACCTCCATCCGACACTGGCGCGTGCTGTTGCGGCCAACCACCTCAATCCCAAGCAGATATTCGAGCACACCGTGCGGTGCTACCTGCTCGGCATGGAACACTTCGGCAACTTCGAGGCCGCTGCCTCCGTCGGGTGAACGACTACTGCTGCGCCTCCCCGCCATGGGCGATGTTCCCAGATCGACTAACCTATACTCGATAGGTTTAAATTGGGATCGGAGACACATGGACAGCGATCTGTTCGAGGACGACCACCTGGCGTACGGACAGGTCGTCCGAACGTTCGTCGAGCGCAGCGTGGTTCCACACATGGACCGCTGGAACGAAGAGAGGTTGATCGATCGCGAGACGTGGCTCGAGGCTGGCAAGCAGGGTCTCCTCGGATTGGCCGTTCCCGAGGAGCATGGCGGTGCCGGCGAGACCGACTATCGGTTCCGTACGATCCTGCAGTACGAGATCGCGCGCGTCGGCGCGTCGGCGCTACAGTCGGGGATCTCGACCAACGATGACATCGTGCTCAACTACCTCCTCCGACACTCGAACGCCGACCAAGCGAAGCGCTGGCTTCCCGGTTTCGTGACGGGCCGGACGATCGGCGCTATCGCGATGACCGAGCCGGGCGCCGGCAGCGACCTGCGCGGTATTGGCGCGAGAGCCATGCGTGTCGACGGTGGCTGGGTCCTCAACGGCTCAAAGACTTTCATCACGAGCGGGATTCTTGCCGACGTCGTGATTGTGTTTGCCAAGACCGACGACTCGTTCTCGCTGTTCGTGGTCGAGGAGGGCTTCGAAGGCTTCTCACGTGGTCGAAAGCTCGACAAGGTTGGCCTGCATGCCCAAGACACGGCCGAGTTGTTCTTTGACAACGTCCACGTCCCCGACGACAACGTGCTGGGTGAGATAGGCGGAGGCCTCACTTACCTCAAGCAGAGCCTTCCGCTCGAGCGTCTGGGAATCGCGATCGCTGGCCAGGCGTCGGCCGAGGCTGTTTTGAGCTGGACTATCGACTATGTCCGCGAGCGCACGGCCTTCGGCAGACGGATCGCCGACTTCCAAGCACCCGCCCACCAGTTGGCACATCTGTCGACCGCCGTAGAGGTATCGCGTGCGTACGTCGATCGCTGCGTGCTGGCTTGGAACGCCAAGTCTCTGACAGCAGTCGATGCCGCCAAGGCCAAGGCATGGGCCACCCAGCTCCAGCACGATGTCATCGACGCTGGCGTCCAGTTGCACGGCGGTTACGGATACATGATGGAGTACCCCGTCGCGCGCGCTTTCATCGACGCGCGTGTCCAACGTATCTACGGCGGGACCAACGAGATCATGATGGAAATTGTGCAGAAGGACCTGCTGCGCGATTGACTCTCGCGTCGTCAGCGGCCCCGGTAGATGGACTGCGTTCGAAGGTAGGGCTGGAGTCCTTCCGGCCCGAGTTCGCGACCGAGTCCCGACGACTTGACGCCTCCGAACGGGGCGTTGATGTGCAGTTCGTAGTGGTTGACCCCCACCGAGCCGGACTCGATCCGCGCGGCGACGTCGAAGCCGCGATCGGCGTCCGCACCCCACACAACTCCGCCAAGCCCGAAGGCCGAGTCGTTGGCGATCGCGATCGCGTCTTCGATGTCGTCATAGGGGGTGACGCACAGGACCGGGCCGAAGATTTCCTCTTGCGCAACGCGCGAGGAGTTGTCGACGTCCGCGAACACTGTCGGCTCGACGAACCAGCCCGCATCTCGCGTCTTCGATCCGCCGGTGGTGAGCCGTGCCGACTCTCGACCCAGGGCGACGTAAGACAGGACGCGATCGCGTTGCGCCTCGGTGACGACCGGTCCCACCTGGGTGGCCGGGTCGAGCGGGTCGCCCACGATTGCCCCGGACACGATGTCGGTGACGGCGTCGACGATCTCTGTGTACCGTGAGCGGGGCGCCAAGATCCGTGTCGCCGCGTGGCATGTCTGTCCGTTGTTGGGCAGCGACACCTCGAGGATCTTGGACGTAAACAGGTCGATGTCGGCGTCCTCGAGTACCAAGGACACCGACTTGCCACCCAACTCAAGCGTCACCGGGCGAAGCATGCGTCCTGCCACCTCACCAATCGTGCGGCCGGCCGCGGTCGAGCCGGTGAACGCGACCTTGTCGACGCCGGGGTGCTCGACAAGGTGGGCGCCCGCCTCGCGGCCGCCGGCGATCACGTTCACCACACCGGGCGGAAGACCTGCGGCGAGCGCGGCATCAGCAATGACGTATCCGTCAAGCGCTGTCTCCGGCGGCGGCTTGAACACCACGGTGCACCCGGCCGCCAGAGCAGGGGCGACCTTCATGATCGCCAGCGCATGCGGGTAGTTCCACGGCGTGACCGCGCCGATCACGCCGACGGGGCGACGCAGCACCACGGTGTCGCCTCCGGTCGGCGAGGGGCGTACATCCTCAGCATCAAGGCCGGCGGCGAGGTCGCCGTAGTATCCAGCAATCAGGGCGGGGGCGAGACCGTTCACGATCCCGGACAGCCTGATGGGCATACCGTTCTCGCGACTCACGAGGGACGCGGTATCGCGGCCACGTGTCTTCAGCTCAGCCGCGAAGCGCAGCACTGCTGCGGAGCGATCGGCGGCGGAGAACCGGCCCCACTCCCCGATCAGCGCTCGCCGGGCAGCCCTGACAGCGTCATCCACGTCGTCGGTGTTCGCCATCGCCGCGGTGCCCAAGCGCTGCCCGGTCGCCGCCTCGATCTGGTCGACTGATTCACCCTTGTGCGGCGGAACCCAGGCCCCGTCGATGTAGAGATCGGGACGTTCGAGGTCGTGTGACATGACATCTCCTGGCGAAATAGGACTCAGAGGGTCTTCTCGGAACCGAGGAGCACCGAGCTGTGGATCGGTGCCATGGGTCCGCCGATATACAGCGACGTGTCTGCGCCCGAGCCATCGCGGACCTGGTTGCGCGAAGTGCCACGGATCTGGCGAACAGCCTCGACCGCCAAACCCATTCCATTGACGAAGGAGTCCGCGACGTTCCCGCCGGAGGTGTTGACCGGAAGAATGCCGTTCGGGGCGATGAGGTTGTCGAGGGTGAGGAAGTCGCCGGCGGCTGGGCCGGGAGGGCACAGTCCGTGGTCGATTAGCGATGCGACGGCTGGCCCACTGAAGTTCTCGTAGACCTGCACAACGTCAACCTCTGACGCCTTGACGCCGGCCTGTTGCCACACACGGCTCGCAACACCCGGGGAGTCGGACGTGCCCGACCCTCCGGCAGTCGTGTAGGCCGAGTCGTTCTCGTTGCGCGCGGCGTAGGCACCTACCGAGCCCTGCGCCCCGCCCAGAACGTAGGCAGGTTTCACGTCGAGCGTTCGCGCCCGCTCAGCGCTCACGAGCACCAGCGCCACTGCGCCGTCGTTCTCCCGTGAGCAGTCGTAGAGGCGGAAAGGCTCGACGATGTAAGCCGACTCGTCGTAGGTCTTGGCCGTGAGGGGCTTGCCGTACGCCGCCGCTTCTGGATTGGCCTGCGCGTGGTGATATGCGGCGAGCACGAGGTTGCGCATCGCACTGCGCGGCACTCCATCGTGCTCAAGTAGACGCTGGGTTCGCAGTGCGCACACATGGGCGGGGGTCGAAATGCCGTGTGGGAGGTACTGGTGGTCGAAGTAGTACTTCGCGTAGCCGAGGCGCCCGGTCGAGACCTGCGCCATGCTCCGAAATGCGACGACGCAGTCGGCCTGTCCGGAGGCGATCGCCGCGGCTGCCGTCACGATCGCCGCGGCAGACCCGCCTCCACCCCCACCCCACACCATCGTCGACCAGCGCAGCTCTCGGATATCGAGCTCGGCGGCCAGCACCGGCCCACTGTTGTCGCCGCCGGCGTAGGAGGTGAATCCGTCGACATCTCGCGGCGAGATACCGGCCTCCTGGCAGGCCGCCAAGATTGCCTCGACCAGCATGCCGCGCTCTCCGCGGGGACCCTTCCCTCGCGGGTAGTGCTGATCGGAGACGCCGACCACGGCAGCAGATCCACGGAATGTCATGCAGCCGGTTCCCACCGAAGGATCGTCCACGAGGAGTTGTCTGGTTTCTGGAACACTCCGGTCACGCGGTCACCGATCGCGACGGAACCAGCGCCGACGAGGATGCCGAGGAGCCGGATCGGCACATCGTCGAGCTCCACGAGTACCGTGACGTAGGGCGCCTTGACGTCGAGTTCTGTCATGAAGTCGCGATGTGAGCGCGCCCACGTGTAAACCGTTCCGGTGGGCCGGACGTCGTCCCACTCGACGTTGAAGGACCAGCACTCGGGGCAGGTCACTGTGCCCACCTGGCGCCACCTGCCGCACGAGGTGCAGTGCGGCAGTACAAGCCGGTGCTCGTCAAGAGCGCTCCAGAATCCCTCATCTTCGCCCGACTCGGATGGTCCGCTCGGCAGCGTCCCGAGATCTGACGTCACGGCTGGAAGTTCTCGAGCTGGTCGGCCCTCCACGTGACGCCGTCGTGACTCCAGCCGGAGCGGAGTCCGATCGCGGTGCCATCCGTGGTGTAGACGCACTCGCCGATGGCCCGGTCGCCCTCAAGGCGGACTGACCGGATGTCCGAAGAGTCGACTGCGGCGCGGGGGATCCTCACCCCGGAGAATACCTGCGGGACGGACCCGTCGGCCATGTCGGTGAGCACCTCGTCCAGATCGCCAACGACGACGCTGTCAACGTGGTGACGGTAGACCCGGTCGAATCCGTCGAGGTCTGCTGGGACTTCTGCGCGTTGCATACTCGTAATCCTAACGACAAAAGGTTTAAGAGTCGAGAGCGAAGGAACTGTCCTCTGCCACCACCGCCGCCCGCTCGCCGGTGTCGGCCATCAAGGATTCGATCGTGGCGGTGTCGTCCGACTGCGCCAGCACCCGTGCGCCTCCCGCGACCCGCAGGGCGGCGATGGCGAGATCAGGCTGACCGTCGCGGTCGTGGCGCACCGTCCATGCCTCGAGGTCCGCCAAGCCCACGTGGGTGGCGAGAAGTGCCGTGGTCGCCTCAGCATCGACCGACGCTTGCGCCGACTCCCGGCGGAACCCCTCGACCGTCGGTCCAGGACCGTAGAGGCCGATCGAGTGCTTCGTGAGGTAGCCACTGTTGGCCGTGACCAAGCCGACCTGACCCGTAGCGCGCACGGCGCCGATCATCGCGGCGATCGCATGCGTGCTGTAGTTGTTCCACGGTCCCCCGGCGAACGTCAGTCCACCGGTGATCGTGAGTTCGCGGGACGGGTCGTCGATCGGTAGGCCTAGCTCGTTCGCGGCGACCTGGACAGCCGACGGGAAGCACGAGTAGAGATCGATCGGGCCGAGGGCGTCGGCGCCGACGCCGGCGAGCCGCAATGCCGTTTTCCCAGCGTGTCGGATCGCCGGCGAGCCGTCGAGCCGTTGGCGCTCGCCGATCGCAACTGTGTCGGACGCCTCAGAACCTGCGAGCGGGAACACCCACCGGTCGGAGGGGACGCCCAGGCGCCGCGCCGCCTCCACCGAGCAGACGATCACGGCGGCTGCCTGCTCCACACTGTTGTTGGAGACCATGAGCTTGGTGTAGGGCCAACTGATGACCCGGTTGGACGGCGACGGGGTTGAGATGTCGTCAGCCGAGACCGCGTGGGTGACCCACGCGTGCGGGTTCGTGGCCGCGACCGCGCTGAAGCGGGCCCATAGACGCGCCACCTCGGCACGATGCTCCGTGTCGCTGCGGCCGGCCGCCAACCGCAGTGCCTGCTCGAACAGCGGGTAAACAAGGACCGGACGATCCGCGCCGGCCGCGAGTTCTGTCGCGTGCTGCATCGATACTGAACCGCGTGTCTCCGGCTCCGGGACGTCATCGCCCTGTCGCGTCCAGTCGGGTTTGAGCCCCTGCTTCTTCAAAGCCATTCGCGTGCGCCAGGCCTCGGCACCAGCGACCACCACGACATCGCACCGTCCGGCGCGTATGTCCTCGGCAGCATCGTTGACGAGCGCCTGCGGGTGGCTGCCCCCGGCTCCGGTGTAGACCGTGTGGCGCGCCGACGCACCGAGCCGCTCTGCGACGAGTGCACCGGGATCGCGGTAGCGCCACGACAGCATGCCCACGACGCGGACGGAATCGACAAGCCCTGCGAGCGACGGTGCTTCGGCGTCGTCAGCCGCCATGCGCACGGCCGCGACGATCATGTCGACGGGTTCGAGCGGATCGGACCGTCTCGTCAGCTGGCCCCCGCCGACGAGGACCGGTGTGCGGGGATCCATCAGTCCACCGTCTCCGCGATGGTGCGGAGCGCGTCGTGCTGCACGACCTTGACCCGCGGACGGCGCTGCTCGCGCCCAAGTGCTTTCTCGTGCGCATCGATGAGCCTCCAGCCGGAGTGGTCGAGGGAGTAAGGCAGGAGGTCGGCGATGTCGTCAGTGACCTCCGGGACTCCGAGGAGCCCGTCGCGGAAGTCGTCGAGCAGGGCGCTGACGGTTTCCTGAGCACATTGTTTGTTGGTGCCGATGACGCCGCTCGGCCCTCGCTTGATCCAGCCCGTCACGTAGACACCGGCGACGCGCCCGTCACCGTCGACGACCCGTCCGGCGTCGTTGGGCACGATGCCGCGCCCCTCCTCGAACGGGAGGCCTGGCACTTGGCGGCCAAGATAGCCGACCGAACGGAATATCAGCCCGCAAGCGAGCTCCTCGATGTCGCCGGTCGGCTCGGCCACGACCTGCCCGTCGTGCCTCACGATGCGGTTGCGAGCAAGACGCACCCCTGCGACCCAGTCGTCACCGACGATCTCCATGGGCGAGGCGAGGAACCGCAACGTGACCCACCGGTCGTGGGTCGCAGAGCTCACAGCGACCTCTCGTAGCAACTCAGCCTTCAACCCGGCGATCGAGGCGGACTCACCCTCCGCGGCCACCTCGTCGGGGCGCACGACGATGTCGATGTCGGGCACCTGCGCGAGTCCGAGCAGTTCGGGTGTTGTGAAGGCGGCCTCGATCGGGCCACGACGTCCTACCACCACGACTTCGCGGATCTTGCTCTCTCGCAGTTGGGCGATCGCGTGGTCGGCGATATCCGTGCGTCCGAGGTCGTCCGGGTCGGCGACCAGTATTCGGGCGACGTCGAGCGCCACATTGCCGTTTCCGATAATGACTGCCCGCTCCCCCGAGAGGTCGAATGTACGTCGCGAATACTCGGGATGCCCGTTGTACCAAGCGACAAATTCGGTCGCAGAGTGGCTTCCAGGGAGCGATTCGCCGGGAATCCCAAGCGAGCGGTCACCCATCGCTCCGACGGCGTAGATGACAGCGTGGTAGCGCTCGACGAGCTGCTCGTGCGACACCGCAGCACCGATCTCGGCACCGAGGAACAATCGGACGTTCTTGCGGCGCATCGTGCGAGAGAAGGCCTCTGACGCCGCCTTCGTGTCCTGATGGTCAGGTGCCACGCCGAAGCGCACCAGCCCGCCGGGCGTCAACAGCCGCTCGAACATGTCGACCTGGACGTCCAGCCCGAGCTGCGACGCGATCTCCTCTGCGGCATAGCAGGCGGCGGGTCCCGATCCCACAATCGCAACGCGCAGGGGGCCGCCCTTCGCCTCGTCACTCCACGTACGACGCTTGACGACGACCTGCTCCGGCTCATAGTCCCGGCGACCAGCGCCGGAGAAGTAACGGGCCGCGATGTCCTCGTAGCGGGCGAACTCGTCCGACACGTCGTAGTCTGCGACGATCGCGTCGACCGGGCACACGTCGACACAGGCACCGCAGTCTATGCAGGACTCGCCATCGATGTAGAGCATCTCGGCCGTCCAGTAGTCGGGCTCGTCGGGGGTGGGGTGGATGCAGTTGACCGGACAGACGGGCACGCACGCGGCGTCGTTGCAGCACGCCCGCGTGATGACGTAGGTCACTGGCCCGTACCACTGGGAGCCTCGAGCGAGGACACATGGAGGTCTTTGGGCCGGAAGACATCGGCATACTCAATGCCGGCATCGTCGATCCTGTCGTTGAGCCATGCGGTCCACACCTTGAGCTGTCGCTGTCCGGTCAACGCTGAAACCAGCGTCGCCTTCACATCGGCGAAGGAGAGTGGCTTGCCCTTCTTGACTGAGACGACCTGACCGACATTCCACCCCGAGTCGGTCTGGACCGGGCCGAAGACCTCTCCCTTCGCCGCCGAGAATGCCGCATTGCCGTAGCCGGTCTCGAGATCGGACTGCATGACGTCCTGGCCGAGGTCGCCGCCCTTGTCACTGGTCGAGGAGTCGAGCGACGTCGACTTGGCGATAGCCCGGAACGAGTGACCGCTCTTGAGTCGACTGATGACGTCGTCGGCCTCCGCTTTGGTCTTCACGACGATGTTCGCGAGCCGCCGACGTTCGGCACTGGTCATTTGGTCGCGTCGGGAATCGTATTCCTTGCGCGCATCGGCCTCTGTAGCGGGGACCACCTTGGCAGTGACCTTGGTGTAGAGCTGCTGGGTCGCGCGGGTGCGCTCGAGCTCGTCGAGCACATCGGCCTCCTTGAGGCCCTTTTCCCCCAGGAAGCTCACGAACGAGGCACGATCGCCGTTCGGCTGTCCGTCGATGATCTTGGTCAGCTCGTCGTCGACCGTCTTGCGCGCGATCACGATGCCCTCATCCTTCGCGGCGTGCTCGAGGACAAGGCTCACCGCCATCGACTTGGCGGCGGCGCGACGAAAATCGGCAAGCTTGGCCCCGCCGTTGGGGGCAGTGACCCCATATATCGCGGCGAGCACGTCGATACGCCGGTCGAGAGCCGAGACGGACACTTCGCGGCCGTTGACGCGCATGACCGCATCATCTGGCAGTGCGGTGATGTGGGCATACACGGCTTGCGACGCGCTCAGCACGAACACCACCACGCCCGCGACGACGGCAGCAACCGCCAGCTTTCCGCGTGGTACGAACAGGTCCTGGCGCATCATGCGCCCACCTCCACCAAGTCAGGGCCCACAGCGACATTCGCCGACGGGGTGTTTTCATCGTCCGACCTGTCGCCTGGCCAGGCGAACAGCACGAGTCGAGCCGCGACGTATGAGCTCGCGACTCCCGCAGCGACGACCAGACCGAAGTCTCGGAGGACCTCAAGGTGCGACAGCGCCAGGCACAGATAGCCGGTCGTACCGGCCACGGCCGCAGTGGCCACGCTGCGCCTGACCCACCGATGCCGACGTTCCCGGCTCTCGTCGAGCATCACGATGAACTCGCAGGCGGTCACGGTGATGAGTGCTCCGACTGCCAGTGTCAGTGGACTCAGGTCGGAGCCACTGAGACGCAGACCGAAGAGAACCCACCCCGAAGCCACGCTGGCGGTCAGGACGGCGCGCACCGCAAGGCGACGGTTGAGGCCGATCCACAGGACCAGGCCGGCTGCCGCGATGCCGGCCAGGTTGATGACGTAGCGACTGACGCTCATCAGATGTAGGCCATCGGACGCAACGACCGGCAGCCCGACTAGATCGGCGCGGTAGCCCGCGGGCGGTGGTGGCAGTTCGTCACGGATGCTGTCGAAGAGTTTGCCCTGCGCCGCCACGTCGTCGATCTCTACTCCGAAGGTCGACGACGCCATCGTCCGGTCGGGTGTCGCCACCGCACCCAAGAGGTAGGGCGGGAGAATCTGCGCGCCCGACGAGATCTGCGACGCATCCGCGTCGGCGCCGAGGAAGCTGAGGAGACGATTCGTCGTGAGCAGCGGGCGCATCTGGTCACCGTGTCGGGTGACGATCTGCGCCTCGGCGCGACGTTGCCACTCGAGTACCGCAGGCGAGAGAACGTCTTTGCCACGCACCAGGAGGCTGACCTCGCCAGCGAACCCCAGTGTCTTCTCGGCGGCGTTGACCTGTTCCAGTTGAGGCAGCCCCTTCGCGAGCTGTTCGGGGCTCGAGGCGATGTGAAGCGACGGCAGCAGGACCCAACCGCAGATCGCTACCAGGACGCCCGCCGCCATGGTCGCGCGGCGCAGGATCCTACGGTCAGGTCGGTCGGTCGTCGGCTCGTCGACGGGCTGCGGCTCGATCTCGCGGAATGACCCACGCAGCATCAAGGCCCATGCGATGGTCGCCGCCAGCCCAATTGCCAGAGCGATGCCGAACTCGCGCACAAACGGCAGCGGCGAGATGGTGAGACTCGCGAAGGCGACCGTCGCGGCCGTCGCCGTCACGAGCACTCTTCGTCGATGAGTCGGCTGACTGAGGTAGAGCGGGAAGTCGCTGCCGATGCCCAGCAGGATCGGAAGGAACGCGACGGCGCCCAAGCTGAGCGGGCGACCCACGAGTCCAAAGAGCGCGACGGTACTGGCCGTGCCGAGCAGCGCAGCGAACAACGGTCGGATTCGGGCGCGTCGGCGGCGGGCCCACGGGGACGCCATGAACACGGAACCGACAGCCAGCAGGGCGGCCAGGCCCAGAAGCGGTGCCTCGGTTCTCACACGGTCGGCGACCGCCGACGAAAGGGCCGGGACGCCGGTGACGACGGGCTTGTGTATCGCGAGTCCGGAGGTCTCGATCGCTCGCCGCACCGAGCGGGTCAGCCGCTCGGCGCCGTCTTGGCTCAGGCCCTCACGGGGTCGCACGAGCAATGTCGCCGACTTGGGGTCCGGCACCAGGAATTTCCACTCCGGGCGTGGATTGCCGTCTGCGTCCAGCATCACGCTGGCGACGAATCGCTGGTTGCGGACCGTGGGAAGCCCCATCGTCATGCCCTTGGCGAGCAGATTGCCGTACCTGGTGTCAAACGCCGCCACTGAGCGGTCGCGCGCCCTCGCGATCTCGACCTTGGACGCGCCTTTCGAACGAGCCTTCTCCTCAGCCTCGTTCATCAGGGCATCGCGTCGACCACTGATCGTGGCAAGGACGTTCTGGATCGACGCCGCTGTCTGGTTGAGCACTGTGCCAGGCCCGTAGACGACCGCGACATTCGGCAGGTTCGACAGGCGACCCTCGAGAGCGATGAGCAACAGGAGCTGCTCCTGATCGAGCAGGAGACCCTGTGCGGAGGTCGAGTGGAGGATGACGACGATCGGGTCGCCACCGAATGCGGTGTCGCGCTGGGTGAGGTCCTGGTATGAACTCGCGCCGCTCGGCACAAACGAGGCGACGGTGGTCTCCACGTGTACGCGCACGAGCCCAAGCACGATCATGACGCCCGCGAGCGCCATGACGGCCACACGCGTCCACCGATGACGCAGCACCGTCGAATAGTGTCGACGTCCCTGCGCAGTTAGAGACCTCACTTATCCTTGGCGACCCTGGTGTAGGTCCCCCTCCACTTCCCTGGGTTATCGGCCTGCATCGGATCAGGGTAGGCGTTGTTCCAGTGCAGTGGATTGAGCTTCTGCAGATCGAGCGGCAGGTTGCGGACCGAGTACTCGTTGAAGATCGGTGCCAGGCGCACAGGCTGGACGCCGTTCTCGTCCGGGATGTTGAACGTGGATCCGAAGTTGCCGAAGAAGGACCCGATGTCCACTCCATACGGACGCAGGTACTCGATCATGGGGTTGACGTTCGCCAGCAGCGTGTCGGCCTTGGGGACAGCTGCACTGATATTGCGCGACGTGCTCGGCAATTGCGACGTCGTCTGGAGACCTCGGGTCAGCGCACTCTTCATTGGCGGGAGCAGCGTACGTAGCCCTGTCGTGATCGGCGGGAGGTCTTGGAGTGCCGCGGACAGGTCCGGAGCCGCCTCGTCGAGATCGCGGGCAACGGGCGACAGGTCGGTCGCGAGGCCACCGAGCTCGGAGGTTGCGGTACGGGCCGAGGTCATGAGGTTTGGCAGCGCCTGCATCGTGGCCCGCAGGTCGTCCTCCTGCTGGGCTGTGGTGCTCACGACCGTGTTGGCGTTGTCGACTAGGTCGGCGACTTGGCCATGTCGCTCATCGAGCGCTCTCATGATGACGGTCGCGTCACCTACCAACTGTTTCAGGTCGGCGCTCTGGGCCGCGACGGCGTCGACTACGGTGTAGCCCTCGCGACCGATCCGGCCAACGCCATCCATCAGCTCGTCGACTGCCTGGCGGCTGCCGTCGGTGCTCGCGCCGAGGGAGGCCAAGGTGCCGGACAGCGCCTTACGCGTCTTGGGGTCGAAGGTGCCGACGAGCTCGTCGATGTCGACGGCCGGAATGACTGACTTGCCGGAGTACTCCGTGCCAGAAGGCATGGCCGCGCCGGAGCCATCGACGACGTCCACGAACGACTGCCCGATGACCGACTTGAGTCCGACGCGGAACGTGGCGCCCTGGTGGAGCGGGGCTACGTCGTGGTCGAGGCGCAGCTTGGTAACGGCCTTGCCTTCCTCGTTCTTCTCGCTCAAGACCTTGCCTATGAGAACGCCGGCCATCCGAACGTCGCCCGCGGGCTGCAGGTTCTTGACGTCGGCAGTGACGAACGTCGCCGTGTAGGGAGCAGAGCCGAGCGGGTTGTTGCCACCGGACTTGCCCCACAGGAAGCCGAACCCGACGACCGTCACTAGAACGAGCGCCAAGACCGTCACGATGGCCGGGCGGATGTGGAACTTGGCGGGGTTCGTCATGACGCTCCCTTGTTTCCGAACAGACTTCCTACAAGGTTCTGGATACTCTGGGCCAGCTCGCCCTCGCCTGCCGCGTCATCGCCGGCCTTGTTGTCCGAGGCTCCGCTCTGCGGTTGTGCCGTGCCGGGGCCGTCGTTCTTCGACTGCTCGCCGACATCGGCCAGGCCACCGGCCGGGTTGGTCAAGTCGACAGTCACGTTGGCGCGGCCCAGTCCTCCGTTGGCGTCCATCAGGCTGAACGACGACGACGTGTTGTAGACAAAGGCTCCGAGATCGTCGAGCCACGGGAGGCGGCCGGCGGCTCGGTCGGCGGGCTGCCACGACACTAGATCGCTCACTCCTGCGGGAATAGGCTTGCTCGCGCTGTAGAGCGACGCGGTGGCCTTGTTGGCTTGGACGCTGAACGGTCGCAGATCGGCCACCACAGGCCCGGCGCGGTTGACCACTGGCGTGGCCACGTCGATGAAGTGGTGGATCGCCTTGACCGAGCCCGTGAGGCTATTCACCGCCTTCGGCAGCTTGCCCGAGGCGTTGTCGAGGTCTGTCAGGGTGGGATCGAGCTGGTTGGTCAGGTTATCGACGGTCGTCATGGCGCCGTCGAGGTCGTCGGTGAATCCTGGCAGCTCCTGCAGCGTCTGCGTCAACTTGTCGTCGCGTGAGGCGACCGTCTGCAACGTCTGGTGGGCCGAGTCCGTAAGCACCCCCAGGCGTTTGTCGTCGTCACCCACGGCACGCGAGATTGACGACAGCGAGTGCACCAGTCGGCTCAGGTTCTCACGGCGCTTGGCCAGCTGGTCGAGAACCGGCTTGAATGAGGTCATGGCGTCCCGCGTCGCGTCGATGCTGCCCGGCAGCTGCTGACCGGAGTCAGCGAACACCACGTCGGTCTCGTTGAGCAGCGAAGTCAGCGCTGCTCGTGTCGACGTGTCGAGCTTGTCTAGTACCTCGTACGGCTGTACCGCCCGTCGTGTCTGGGCGAGCGGGATAGTGCCGTTCTCGGGCAGGCGTGGGCTGGCCGGGGTGCCTGGGTCGAGCGTCACGTACATGATGTTGAGCGGCGCCTTGGTCGTGAGGACAAGTCGTGCGTCCGAGTAGACCGTCTGGTCGGGATCGATGGATAACTGGAGCTTGGCTTGGCCCGATTTGGTCGTCGACGCCTTGGTGATGCGGCCGACGGGGACACCGGCAACACGCACTTCCTGCAGCGCGGATGGGCTGACACCCGGTGCCTGGTCGAATACGGCCGAGAACTTGTACTTCTCGGTCCATGGAGCGGTCAATGACTGGTGGGACAGGATGTACACCGAGCACGTCAGGCCGACCGCAACGCAGACGACTACGGCTACCACGTCCCGGAACAGGCCGGGGGTGTTCTTGATGCGGTCGACCGAGTTCGCGAGGTCCATGTCAGTTCCCCGCCCCTGCGATCTCGGGCACCAGGTTAGCGAGTGCCTGGTCGAGGGTCAGTGGAGCTAGCGAGCCAGCACCTACGCCCGCCTGGAAGTTCAGCATGCTGCCTTGTCCGTCCTGGGTCATCGATGCTCGAGCCAGGTTCGTCACCATGTAGGCAATCTCCTCGTAGTATTTGTTGCCTGTCTGGATGCCGGTGCCGGACTTTGAGTACTCGTCGATACCTGCTGCCTTGCCGCTCCAGGGTTTGCCCAGCTTGTCGAGCACTGGGCCGCGGATGCGGGCCAGGGTGGTGCCGCCGACATTGTCGAGCAGCCCGTGGGCGTTGCGCACTGTCGGGATCAGCTGTTGCACGGTGGGGATGGCATCGCGGGTGATGGGTGCCAACTTGGCCACGACGGGCCGAGCGTCCTTGAGCAATGGGTCGATCTGGTCGATCAGGGGCTTTGCCCGCTCGGCAGTCGGCTGCAGCTCGTCGGCGGTCTTCTGCAGCTTGCCGAGTGTTGTGTCGAGGTGCGTCAGCCCTGTTTCGGTGTGGTCAAGGGTCGCTGGTAACCGGTCGATCGTCGTGGACAGGGAAGCGCTTGACTGCGCAAGTGCGCGCGATGTCCGGTCGAGCCCGACGATCGCACCGTCCACCTCGGAACTGCGCGACTTGAGTTGCTGCGCAGCGTCTTGAAGGTAAGACACCAATCCGTTCAGATCGCTCGAAGGGGAGGTGCCTTGCGCCGCCACGAGGAACGTGTCGGCTCCATGGAGCACCGGCGGGGCGACGTCCGCAATGTCGCGCAGGGACTTGCGGCCATCTGGGTCGAGCGTCGATGACAGGTTCTTGATCAAACCGCGCGTTGAGGTGCGGGTCTTCGCCGGAAGTGCCTCGAGGATCCGGTCAAGTTCGACGGGCGAACCAGTCCGCGCCTCGGGGATCGTGGTGCCGTCGTAGGTCCCAGTGCCACCGTTGGCCAGCTCGATCGAATACTCGCCGCCGAGGATCGTGAGGGGCTCGATGCGCGCAGAAGGGGACGAGCCAAGGGATCCGAGCGCGGACCTGTCTACCTTCATCTTGACGATGGACTTGCCGCCCTCGTGCTTGACATCGGTCACGACACCGACCTGAAGACCGGCCAACTTGACCTTCGACTTGTCGACCACGATGCCTTCTGGGTCGTTGAAGACCGCACTTATGGTGTCGCCCGACCGCAGTGCGACCCCGATCTGGTTCTTGAACACCAGGGCGAGCACGATGACCGACGCCACGAGCACCAGCGCGATTCCCTTGCGCATCAACGGTGTTGTGCCGACCCATCGGGAAGCGAAGAGGGTGTTCACGGAAGGAGTCCTTTCGATCCGCCCCAGGCCGCACCCGGGCCGGGATAGGCGTCAACATCGACGAGCGGGTCCTTCAGGCCCAACGGAGGGCTGACGTTGTAGAGGCCCGGCAGTGCCAGCTGCGCGCTGAAGTAGTGCTTGTCAGGGGCGAACTTGCCGCTCAGCATTCGGTACTCGGCCAACAAATGACCCGCGTCGGGAATGTAGGGGTAGAGGGCGTTGAGGAAGGGGGCTCCCTGCTCGAATGTCTTCGCAAGACGCTTCACGACCAGAGGTCGGGCGTCGTGAACTGCGGGGACCAGCGAGCCGACGGGGTCCGCGGAGTCGTGCGCGAACTTGACCACGACTCGCGCCACCGGCGGCGACTCGGTGAGGAAGCCGCGCAGGTCAGGCGTCGCGTCGACCAGGCGGTCAACGCCAGGGCGCAGCGCCTTGGCCGCCTGTGCCGTGTCATCCAGGGCCGGGTTGAGCTTTGCCAGACTGCGACGCGTGGTGGACAAGGTGGACGGCAGCTCGTCAAGCGTGTCCCGCAGGGCGTTGGTGTCGTCGACGTTGACAGCGTCGAGCGTCGCGGCCGTGTCGTCGACGAGGGCGGATAGCTGCTTCTCATGCCCGTTCAGACTCGTCGCCACGTCATCTGCGGCCTGGAGCAGCGCGGGGAGGTCAGCCTCATCGGAGTTCACGGCTTTGAGGACGTCCTGGGCGTCCCCCAGGATCTTGGGCCCGCGCGCGAGCGTGACGTGCAGCTCCTGTCCGTGGCCGGTGAAGCCGCCGCCGAGTTGGCTCAGCGTCGTGGACAGCCCTTTCCTGGCTTCGGCCGGGAACGACTCGAGCACCGTGTTGAGATCTCCCGAGGACTGAGTCGCCGTCGTCGAGATCACGTTGTCGCCCAGCGGGCCAGTCGCCTTCGTCCCCGGGTTGAGGTCGACGAACTTGCGGCCAAGGGCCGATTCGTTGCCGACGCGCGCCGTCGCGTTCCGGTACATCGGGTGCTTGCCGTCGAGACGCATCGTGACCTGCGCACCACCGCCCTCGCGGTATTCGACGTCTGTAACGAGCCCGATCCGCAGGCCGTTTTCGGTCACCTTCTGCTGGTGCTTCAGCGTGCCAACGTCGTCGAAGTTGGCTTTGACGGTCGTGTAGGAGCGGAGCGGTAGCTTGCCACCCCCCTGGACGACTGTGCCGACGTAGGCGATCCCCAGGGCGACGATGATGGCGAGTACGCCGAGCCCGATCCGGCGGACGTCGTCGCGGTGCACGAGCTGACTCATCACAGGCCTCCCAAGAGTTGACCAAGGAGTGATTGCTCCTGGGTCGGCGACAATCCGGTCGCGCCCGAGTCGGATGGCGACGACTTGCTGTTCGAGCTCCCGCCACCACCGCCCAGCGACTTCGTGAGATTCCCGAGTGACTTGTTGATGTCACCGACGAGCTTTCCGGCGGCACCCTCGGACCCTGCACCGCCTAGCGGGTCGACCTTGCCGATGTTGATCGGGTTGTCAGAGCCGAGCAGCTGCTGCAACGTGTTGGGAGTCACGTGGAAGACCCCACGGAAGTAGTGGCTGGCGGCATCGCGGCTGTTGGTGCTTAGCGCCCAGTACCGCACGAATGTCATCAGCTCGCGACGGTGCTGGGCGAGCACGACCTGGCTGGCCGAGTCGACTGCCGTCGAGATGTCGTCGAGCTGCGATCCGTGCTCCTTCAGTGAAGTCGCTACGGGCGCAGCCTCCTTGAGCAACTTGTCGGCGTTCTTGAACAGCTTGTCAAAACCGTTGAAGGCCGGATCGGCATCCTTGGAGAAGTTGGTGATCTCGTCGGAGATCTGCGACAGGTCGTCCGTCACTGGGCGGGCCTTCTCCAGCGTGGGGCCGAGCTCGTTCGAGACGGTCTCCAGCGACGAGAAGGTCTGTCGTGCCTCGGCCAGGGTGGCAGGGAGCTCGTCAAGCGTTTTGGCGATCGCCTCTTGCTTGTCGCGGGTGACTTCGAGCGTCGCCGTGAGCGATCCGATCATGTGGTCGAGCGACTTGCCGTTGTCCTTGCTCACGGCGGCTGCCACCGGGTCGGACTTCTCGATCAGCGAGTTCAGGACCGAGTTCTGGTCACGCAGGATCTTGCCTAGCCGGTCGATCTGGTTCATGGCCGGGGCAAGTGCCTTTATCGCATCCGCCGTGTTCTTGCCATTGCCCTGCATTCCTTGGCCGGTTGTCAGCACCAAGGCCGCGAGGCCGGCACTCGTCGGGTCGTCGAAGGTGTCGAGGACTCCTTGGAGTGTTACGCCGTTGATAGTCTGCTTGACGGGGATCGTGCTGCCTGTCATGTACGCCTTGCTTGGCGTGCCAGGGTCGAGCTGCACGTAGTTCTCACCCAGCAGATTGACCGGCTTGATCGTCATCGTGGCGTCCTGATGGACAGGGAGTACCTTCTTGTCAACGTCTAGCGCGACGATCGCTACGCCCCTACTGCGGTCCAGACGGATCGTGTCGACCTTGCCGACAAGCACGCCGTCTGCGCGCACCTCGGACCCCACCTCCAACGGGCTGGCGTCTTTGAAGATGCCCTTGATGACCTGGTGGCCCGAGGAGCCGCCTGAACAGGCGACAAGGAGCGCAACCACAAGGAGTATGAGGACAACTCCCGTGCCGACACGACGACCCGTTGTGCTCATCGGATCCCATCTCCGTTCGCATCCTGGAGCGCCTTGCACTCCGTGTATTCCTTGCCGGTGTCACCGAGGTCCCCGGGCTGCGGCTTGGCCTTTGCGCACTGGCCCCCTGGGAGCTTGGTCTGGTCGAACGGGGCGCTGACCAGGCTCGTTGTCGATGCCGTGATCAGGGCCCGGGCATAGTTGCCGGTGTGGTTTTGGCTTCCGAAGATGCCAACCCAGTTGCTGAGCCAACTCGCCAGCTCCGGCGTGTAGGGACGAAGGAAGTCGACCATCGGGTTGAGTTCGTCGACTGCAGAGGTGAGCTGGGGCAACGTCGTGTTGGCAGTCTTGAGCAGGCTCGGCGTTCCCTTCAGCAGCGTGTCGGCGTCCTGTAGCAGCGGAGCCAGGTCGGCCACGGGTTGCTTCGCGTCGCGGAGCACGGGCCGGAGGTTCTGCGCGATTCCCGGCAACTTCGCGGTGCTCGGCTGCAGGGTGCGCAGCAGTGTCCGGGTCGACTTGACTGGCTCGGGAACGTCGTCGAGGGTCTTGGTTGCGGTGGCGAGGGTCCGCGGCAGCCGGTTGATCGTCGTCCCCAAGGACTTCTGGCTGTCGGCGACCTGGGCGAGGAGGGTGTTGAGCTGGTCGATGCTTGACGACACCTCGGTGTCGCGCGAGGCGACGGTGTCGGCGACGGAAGCGAGCTGGCTGACGATCTTGTGGATCGCGGGGCCGTCCTCGCCGACGGCACTGAGTACCTGACCGAGAGCCTGGATCGTCGGTCCGGCCTCCTTGAGCGTTGCGTTGAGCGCGGGCTCCTTGCCTGACAGCGTGCTGTCGAGGCGAACCAACAGGGTCTGGAGGTTCTTGCGAGTCTCTGGATTCAGCGTCGCGAGGAGCTCGTCGATCGATACGCTCTCGACATTCGTGGTGATCATCTTGCCCGAGGCCAATGCCGGTGCATCCGTCGGTCCGGGCAGGAGTTCGACGACACGTGCGCCGAGCACTGCCTCCCAAGTGATCCTGCCGGTGGTGCCGGCTCGGAGCGGTGCTCTCTTGTCGAGCTCGAGTCCGACAAGAGCCTGCCCGTCCTTGGCATGGAGGTCCGCAACCTTGCCGACTACCTCACCCTTCATGACGACCTGTGCGCCTTTGAAGGTGTCGCCGGCCGATGGCATGAGGAGCTCAACACGGTAGGGGTCGTCCAGGCTCTTCAACCCCAGGACCATGAGGAACAGCCCTGCAGTGAGGACCGAGATCATCTTGAACTTCATTGATCAGTCCATCCCCAATGGGCCGTCGGCGTTCCCGTTGAGGAACTGGCGCACGAAGGGATCGGTTGAGTGGAAGGCCTCGTCGGCGGCGCTATAGGCTTGAATTTTGCCCTTCCAGAGCACGGCGACGTAGTCGCTCAGGGTCCGGGCGCTCGCAATGTCGTGGGTGATCACGATGTAGGTGCCACCGTGCTCGCGGTGCATCTCGGAGATCAGCTGGCACAGCAGCTTCGTGCGAACCGGGTCGAGGCCGGAATCCGGCTCGTCGAACAGCACGACGTCGGGACGCATCACAAGCGCCCGTGCGAATCCGGCTCTCTTGCGCATGCCGCCGGAGATCTCGTTGGGCGCCTTGTGTACCGCCGTCTCGAGGCCCACCTCGCTGAGGTGCGACATGACGATCTCGCGGATCTCCCGCTCAGTCTTGTTGGTGTGCTTGCGCAATGGGAAGGCGACGTTGTCGTAGAGGTTCATCGAGCCGAACAGCGCTCCGTCCTGGAACAGGACACCGAAGCGCTTGCGGAGGTCGTAGCGCTCATCCTCGGACACGCGCCAGATGTCGCTACCGAAGACCTTCACCTCGCCGTGATCGGGTTCGAGCAGACCGACGATGTGCTTCAACAGCACGGACTTACCCGTGCCTGACGGGCCCAGGACGGTCGTGATCGCGTCATCGATGAAGTCGAGAGTTACGCCGTCAAGCACGACACTGCCATTGAACGCTTTGTGGACGTCGCGCAGGTTGATCGTGGTCTCGAGTCCGTGACCGACCGCGTCGGTACGGCGTGTGGTCGTTTCGATAGACATGGGTGTCTCCTGGTCAGTTGCCGATGGGCGCGTTGGGATCGTTGCCGTAGAACAGCTGGACAAGGCACATGCCGATCATCGACACGAGCACGAGGTTGACCAGCATGGACTGCGCGGTGTTGCGACCCACGCCGACTGGACCGTTCTTTGCGGTATAGCCGTAGTACGTCGCGACCAAGACGATGATCGTGCCGAGGATGGTCCCCCAGGTGACCGCGATGACAAAGTCCTTGGGGTTTTGGAACAAGAACAAGAAATAGGAGAACCCACCTCCGGACACCGTGTTGAGTAGCTTCACGTTGAAGAGGTAGCCCGCCATGAAGTTGACCGACAGAGCTGCGACGAACATGAGCGGCATCATCGTGATGGCTGCGATGAGACGGGTCGTGACGAGGTAGGGGATCGAACGGATGCCCATGACCTCCATGGCGTCAATCTCCTCTGATATCCGCATGGCTCCGATCTCGGCAACGATCCCGCAGCCGACCTTCGCGGCGACGATCCAACCGAAGACGACTTGGATGATGCCGCGCATGCCACCCACAGAGTTCACGGCGGCGATGTAGGAGTCGATGCCGATCGAGGTGAAGAGGAAGTGCGCCGTGAGTCCGAGGACCGCACCCATCATGAAGAGCATGAACAAGATGACGAGGCTGTTCTCCATCACCAAGCGGCTCGCCTGGCGAGCGATCTCTGACGGATAGAGACGGATCGTCGCCGGAATCGCACGGAAGGCTTTGACCGAGAAGTCGACGAAGTTTCCGACCTCTTCGAGCGCGTGTCCGATCGCTCCCCCGGTGGGGGTGTCGTCCGACTGCTGGTCGGTGAGCCCGGTCGCCTCGTTCTCGGGTGGGCTTGCCGGTGGATCGAAGATCGCGGTCATCGGAACGAGCCCATGCTCGGGAAGAGGCCGAGTTGCATCGCGTTGAACGCGAGCTGGAGGACCCAGACTGCGATGAATGAGGTGACGACGGCGTGGTTGACGGACCGGCCGAGGCCGATCGGACCACCAGAGGCGGTCAGGCCCTTGTAGCAGCAGATCGTGCCGATCAGCAGACCCACCAGGAAGCAGTTGAGCAAGACGGCAACAATCTGGCCGGGCGACACGTTGGCGAAAAGGTTGCTGTAGAAGTTTGCGCTCGGCTGCTGCGCGACATAACTAGCGCCGAGTTGCATCGACACCATAGTGACGAGCATCGACGGCACGGCGATCAAGGTCGTGATGAGGGTCAGCGAGATGACTCGAGGAACTGCGAGGTCGCGGATCGGGTCGATGCCCATGACCATCATTGCGTCGATCTCCTCACGGACCTTGCGGGCACCGATGTCGGCAGTCAGCGCAGTGCCTATGACTCCGGCGACGACCATCGACACGATCCACATCGTGAAGGTTCGAATCGCTTGCAGGAACAGCAGCGGGCCGAAGAGCTGAGTCGCACCCGCCATCGCGAAGAACTGGACGGTGAGGATGGACATGAAGATCAGGAAGCCGAACAGGGCCGCAGCGATCGGGAGCCATGCCTGCTTGACGGTCTGGTGCATGTCGTCGATGACCGCGTTCCAGTAGCCAGACGGCCGGGTGACCGCGCTGCGCAGTATCTGGATTAGCAGCTGGACCATGCCACCTGCTTCGGCGATCGGCCCGCGCAATGACTTCGGGAGGACCGCTAAGTAGCGGCTCCCTCTGCCGTTGTACGGACCAATGCCCAGGTCAGCCCGGTGCGCGGGCTGGTCCAAGTTCACCGGCGTGGTGTCAGCACTCATCGGTGTCCTCCTTGCACTGGTGACTGTCGCCGCACATATCTGCTCGCGTGGCAATAATGAAAACTGTGTCGGCCATCACACGGTGTAACGCCGATGCCGGGGCAAAGTTACGAATCCCCATTAGGTTTTCCCTAACTTGATTAGTTTAAGGACGGGCGGGTGCCCCGCAGGCAACTGCCACTGAGACATGCCGGCCCGGGCGTGCTGGTGCTTCGGCGCGGGGGGCTTCATGTCTCAACTTCCCCTCTTGGCTGTGTTATTGAGCTGTGTGACGGACGACACTTTTAACTAACGCTATTAGCCTATTGACGCCTCGAAGGAAGTCAATACCTAATTACGTTCGATTTACGGGAAAGTCACAGGATGTACGCCTACAAGCCTTGGCCGCGTCGATTGTGGCGAACACATTTCTGGGTGACGCGGCCGGCGTGGCAGCGGACCGGACTCCCGAGCCGTCAATGAGACCTCACCGAGGTGTTGCCTCTGTCAACGCTCTCAGGTCTTGAGCTCCTCGTCAGTCCTGACCTTCGAGCAACGACAAGAACAGCCCCTCTGCCTCCGCGCACAACGTGTCGCCGTCAAAAATTGCACCGCGAATGGTGCGCTTGCGCCCGATCTCACTCACAAACCAAGCGCGCAACCGAAGCTTCTTCTCCACAGGTGTCACCGAGCGATACACCGTGTTGAGGTAAGCAGTTCTTCCAGAAGGCCGGCCGCCGGTGTGTGACAAGCCCCCCAGAACCTCATCGAACAGGAGCGCGACGGCGCCTCCGTGCACAGCGCCGTTGCCACCGAGGAAGTACCGACCGAAGGTTACGGTTCCCTCTACCCCATCCGCGTGTCGATGGGTCAACACGAAGGCTGGCGCCATCACTTGGCCGCGCCCTGGCAAGTCGGTCCGATGGCCGAATGCCTGTTCGCGTTCAGGCACCTGAATCGACCGCAGCCGTCGGCTCCACTCCTGCAAGTCGGCAGTGAGGGAATGCGCAGTCTCAGAGTTCGGAGTCGCACCCGCGAAGTCATCTAAGAACAGACGAAGCGACTCAACCAGAAGCTCATAGTCCGAACCGCCGGGCAGTGATGCCTGTTCAGGATGGCTCAGGGCAGGGCGGAACGACTCAGGCACTCCGATGCGTTCTGCCCACGTCCGTCCGTTGGCCATGGTTAGCGCGGCGCCATCCGGATCGCGGCGTCGAGACGTATGACTTCGCCAGCTGCGAGAGCAACTGCTCCACTCAACTCCATGTCGGTTGCTCTCTCGCGTCGTTCGGAGGTGTCACGTTGGCCGTCCCCACACTCTCACACACCGTCTGCGGCATATTGACCGACCGTAAAACTTTTGTCGTTAGACGGGCAAGCCCACGACGCGCGAGTTCCCATTCACACGCTCCAGAGAATACGAATGGCGGTCGTCCATGCGAGAATCTAATGAGGAGCGGTTTCTGCTGAAGCGGCGATCCCGAACTGAGGAGGACTTGTGGCGCGACCGAGCACCCCATTGATCAACCGTGAAACCACCATCATCACAGCGCTCAAGGTCATTGACGACGAAGGTCTGGAGGCCCTGAGCTTGCCTCGTCTCGCGCGCGAGATGAACGTCAAGGCTCCGTCGCTCTATCACCACTTCAGCGACAAGGATGAGATCCTCGCAGCCGTTGCTCAGGCAATCATCGCCAAGACGACATTCCCCCGAAAGCCAGCCACTGCGGATTGGGCGGAGTGGTTCACCCAACTCAGCCTCAACTTTCGTGCCGCCGTGCTTCGCCACCGGCGCGCCGCTCCGATTCTTCTGCACTTCCTGCCCCGCGAACTGCTGACGGACATGTACGAGAGCGCAGCCAGCTACCTGGCCGAATGCGGGGTTCCGCAAGAACTCCATGTCCAGATACTTGACGGGCTGGAGAAGTTGGCACTCGGCGCCACGATCACCGAGGCAATGCGCCCGAGTTCTCGCGCTCGCGTTCGGTTCGAGGGAGCAGATCCTGAACGTCACCCCGTCCTCACCGCGGCTGGCGCGGCAAATCAGCTCACTGCTCGGCAGATCTTTGAGCAGACGGTACGTAGCTATCTGCTCGGCGTCGCGCACTTCGGGATCGTCGATCCCGTTGGGGAGCCGATCCCATATCAGGCGCAGGCAGAGCAATCCCTCGACGCGATCGCCTGACCAGCGGTCTCCTCGGGTGGTTCAGATCGAACTGAGTGGCGTCGAGTCTCAGAAGTCGATGACGCCACGCAAGTTGATGCCCGCATGCATGTCGGCATACCCGTCGTTGATCTCCTCGAGGCTGTAACGACGGGTGATCAATTCCTCGAGGAGGAGGTGTCCCTCCTTGTAGAGCCGCAGCAGATCCTCGACCGCGCGGGTGGGCTGCATCATCCCGAATAGGGACCCTTGGATCCGCTTCTGGTACATGGCCAACTCGAACAGGCTGATCGGGATCCCGTACTCCACAACATTGCTCATACTCGTGACGACCACGGTTCCGGCCTTGCGAATCGAGGCGAACGCCTCTGCGACGTGCTCACCGTTGACGACACCAACCGTGACGATTGCGGATGCTGCCCCCTGTCCATTGGTGAGTGCCTGTGCGAGATCGGTGGCCTGCTGCATGTTCTCGAACACATCAGTAGCGCCGAGCTTTAGCGCCATCTCCCGGTGGAAAGGTGCCGGGTCGACCGCAATGACCCGCGATGCGCCGGCAAAGCGAGCGCCCTGGACCGCGTTGATCCCAATGCCGCCGATTCCCATCACGATGACCACATCGCCCGGTGCTACCGCGGCAGCATTGACAGCCGATCCCCAGCCGGTCGGAACTCCACACCCCACGAGCGCGGCAACCTCGAGCGGGATGTCCTTGTCGATCTTGACGACCCCCCACTCTGGCAGGACTGAGTACTCAGAGAAGGTGGAGACCAGCGAGCACTGCCCGACATCGGTCCCGTCCTCGGTATGCAGGCGGAAGGTGCCGTCCAACTGTGTGCCCAGCATCATGAATGCGCCGTTGTCGCACAGCTGCTGCATTCCTCGCGCGCACCATGTGCATCGTCCACATCCGGGGATGAATGCGGCAACAACGTGGTCGCCTACCTCCAGGTCGCGGACTCCAGGTCCCAGCTTTTCGACGATGCCCGCGCCCTCGTGCCCTCCACAGAAGGGATACGCCATCGCCGGGACGTCACCCTTGGCGTAGTGGTCGTCGGAGTGGCAGAGACCGGCGTGCTTGAAACGCACGAGAACTTCGAAGTCCTTCGGGTCATCAACCTCAACCTCGATGACTTCCCATTCGCCTGGAGCCTCAAAGAGGACCGCTGCCCGTGACTTCATCGCTGACGACCTTTCTGCTGTTATTCGACTGCATTTTATCTAACGCCGTTAGTCTGAAGTGAAGTGTGACACATGTCAACACCTAATCTGATTAGAATACGGACGGCGCTCTGAGTGGTGCCCGCGGCCCCTGTCTGCACAAGGGCCGCCGCGTCACGCTCTCCTACTCGAACTCGATCCCGGCCATCGTTTCTTGGATGTACATGAATGCCGGCATGTTCTTGAGCATCTGTGCCATCTTGCCTCGGACCCGGAGCTTGCCCCGCGTCATCGCGACTGTCGGGTTGATGCTGCCGTCGAAGCATCCACGCCAGACATCGCTGGAGCCACTGATGACGAAGTCGGCTCCGTCGAGGTCCGCTTGAGAGGCCTCGCGAACCTCAAGAACCTTTCCATGGTCGAACTCGACGTAGAACTGGCCCTCGATCGGCGCCTCATATTTGTAGGCCATGTTGAAGCTGATGTTTTTGCCTTTGTCGACCCACGCTGGGTCGCTGTTAAGCGCTTCGCCCATTGCTTGGTAGAAGCCGACCGTTCCAAGTTTTACTGCCATTTCGTTCTCCTGTGATGGTTGGACTATTCGACGTACTTGCCGTGGTCAGATCGACTCACCGATGATGAGCGGAAGCTTGACGACTCCCTTGATTTGGCTGAGGTGGCGGACCGGAGGGTCGGCCGGATCGAGCCGATAGGCGGGCATCCGGCGGTGCAGTTCTTCGAACGCGATTCGAAGTTCAAGTCGCGCGAGGTGAGATCCGACGCATCGATGGTTTCCCGCGCCAAAGGCAATGTGTGGGTTCGGCTCACGGGCAATGTCGACGGTGTCAGCATTGTCGAATTTCTCTTCGTCGCGGTTCGCCGACGTGAACGGAATGAGGACCTTGTCTCCTGCCCTGAGCTGGACGCCGCCGAGGACGACGTCCTCCTTGACGAGGCGCGCGGGGCAAATCGCAGATTCCCAACGAAGCATCTCCTCCACTGCGCTGTCGACGAGGCTGAGATCAGTGGCGAGCTGTTTCCTGACAATCGGATTCTCTGCCATGAAGATGACCGTGTGGGCCAACTGTCCCTGCACGGTATGCAGACCACCGATCAGGAATAGGAACAGGATGTTGAGCACCTCAAACTGGGTGAGCTCTCGGTCCTCGAAGGTTCCATTGATCAGGATCTGGGTGATGTCCTCCGCGTCGTCAGAGCCGGCGCGGTCGTCGATCATCTCCGCGAAGTAGGCATACACTTCCATCGCAGCAGCCGTCCGAACCTCCGTCGCCTCCTCCTCGCTCGCACCGGGCTTTCCGAGGACAATCAGATCCACCCACTCGTTGAAGCGCGATGCATCAGCGATGTCCCAGCCCATCAACGCCAGGAACACCCGGCTGGGAAGTTCCCGCGCAAACGCTTCGACAAAGTCGACGCGGTTGGACTCGAGCATCTGGTCGATGAGTTCGTTTACGAGAGCTCGAATCTGCGGCTCAAGGTCGGCCATCCGTTTCGGCGAGAACAGTGGGTTGATGAGCTTCCGGTAGATGCCGTGATCCGGCGGGTCCACCTCAATCGGAATCATCGGCCCGTCTTGGCCGATGGTGCCGGGGATGTTGACCGACTCACTCGAGAAGACCGTCGGATTGCGCAGGATGTCGTGAATGTCGTCGTACTTCGTCGCGACCCAGTGACCCCCGTAGTGCGGCGTGTGCGCGACCGGACACCGATTGCGCATCTCGGCATAGGTCTCGAACAGGTCGTCTGCCGCGTTCGAGTCGTGGATATCGAAGTCGTACTGGATGTCGGCTGTCGCAGCGTCCCTGAGTTCAGTCATGATGGCTCGAATCCTTTCGTTGGTTGGCTGAGGTCAGACGCGCAAGGCGCTGACGGCTTGCTCCGGGCAGTTGTTGACGGCACGTTCTAGGTCGCTCAGTTCCTGCGCGGTCGAGGCGACTCCGATGACGATCGGAAAACCTTCGTCATCACAGTCGAAAACCTCGGGGTTGGTCATGTAGCAACGTCCGTGGCCCTTGCATGCGGATCGGTCGACCTCTGCCGTCAGTGCATCGCTCATGACATCAGTCCCATTCGCTTCCAACAACGCCGTAAGCGCGTGCGTCCAGGTTGGTGTCCAGCGCAGTGTAAAGACTTCGGACCTTGGTATACGCGAGCAGCCCGTCTCGACCGTTCTCCGCGCCTACACCGCTCATGCCGCGCCCAGACAGCGGCGTTCGCATAATGTCCGCTTGGGCGGCGTCGTTGATCCACGTGAGGCCACTTTGGATTCGCAACGCCGCCTCGCGGGCTGCGATCAGATCAGTGCCCCACACCGCGGCGGCCAACCCGTAGGGTGTTGCGTTCGCAATCCGGACCGCGTCGGTCACGTCTGTGTATCGGATAACCGACAGGACCGGGCCGAAGATTTCCTGATGCGCGGCCGGGTTGTCGTTGTCGAGGTCGACAAGGACGGTCGGGCTGACGTAGTGACCGCCACTGGGGAGTCCCGTCGGGATGGTGCCACCGACCAGCGCTCGAGCCCCGTGCTCCAAGCCCGCGGCGATGAACTTTTCGACCTTCACTCTCGCCGCGTCAGAGATGACCGGGCCAACATCTGTGGTGAAGTCAGCTGCTGGTCCAAGTTTTAGTACTGCGGCTCGCTCCTCGAGCAAGGCGCAGATCTCGTCGTACCGGCTCTCAGGCACGAGCATCCGCGTGGTTGCCACGCATGCCTGGCCAGCGTGCATCATGCTGCTGAAAAGCGTTCCGCGTACGGCCAGCTCTGCATCGGCGTCGGGCATCACCAGTGAGGGCGATTTCCCGCCGAGTTCCAAGATCACTTCTTTGGCGGTCGCTGCGGCTTTCGCCATCACCTGGGTCCCAACCGCCGTGCTCCCGGTGAAGCTGATGAGATCGACGCCAGGATGTGAGACGAGAGCCTCACCCGCTGCGCGATCGCCGTGCACGATGTTGATGACACCGCGCGGAATGCCTGCCTCGATCGCCGCTGCGGCGAGGGCGTCGGGTCCGATGGGGGTCAAAGGAGACGGCTTGAGCACGATGGTGTTGCCTGCGAGAAGGGTCGGAGCCACCTTCCACACGCACATGAAGAGCGGGAAGTTGTATGGCGTGAATGCGCCGACGACTCCGACCGGCTCCCGATGGAGCTCCCACTGGCCGAGGCCAGGATTCGCCTCGATCGGGAACGCCTCTGGCCCGTCGAGGTGGACCGCCATGTCTGCGAAGTCACGCAGGTTGGCAAGTGGCGCACCCACTTGAAGCATCGGGCAGAACCGCGCTGTGGCGCCCGTGTCGACAATCATGTCCTCGACCAGATCGTCAAAGCGGCTCTCAAGAGCCGACGCAAGACGGCGCAGTGCATCGGCCCGGTCGGCTACAGACATGCGAGCCCAGGAGCCAATCTCGAATGCGTGCCGCGCAGCACGGACTGCCTGGTCGACAACGTCCGGTCCGCTGTCTGGAACGCGCCCGATCGTTTCACCCGTAGACGGGTCATCGACGTCAAAGACTGGTTCGCCAGCCACCCAATCGCCGTCAATGAAGCTGTTGAAGACTCGCATCGGTCCTCCAATCGTTCCGGTAGCGCGACGCAAAAGGCCCGCCGTCGCCTCGCAAGTGCGACTGTGACCTACGCCTCAGCCTCAGAGCCAAAAACTTATCAGGTTAGTTTTAGGAGGTCAACGAACTAGTAAGCAGAGAGTCTCAAAAAGAGGTTGCGCGCTCGATAGCGAGCACATATCGGAGGTCCGACTGCTCATGTACGAAGCCAAGATCTCGAGATACGGCGAGCAGGTCCTCGTCGAGCGGCGGTACATAAAGAACGGCCATCCGCGCTCCTCGCCCCTGCACGATCAAGAGCCCCTGCGCGATGAGCGTACGCAGCGAGTCGCGCTTGAGCCCTTGCGCATTCAGCGGGGCGATACACGCGGCTGCGTTGGAGGCCTCGTCCGGGTCTGTGCCAACAAGTAATCGCCCTCCGCCTTCGGGCTCGAGGAACAAGGTGGCTAAACGAGACAGAGTTCGGCGGTCGCCCGGAGCAATCGTCACCTGGTGCAATTCCGCGACGACGGGGGCAGAAACGCTCCCGGGTTCTTGTACAAGTACTGGCTCAACATTGGTCTTGTCCGCAACGAAAGGCCTCGAGCCACCGAGTTCTCGGATGGTCTTGAAAACCGCGTCCGCCACAGTGCCGTTGAATCGTGCACTCATTCGATCAGCAGCTGGATGGGACCCGTGGGCCCAGCCGCGGATCGATTCCAGGTTTGGAATTGACGCCCATCCAAGGTCCTCGTCCCGCAGCAATTCGAACAGGAGAGTCGCAACGCCCAGAGACCTGAACAGCGGCCGCACGACAAACTGCACGTCGCCCACGCCATCTGAGATATCCACACGCAAGTAGGCGACGACTCCGACGTCTGGCAGCCGGTCGAGTTGAGCCGACCCTCGCTCGCCCTTGGGCGGCATCGAGACGACTAGATGCGCCGATGTTTCGCCAGACGCCGGCGCGTCTGGCACTGCAGTGGAGAACCCAGCCTCGGCGTCATAGCTGGCGGCCTCTGCCAGAAGGTCCGCGACCTCCGCGACCGTGTCAGCCGGAAGTCGCTCGTGCCATGAATACTTGATCACGCTTCTGGCGTCTCCGCGAGCAAACGTTTCAACAGACGTCGGAAGACCTGATTGGCAACCTCGTTGCGACCCAGCAACATCTGGCCCGCGTCCCGGCTCGCCATTCCGGTCTGTGACGCGCGAAGGACAGGGAAATCCTCAGCATGGAGCACGGCAAGGAGAATCTCCCAGTTCTTGTCCCAGAGCCGGGTCCATCGTTCTTCGGTCAACCCGGCGACTTCAGGTGATGGAACGAGCAGTCGCATCTCCATCACGGAGTGGGTCGGCGACTCAGGATCAGGCCTGAAGGTGAGCAACTGGAAGTGGTCGGGCTGCTTGAGCAAAGTCGTGTTCGGACCAATGAAGTGGGTTTCGGTCACGTCGTCGACGAGGCTACGGTCGCCCGGGTCCTCTTCAAGCCATCGGTCGATGGTCTTGCGCGGGGCTACGAAACGGCAGTGTCGTTCAAAATCCTCAAACGCCATGACGTTGGTGTGAATGTGCTTAGCCGCCGTGTTCGGGTGTGCGTACTGGATGTGGTATCCGTCCAGGAACGCGTCTTGCATGACCTTCCAGTTGACCGGCTCGCTGAAGGCCTCTTCGCGGATGCAGCCGAGTTTGTCAAGGGCATACCCACCAAGGATCTGATCCATCTCGGGGCCAAGCCACCCTGCGACGTCGATCTGCAAGCCGGCCTGATCAATGATCCAGACAAATCCGTGTCGCTCCTCGGAAGGGAGTTCGACGAGTCCGAGCTGGTTTCGGTCGACTTCGCCGAGCGTGTTCTCCCGAGTGATGGTTCGGAGCGTCCCATCAACGTCGTAGGACCAGCGATGGTAGGGGCAGGAGAACAGCCGCCGTTTGCCGCAGGGCCCCTCTTCCAGCAGCGCGCCACGGTGGCGACAGAGATTGACAAGCGCCTTGACAGTGCCGTCCTTCTGCCGGACGATGATCACCTTGTTTCGCGGCATCTGAACGGTCTTGAAGTCATAGGTGTTCGCGATTTCCGAGGAGTGCGCGACGATCGTGGGCACACGCCCGAACACGAGATCGCGTTCGCGCTGCGCCAGCTCGGGATCGGTGAATTCGAATGCATCGAAGTACTCGACCTTCTCGACCTGGTCCGTCGTGTCCTTCTTCAGGTGGTCGAGCGCTCGGCGGATTCTAGCTTCTCGGTCAACGCTGACATCGTCTGACATGACACTCTCCTCCAATGCGAGCCCCAGGGTTTGAGATCCGCGCTTGTCTACCTAACGTAGTTAGGTTATCCCCGAGTGGAGGGCGCCGCAAGCACGCTGGCGGTTGCGAACTCAGATCATGACGACATACAGCGTCGGCAAGCCGACATCCCACCAGACTCGAGTTCAGCGCGCAGAGCTGAACTTCGTGGTTTGCCCGCGATCAGACCGCAATCGGGCCGATGATAGGTCGTCCGGCCGGCCATGAAGACAACGTGCTCAGCGCCTGGTTGCACTGCTGAGTGGCGGTCGCGCGTCTTGACCGACTTTGAACCACCCGGCGTGGCCGCGGGTCGAACGTTGGCTGCTTCGGCTCGCTCGATCCGTAGGTTCGAAGAGACGCGCGAGAAAAGCACCATGAATATGGCCAGGAGACTCGATGCGAGGGCAACAACGACGAAGGTCTCGTTATCGGAGGCAACGCCAATACCGAGGCCGACCGCACCTAGCAGGACGAGTGCAATGACGATCACTGCACACTTCCTGACCCTGGAGCGCGCAGCATCGACTGCCACGACGAGCGGTCATCGATTGCCTTGCGGAGTTTCATGACGGAGCCTGTTCTGTCTAGGCCAAAGGCGCCCACCAACTGGCCATCGAAACGATACTGCGCAATGAACGGGTCGGTGGCGCCACCTGCTCCAAGCAGCTCGACCTCATGGGCAGGCTCGCCAAGTAGCTGGATCTTGTGCCCATACCACTCCGACCAGAAGTAGGGCGTGACGCTGCAGGGTTGCCGGTCTGTCGTGAGCGCGTTTCGTACGACTGCGACTGCCTGATCCCCTGCCGAGGTCCAGTGTTCGAGGCGGGTAGACCTTCCGCTCCATGGATTCACCCAACGTGCGACGTCGCCAGCCGCATAAACACCGGGAACCGTACTTTCCAGGTACGGAGTGCAGGCGACTCCGTCGCTGATCGCGACACCAGAGCCACGTAGCCATCCTGTTGCGGGTTCGACTCCGATTCCTACAACCACCAAGTCTGCCGCGATCGTAGTGCCGTCTGACAGGCGAACCTTTTCAACATGCTTCGATCCGACAAATTCTCTGACTTCGCAATCAGTATTCAGTTCGACCCCGTATTGACGGTGCAGATAGGCGAGGCGTTCGGCGACCAGCGGCCCGACCGCATTTGCCAGCGGCAGCGGTGTTGCTTCAACGAGCGTGACGTCGGCACCTCGGGCCTTCGCGCTTGATGCGACCTCACCGCCGATGAATCCGGCGCCGATCACGACAATTCGCGCACCCGGCTGAAGGGCTGAGCGGATGCGCATTGCATCCTCAACGTGTCTGAGAGTGGTGATCCCTTCGAGTCCGCGACTCGTTTCGAGCACTCTGGGCGCCGAGCCGGTAGCTATCACCAGCGCGTCGTAAGGGACGTCGCCGCGAGATGTTCTGACGATGCGGCTTCTTGAATCGAGCGAGGTGGCAACGGTCCCGGTCAGCAAGGTCACATCCATCCCGACCGGGTCCGCGAGATGATGGTCCAGATTCGGCACTGCTGCTGACGTCAAGAAGCCCTTGGACAGCGGTGGTCGGTCGTAAGGAGGGTTCGTTTCGCTGCCGATGATCGTGATGAACCCGTCGAACCCGATCCTGCGGGCCTCAGTTGCGACCCGCGCTGCCGTGAGCGAGCCGCCGACGATTACCAGGCGACGGACCGAGGGGATCAGACCCTGCGCGTGCCCGCCAGTGTCGACTGTGGTCACGTCAGCGGCCGATCCACATCGGAGTGCGCTTTTCGGTGAAGGCCCGAGTGCCCTCCACGAAGTCTTGAGACTTGAGGACAGCCTTCATGGCCCGATCGCTCACTGTCCATGCTTCGTCGTCCCAGTCCGAGCCGAGTGCCGCAGCACGGTGCATGGCCCGCTTGGTCTCGCGAACAGCGACCGGTGCGTTGGCAGCGATTCGTTCGGCGAGTTCCATCGCTTCGGAGATGACATTTCCGGGTGCCGACACACGGTTGGCAAGCCCGAGTTCAACAGCGCGGTCGGCGCTGACAGACGCCCCCGTCAGACCCATCTCAAGTGCAACCTTGAATGGCACCTGTCGTTGTAGCCGGATCACCCCGCCCGCAGCAGCGATCAACCCACGTTTGACCTCGGGGAGACCGAGCTTGGCAGCCGGGTCAAGCACGGCGAGGTCGGAGGCAAGCACGATCTCGGTGCCGCCCCCGAGTGCGAACCCGTTGACGGCGGCAATGGTGGGGACGGAGACGAAATGACGGACATAGCCCGCAAAGCCCCATTCAGGGTGCCCGGGCGCATCCAAGGATTCTCCGCGTCCGAGTGCCTTCAGGTCGGCACCGGCGCAAAACGCGCTGCCGACGCCCGTGATTACGACCACGCGGGTCTGCTCGTTCGCGTCCGCCTCGGCCAGCGCTATGCCCAGCCCTTGGGCGACCGCCGCATTGACAGCGTTCATGGCGTCTGGGCGATCGATTGTCACGAGGCTGACGTGGCCGTGCTGCTCGGTCCGCACGACGGCGGCTTTCCGGCCGGTCTCAGGATTCATGGTCATCGGTGCTTTCTGACGTCGGAATGCGTGGGCCGCTCATCTCACGAAGGCGAGTGAAAGCCAATCCTCGGGCGGATTAGTGGACCTTCAGGTACCGCTGCGTGAGATCGGCGTATTCGGCACGGATCTCCTTCTTGCTTATCTTCCCGTTGGGGAGCCGTGGCAGCGGTTCGTCTCGCAAGATCACGTAGCGCGGAACCTTGAAGTTTGCGAGTACCTTGCTGCACTCCTTGAGGACTGCATCCTCGGTGAGGCTGGACTCTGCGTGGATGATCGCTGCCGGCGTCTCGCCGAACTTCTCGTCTTGGGCGGCAATGACGGCGCATTCAATGACTCCGTCGATGCAGCTGATCGCCATCTCGAGCTCGACCGGGCTGACATTGATGCCGCCAGTGATGATGAGATCCTTGAGCCGATCGACAAATCTGATTCGGCCATCGGCATCAACCGTTCCTAGATCGCCGCTGTGTAGCCACCCGTCTTGAAAGACCTGTGCGGTGATCTCCGGGGCGTTCCAGTAGCCCGGCGTAACTCCTGGTCCAGCGATCACCAATTCTCCGGTCTCGCCCGGGGCGGCGTCGGTACCGTCAGCTCGTACGGTCTTGACTCTGGTGAACATCAAACCGGAGCCACACGTGTCCGGGTGCTCCCGGAACTCGTCGACCGGAGTCGCTGTCGCCGTTCCTCCTGCTTCGGTCATGCCATAGATCTGGCGCAGCGCGACGCCCTTTGAAGCCCACGCTTCCAGCAGTGGCATCGGGACCGCCGCGCCGCCGACGATCGCCGTCTTCAGTGAGGACAAGTTGGCTGTCGCGAACTCGTCGCTGCCGGCGAGGGCCTGATAGATCAAAGGCACGCCAAAAATCGCTTCGACCTGGTGCCTCTCGATCAGGGTCACCGCACGACCGGGATCCAGATCCTTCTCGATCACGAGAGTTCCGCCGATCACAGTGGTCATCAGAAGACCCCAGACCAGCCCGGGGGTGAAGGAGAGAGGAACGACGAGAATCGATGTCGCTCCCCGGTGGAAACCCTCCTCGGTCAGCGTGGCCTCGAATATCGTGCTCATCAGCGTCCGACTGGTGAGTATGACGCCCTTTGATTGACCTGTGGATCCGCTCGTGAAGATGATCGCAATCGGCTCTTCGGGACCTCGATCGATACGGAAGTCCTCGGTGTCGCCGACGCGAAGGGCATCGATGCTGCTGAGGGTCAGGATGTCGGCGCGGTCGCCAATGTCGTTCGCTTCATCAATCACTCCTTTGAGCGAATCATCGACGATGACCGCGGTAGCGCCTGCGTCGCTGAGCACAGTTCGAAGCTCGGCGGGAGTGAAGCGGCTGTTGAGCGGAACCAGGACTGCGCCCGCCTTCATAACGCCCAGGGCCGCAATCGGCCACGGAGCACTATTGGCCGCAAAGATGCCAACCCTGTCGCCGGGCCTGACACCCACAGATTGAAGGTGAAGTGCCACTCGGCTCGACCAAGACTCAATAGCGCCGTAGTCGAGGACCTCATCCTCAAAAATGTACGCCGCTGTGGTCGGTCGCTCTTTGGCCCACCAGGCGAGGGCGGCGCCCACGGTTGCGTACATCGAATTGCTCCTTGGTTACCGGTGAACCGGGGTTCGCACCCGCTAAACCTATCGTCAATAGTTATTGAGGGTTCTACCCTGCGAATCACGTACCTGTCAACGGCAACGGCCGCTCACAGGTCAAGAACCAGTGGGCCCTGTAGACAGCGCCCTACACATATCATCATGCAGTCGTTCGCATCCTTTTCTTCGGGCGTAAGCACCGAGTCTCGGTGTTCTGGGATGCCTGAGAGCACGGCCGTCTCACAGGTTCCACAGGTCCCTTCGCGGCACGAGAAATCCACTTCGACGCCAGTTTCGGCGAGCGCGTCTATGATGCTCTGGCCCGCGGCAACATGAATCTGGCGGCCGCTGGCGGCGAGTTCAACATCAAACTCTGAGCCGGACGCCGTGTCGTCGATGGATGCACGAAAGCGTTCGACATGGAGCGCTTCGGCGTGGCGATCGGCCATGGCTGCCTCCACGGCCGCGATGAGCGGCTCAGGACCGCAACAGTAGATGCGCCGGCCCTCGACCTGTTCGCCCAACACCGCGTCGATGTCGATCAGTCCAGACTCGTTCTGCGGAACGATGGTCACCCGTTCAAAGTGCCCACGGAACCGGTCTAAGAACGCCATCGACTCGCGAGATCGTCCGCCATAGGCAAGCTCCCAAGGCACGCCCGATTGGTTCGCAGCGTCGATCATCGAGAGAATCGGCGTAATTCCGATTCCACCCGCGATGAACACGTAGGAGGGTGCCGCCTCAAGTTTGAAGTTGTTGCGAGGTCCGCTGACCTTGATCTCATCGCCGATCGAGAGCTCGTCGTGGAACCAAGCAGACCCACCGCGGCCATCTGGGACCCGCAAGATCGCGATACGCCACTGTGACCTGTCTGCTGGGTCCCCGCACAGCGAGTATTGGCGGATTTGACCGTTGCCTGCATGGAGGTCGAGGTGGGCGCCTGGCTCCCAGACCGGCAACTGCTCACCGGCCGACATCGGGCACAGTTCGAGACTGAGGACGTCGGCAGCTTCGCGCTCAATATTCGCCACCCGTACAAGCACCACATCGCCATCATTCATGCGGTCACCTCCGGTCACATCAGACTTTAACTAATCACGTTAGGTTATGATAGCCCTTCCCGCCACCCCAAAGGAGACCTATGAACCCGCTCGACTTGTTTCGGATGGATGGGCTCACCGCCGTCGTCACAGGCGCAAGCAGCGGGTTAGGTGAAGGCTTTGCACTTGCCCTGGCTCACGCCGGCGCAGATCTCGTGTTGGCCGCACGGCGGCCTGACCGCTTGGCCTCGGTTGCAGAGAGAGTCGAGACTCTGGGAGCGCGGGTAGCGGTCGTCGTCGCGGATGTTGGCTATCCCGAGGACTGCCAACGGGTCGCCGACGCGGCCCTGGAAGCAACCGGTCGAATCGATGCACTTGTTAACAACGCCGGAGTCGGAAGTGCCGTCACGGCGCTGAAGGAGACGCCCGACGGGTTCCGCCGCCTCATCGATATCAACTTGAACGGTGTGTTCTGGATGGCACAAGCGTGTGCCCAACGGATGGACCGTGGCGGCTCGATTGTCAATGTCTCGAGCGTCTTGGGTCAGATCGCGCCGAGGTTCCCCCAGGCCGCGTACGCAGCGAGCAAGGCAGGTGTCATTGGCCTGACTCGAGATCTTGCGGCCGAATGGTCTGGGCGGTACAAGATCAGGGTCAACACATTGTGTCCGGGGTACTTCGACTCGGAGATGACCGCCGGCGAGGGCAGCTTGCTACGCGAGATGGTCGGCGCGCAGAGCATGATAGGGCGCTTCGGAATCCAAGCCGAGTTGGACACGGCACTGCTGTTCCTGTCCAGCCCCGCTTCGTCGTACGTGACGGGGACGACACTCACGGTCGACGGGGGCCTTTCGGCCTACTGAGGGCCATGGCCGGGCCAGCGGGGCCCGTATTCCGGGTAGTCGGCGGGAGTTCGCAGCGGGAATTGGGGTGTCCGCTTCTCGAGGAAGGCCTGCACCCCCTCGACGACGTCTTTGCGGGTCGGAAGGTCGAAGACACCTTGGGACTCCACAGCGTGGGCGTCCCAGGGTGACGATGCTGAAAGCCCGCTCCACAACAGTTGCCGCGACAGGCCAGCTGCAACAGCGGAGTTGTTGTCCACGATCTCGCGCGCGAGTGCGTACGCGGTAGAGAGGAGTTCGCTGTCAGGAACGACTTGGTGAGCGAGACCTCCCCGGACAATTTCCTCCGATTCAATGATGCGGCCGGTGAGGACCCATTCCGAAGCCTGGGAAATGCCGACGATGCGAGGAAGGAACCAGCTCGACGCCGACTCTGCGAGCATGCCGCGCCTCGAGAACACGAAGCCGACGCGTGTGGATGCGGACACGACCCGGATATCGGCTGGCAACAGCATCGAGGCTCCCCCACCGACTGCCGCACCATTCACGGCAACGATGACTGGCTTGAGCATCGCGGCGATGCGGAGGGTGATCACACCACCTGCATCTCGAGGCACTCCGGCGATCGTGCCGAAACGCGCTACGAACTCCCGGTGCTGTTGGGTTGGCTCACGACCTGCATGATGAAATCCATCGGAAAGATCGGCGCCCACACAGAAATTCTTTCCGCGACCTGTGAGTACCACAGCTGCAACGTCGTCATCGAGATCTGCGCGTTCAAACGCATCGAAGAGCTCCGTGCAGAGCCGCAAGTTCATCGCGTTGCCTTGCTCGGGCCGGTCCAAGGTGATTGTCGCGACCCGATCTTCGGTTCCATACGCGACAACCATCGCGGACTTGTCGTTCACTCCATACACCTCGATCGTTGGCAATTAAACCGAATGTCGTTAGATTAGACTATCTTAACCGAGGAGGTCCTGTGGGTGTGGTTGTGTGTCGGCCCTTGGAGACTGTGCGTGTAGTCGACTTCTCCGATCGCGTCGGTGAGGCGGCCACGCGGCTGCTCGCCGATCTCGGTGCGGACACGATAAAAATCGAACCGCCCGGAGGCGCGTCTACGCGGCAGGACGCGCCGTTTCACGACGGTCACTCCCTCGGGTTCGCGATGCGCAACGCGAACAAGCGCTCGGCGGTGCTCGACCTCAGTGTCGACGATGAGCTGACCGCCCTGCAGACGATCATTGCCGAGGCCGACATCGCGTTCCTGACTCCCGCCGTCGCCGAATCAATCAGACTCAGCGAGCTGGTCGAGCACGCTCCACATCTGGTCGTTGTTGTCTCCTCGCCGTTCGGGCTGGCTGGACCACGGAGTCATTGGCAGGCTACTGAGCGCACGCTCTATGCACTCAGTGGTGCCATGTCGCGGTCTGGTCGGCCTGGGAGCATTCCACTGCTTCCACCAGACGGTCTTGCTGACGCGACTGCGGCGACGCAGGCAGCGTGGACTGCGCTCGTGGCCTACCAGCTGCGCAAGCGATCGGGCAGCGGGCAGATCATCGACCTGTCGCACCACGAAGCCGTCGTCACTGGGCTCGACCCGGCCTTCGGTGTCCAGGGATCTGCAGCTGCCGGGCGCTCGGGCAAGTTTCGACGGGACCGCCCGCCGGCAGACTCGTATCCCGTATTCCCCTGCTCGGACGGATACGTGCGGTTGTGCCTGTTGGCCAAGCGCCAGTGGCTCGCGATGTTCACTTGGCTCGGCGAGCCCGGAGAGTTCGCCGACCCGATCTACAACTCAATCGTTGCTCGTGTCCAAGCGGCGGATCGCCTCGATCCGCTGATCGCTCGACTGTTCCTCAACCACACCGGTGCTGAGCTCGTGGAGGAGGCGGCTCGACGAGGCGTCCCACTCGCGCAGGTCTTGAGCCTGGGTGACGCGCTGGTGTCCGACCATTTCACGAGCGCAGGGACAGTCGCGAAGGCAGAGATTGCGCCTGGCTTGATTGCCAGTGTCCCTCTGGGCTGCGTGCAGATGGACGGCAAGCGTCTCGGAATCAGATCCCCCAGCCCCGCGCTTGCCCCACGCCCGCAGGCGCCGGTATGGGTCTCGGGTCACCCGGATCCGTCGGTCAAACCCTCGAATACAGGTTCGCCTGAACTACCGTTCGAAGGTCTTCGGGTGCTCGACCTCGGCGTCATCGTATTCGGCGCTGAGCTCGGACGCGCGTTCGCGGACCTGGGAGCCGATGTCATCAAGGTCGAGAGTCTTGCCTTCCCGGACGGGTTGCGCCAGACGCGCGGTGGCGAGGAGATGAACGCATCGTTCGCCTGGGGGCAGCGGAACAAGCGGAGCCTTGGACTGGACATTCGAACAGATGAGGGCCATGCGCTCTTCCTTGATCTGGCCCGAAACAGCGATGTAGTCGTTTCCAACTTCAAGCCGGGGACCCTGTCGACCCTGGGTATCGATCATTTGGCGCTCCTCGAGGTGAACCCACGGATCGTGGTTCTTGAGAGCGCGGCATTCAGTTCCACTGGCCCGTGGGCACGGCGTCTGGGCTACGGGCCCCTGGTTCGCGCCGCCTGTGGAATCTCGAGCTTGTGGCGCTACGGCCCCGAGGATGTCGAATGTTGGGACGGCGTGACCGTGTTTCCTGATCACGTCGCAGCGCGTGTGGCCGCAGTTTCGATTGCGGCGGCGTTGATCGGGCGAGATATTGACGGCCGAGGACGACACATCGAAGTGGCGCAGTCGGACGTCGTTCTGCATCAACTTGGCGGGCTCGCGGCATGGGAGGCATTGGAACCCGGTTCGGTCGAGCCCGCCGGGAATCGCGGCCGCGACGTGTTCGGGGGCGTGTTCAGGTGCGCGGGAGACGACGAGTGGTGCGTCATCGAGGCTCGGACCGAAATTGAACTGACGAGCATTGGACGAGTTATCGGATCGACCCAAGGCTCCCTTCGGAGCGCTGACCTCAGGCAAAGGGTTGGCGACTGGGCCCTGTCACGCACGCCTCATGAGGCAATGGAAGCTCTCCAGGCGGCCGGCGTTCCTGCCGGCGCGATGCTTCGACTCCCCGAACTTTTGAACGATCCGCAGTTGACATCGCGCTCGACGTATACCGTCTTGAAGCATCCCGCCTTGGACTTTGAGTTACCGACAGAGGCTGCTGATGCTCCATACGGATGGATCCCGAAGCTGAGCCTAACTCCAGCGCCGCGCGTGGGGGAACAGACAAAAGCGATCTGCACCGACGTACTCGGGACCTCCGACGACGAGTACCAGGATCTGGTCGGGCGGGGTGTTCTCCATGAGGGGACCTCTGGCACGGGACAGCACTAGCAGTTGCAAGGCGCGCGCCTCACTCCGCGAGGCAGTTGACCGTCAGGCTCATACCTAGCACTTCATGTCAGAGGGCTGCGGACCTTCGCCCAAGAGCCGAAGGCCATCCGAGCCGTCACCGAGCCGTTTGCCGATGAAGCTGTGCATGAAATGGACGGGAGCCTCATTCCGGCCGACGATCGTGTCGGTGAAGGCCCCACTCGCAATCCCCTTCTGGGCACGGCGTGCAACGCCCCAATCCTCGGTGTAAGCGACCTTCTGGAAAAGCGCCCAGTTCTGCTCGACGTACTCGGCGTGCTCAGTCTCGTCCGTGAAGCCGGGTGACGTCAGGATTCGAATGTGGGTGAGGGAACGCTGTGGATCGGTCGGGTGCGGCTCAATTGTCCAGACCTCGAAGTGTCTGCTTTGGAAGACCATGAACGTGTTCGGCAGGAGCACGTAGTTGGGGAACAAGTACTTCGCGGGATTTTCGTGGAGTTCGTCAAGGTCAGCTTCGCCAATGGACTTCTTGCTCATCACGAGTCGCGCTGCGTGTTCCGTGAATGCGTCAAAGACGTAGACGTTGTTGTTGATGTAAGGCCCAACGGTCTCCGGATGGACGAACTCCGGGTGATACGGGTCGAGAATGCCGTCAGCCACCGTCTTCCAGTTCATCGCCTCGTCAAAGACCTCTTCCCGCGCGAGCCTCCAATTGGCTAGGTCGTGGGCCTCAAGCTCGGCATCCAGGTCACCTAGCAGCGCCCCGATATCCAACACGTCGTCGCCTGGCGAGGTCCGAACCCAGATGAAGCCATGACGCTCGGCCGCCGGATAGTTCACCAGACCCCAGAGCCGCTTCTCCATCGGAACGAAACTCTCGAAGTGGTGCGGCACACGAGAGAGGCGTCCATCCGAGGCGTATTTCCAGCCGTGATACGGGCATTGAAATGTCTTGGCGACCCCGCAGCTTCCCTCTTCGACCAGCTGAGTTCCTCGGTGCCGACAGGCATTTCCGACCGCTCGCACCGAGCCGTCATCCTGCCGAACGAGGATCAGAGGCACGCCCATCACCTTGACACTCAGGTACGCGCCGGGCTCCGCGAGCTGCGAGCTGCGTGCCGCGATCACCGGCTCAACGGCGAACAAAGAGTCCATTTCGCGCCTAGCTCGCTCCGCGTCGATGTAGTGCGAGGTGGGGATGAGCCAAAGGTCGTCAAGGTAGGTGGTGGTCTTGTTGATCACAAGATCGCGCAGCCGGCTTACCAGGTCGATTTGTGTTGAACGCAGCACGCGAAGCCTCCAGTGGAACGGACGAGTTCTGCTTTACTCTAAACCTAACGTCGATAGGTAGCAACCCGTTTTCGGGATCACCGAGCCTCAGGCGCCCAGATCCCTCGGTAGGACGTCGCGCCTGCCCGGATCGATCCGCCTGACACGGCGTCAGGCATAGACGCTTGCGGCGCGGCCAACAACTAGGTCGGCGGACGGGTCGTGTAGCTGACGTAATCGAACGCGGGCGCCTCGTCGCGTGCGAACATGCCCGAGCAGCCGTGGCGCAAGTCTTCGCATGTCCAGCGCCGGCCCGATCGCAGCGTCACGTCCAACCGGGATGTGAACAGCTGGCTGAACAGGTTGGCGTCCTTGACAGGGTCGACCGCGCCTGTGGCAGAGTCGTTCTGCCAGCGCCGCGACAGAAGCCGTCGGTCGGCCGTCGGGTCGTTGCGTAGGTACTTGTCAAACCACGCGATCGTGTACCACGTGGTGAGGTCCATACCCCGAAGCCGGGCGGGTAGCAAGGGCACGGACGAGTCGACTGTGAAGTCGGCGTGAGTCGCACCCTGAATGACGATCTGCCCGGTGTCGACATGGGCCTTCGAGTAGCGTCGTGAGGCGGCGACCTTTGCTGCGGGGTCTGTGCTTTGGACCAGTCCGGGAAGGACGAAGTCGCCGCTGATGCCGAGCGCAGGCGCGTGCATTCTCGGAGTGCGCCCGGGCGGGGCTCCGAAGCAGTCACGCGGGATCTGCGCCGCGAGCGGCATCGTGACACCGGGCAAGATCGTGGTCTGGCTGGAGAAGAACAACCCCTTGATCTCGTCGGGTGACGGCTGCACGGGAACGCAGAGGCTGTCCCAGGCGACGACCGCGTCTATGCGCGGATCGGCCTGTGCGACGTAGCTCGCGGCGACCGCGCCGTAGGAGTAGCCGGCAATGCCGACCCTCTGCGGATCGACCATCCTCCACAGCGGGTTCCACGCCGTGTCCCGTCCCTCCGCGACGCGCCGTCGCTGCTTGTCGTCGTGGCTCTTGCCCGAAGTGCGACCCACACGCGGTATGTACCGATGGTCGGGTCGGGACAGCGCAAAATCGAGCGCGTCGACCGCGCCGTCGTAAAAGGGGCGGCCGTTGGTGGACAGCCCAGGGATGCCCGCGCCGATGGTGTCGAGGGCATCTCTTCCGACACCGAGCTGATCGGACAGTCCTTCGCCCTGGACGTCAAATGTCAGGACGACATAGCCGGCCTGCGCTAGCGCCTGGGCCTGCGGCCAGTGCCCTTGCTCGAAGTCAATCAGCGAGCCGTTAACAATGACGACCAACGGGCGCCTCGACGCTCCGGAACGCGCCGCCCAGACGTGTCCCGACAGGGTGGCACCACTGCGCGCCGTGAAGAGCACCGGCTTGACGATGCCTCCGGTCTTGGCGGCGAAGTGGTCAAGGCGAGGGTCGCCGATGCACAGGGCGGCCAGGGTGCACGGATTCGGATCGGGTCGACGCTCCGGGTCAGTGGTCAGAACGTGCAGCCGATCAGTCGTCGCACGAAGTGCCGCTGCGGAGACCGCCGCCTGGAACCCCAGGTTGGCCTGCGAAACCGTCCGCTCCCCCAGACGAGCCAGGTTGACCGGATCGGTCATCGTGATGAGCGGCGTCGTACGCGGAGAGTCATCGGCGTCGGACGGGCTCGTCCCCGACCCGAGGACCATGGCCGCGACCACCGCGACGAGGCTCCAGAAGGCGACTGAACGGCGCGCGGTGCGCTTGACGTCCATCTGCGAATATTGCCAACGCTTACCTACTAGCACATGGTTTTCTTCCCGTCCGAGGTCAGAGCGCATCTGCATGGACGACCCAGTGGGCCATCCGCGCGCAGGCTCAGGTCTTGACATCAGCGTCGCTCTTCGTCGGCTCACCGAGATAGGAGGCCCGCACCGCAGCGTCCGTCTTGATCTCCTCCGGCGCACCCTCCGCGATGACGCGACCGAAGTCGAGCACCACGACCCGATCAGCCGTGCGAAGAACCATCGGCACGTCGTGCTCGATGAGGAGGACCGCGATGCCCCAGTCGTCGGCGAGTCGCCGGACGAGGTGCCCGAGCTCGGCGCTCTCGTTTTCGTCGAGGCCTGCAGCAGGCTCGTCCAGCAGTAACACTGACGGCCTACCCGCAACCGCCCTGGCGATCGCCACGAGGCGACGCTCGCCGTGCGACAGGCCGTCGGGGCGTCGCCCGAGCAGATGGGCGAGGTGGAGTTCGTCGACCGCCGCGGCGAAGGTATCGCTCATGATGGGCCGTCCTGGACGGATGAGGTCTGTCACGTACGCACGCAAGTCGTGGCGGTCGGAGGCCACCAGCAAGTTTTCCTCCACCGTGAGGTCGTCGAACAGTTCGAGCGACTGGAATGACCTTGTGAGGCCGGCTCGCGAACGTCGGGTGGGAGTCCAAGACGTGATGGCGTCGTTTCCGAGGCGCACGGCGCCACTCGTCACCCGGCTGTAGCCGGAGACAGCATCGATCAGCGTCGTCTTGCCGGCACCGTTGGGTCCTAGCAGCCCGACGACCTCGCCTGGTCGCAGCGTGAGCGACACCTCGCTGAGCGCTGTGAATCCACCGAACCGCTGGGTCAGGCCTTCCACCTCGAGGATCAAAGGTGGCACGGTCACCTGCGGGCGGCTGCGCTGGACGACGACGTCGGCGGCGCCCGCAGGATCTTCGCCAGCGTCCTTGCGGCTTAGACGGTTCACCGCGGCCGAAGCGCGGGCACTGACCCGGTCGACGACACCGTGCTGGTTGAGGATGAGGGTCGTCAGCAGCAGGACGCCCGTGGCGAGCGGCAGATAGGAGATGATGTCCGACTCCCCGTTGGTCGCGGCGTCACCGAAGGGCAGCACCGCCACACCGCCCACGGCGAGTAGTGCGCCGACTATCGGTCCGAAGACGTAGCCCGCACCACCAATGACCGTCAGGACGAGTAGGCTGATCGACGCGTCCGGCGTATACAACTGCTGGTAAAGGATCGTGCTGTAGCTGAACCCCAGCAGGACGCCGCCGATACCGGCGATCCCTGCGGATAGCGTGAAGGCGTACAGCTTGCTCTGGAAGACGCTGATGCCAGCAGCGGCAGCAGCCCGCTCGTTGGCGCGCACGGCCAGCAGTCGCCGACCCGTGCGGCCCTTTCGCAGGTTCGCCACCATGATCGCCAGCACCACGAGAGTCACCAAGCACAACAACGCGAAATGGTCGGAGTGGGTGATGGGATTGATGTCGATCCCAAACAGCGTGGGGGTCTCGATCCGGGTCTGCTCCGCCCCGCCGGTGTAGGAACTGTTGCTGAACAGCATCTGGAAGAGTGCGAACCCCAGACCGAAGGTCACGACCGCGAGGTTGACACCGCGGGTGCGGAGGGCAGGCAGGCCGAACAACAGTCCAACGAGCATGGCCACGATGACCCCGGTCGGCAGTGCCACCTCGAGCGGCCAGTCTCGCGCCACCACGAGCCGACCGGCGACGAACGCCCCGACGCCGCCGATCGAGAACTGGGCGAACGACAGCTGACCGGCATAGCCCGTAAGCACGAGCACTGAGAGCCCGAAGATCGCGAACGTGAGCGAGATGATGAGTGGCGGATACCACGAGTCCGGAGCGAAGTAGACGAGAAAGAGCACCGACACGAGGACGACGGGCAGCAGGATCGTGGGACGAAGACCCCCGGTCCCGACTCGGGGCAGGCGGTCGGTCGCGGTGCCGCGCACGGGCAGTCCCCGGCCCCGCACAATCAGCACCACAATGATGAGGAGGAACGGGATTGCATCGGGGAAGCCGGTCTGGTCGACATAGCGGGTCGCGAGAGACTGCGCTACCCCAATCAGCAGACCGCCCACCAGCACGAGCCAGAACGAACGGAACTGTCCGAACAGGGCGGTCGACAGACCGCCGATGATGAGGACGCTCATCTGTGTGACGGACATGAACCCCGTCGAGGTGGCAGGAAACAGTGCGCCGGCGAGGCCGGCGAGGGCACCACCGAGTCCCCAGGTCAGACCAGCCAGCAGGTCGGGCGACCAGCCGAGCGCAGCCGCCGCCCGGGGGTTTTCCGCCGCCGCCGAGATTGCATGCCCGATGCGTGTGCGAGCGGACAGGAACGCCAGCGCGACGATCAGGACGACGACGACGCCGGCCAGGTAGAAGTTCTGCTCGCCGACGACTACACCAGGCCGGACCTCGACTGCGTCCGTCGGAAGGGGGAGCGGCACGGTTCGCTGCTCAGCCCCGTACTTGAGGATGATCACCTGAGTGGTGATCGTCAGGATGCCGAGGGTCGCGATGACGCGCGACAACGGACCGGCCGCGCGCAGCGGCCTCATCACCAGGAAGTGCACGGCCACGCCGACGACGGCGACAAGCACCACTGCAACCGTGAGGGCGACCGGGAATGACGCCCCGTGGTTGGTCCGCAATTCGAAGACGGTATAGGCGCCGAGGACGGCAAAGCCGCCCTGGGCGAAGTTGATGATGCCCGAGCCTCGGTAAATCGTTACGAGGCCGGCCGCCAGGATGACATTGATGGCGCCGGTGCCAACGCCGATCAGGGCGAAAGTCAAGAACTCCATCAGAGGTCTCCCCTCAGGTAGTGGTGGGCGATCTCGTCCGCCGAGGCGCGCAACTCTGCTCCGGTTCCGGACATCACGAGCCGTCCGCGGCGGAGGACATAGCCTTTGTCGGCGAACTCCAGAGCCTGGCTGACATGCTGCTCGACAAGCAGGATCGCGACGCCGCGATCGGCCGCGTCGCGCAATGCGGTGAGCATTCGCTGGACGACGAGCGGCGCTAGGCCCAGGGAGAGCTCGTCGGCCAGCAGTACTCGTGGCTCGGCGGCGAGGATCCGGGCGAGCGCCAGCATCTGCTGCTGGCCGCCCGAGAGCAGACCCGCCTTCTTGCGGAGGTGCGGTTCGAGCTCGGGGAAATACTCAAGCGCCTTGTCGGCGGACCCCCGACCGACGGCGAGATTCTGCCACCCAGTCAGCTGCATGAACACGCACCGACCCTCGGTGAGGAACCCGAGGCCATGACGGGCGCGGTAGTCGAGTCCACGGCGTTTGACGTCGCCGAGCACCTCGACCTCGCCCTCGAACGGCACGAGCTCCCCCGCGATCGTCGACAACGTCGTTGTCTTCCCGGCGCCGTTCGCGCCGACGAGAGCGGCGATCTCTCCCGGCGCGACCTCGAGATCGCAATCGCGGATTGCCGGTGTGGACCCGTGTCCTGCCGTCATTCCGATGGTTCTTATAGCCGCGGCGGTAGCGGTCATGGGACTCCCTCCCTGAAATGCGAGTGGCACCGGTGCCAGGGACGGCGTTCCATCCCAGGCACCGGTGATGAACAACTCAGCCGCCGAACAACGGCGACAAGTCTTCGAAGTCGCCTTCCTGCACGACCGTGTCGCCATCGGCCTTCAGGAAGATGATCTGACGGTTGAAGACTCGGTTCAGACCAGGCACCGCGAACTCCTTCGTGAAGTCGACAGGTGCCATGAGCCCTCCTGCGTCCTCGTTCGAAGCGGCGCGGAGGCCCGCAACGATTGACTTGGATGTCACATCGTCCTGCCCCTGGAGCACGTCCGCAAGAACTCGGTATGAGGCCCACGTGTTCTGGTTGTACACCCCAGTCCAGTCGACCCTGTCAGTCGATGCCTTTGCGTCCTTCCAGACATCCTCGGAGGCCGGCACGAAGCTGACCGCGGTGAATGCCCCATCAAGCGCGCCATGTGCGCCCTTGATCGTCGTCTCGTTCAGTGCACCGGCCACGAGGTAGAGGTGCGACTTGACGCCGACGCTCTTGCCCGCGACCGCCGTGGCAACGATCTGGTCGTTGGGCAATCCGACGATGGCGCAGTCGACCTTGCCGATCTGCTTCGCCACGCTCGTGAAGTCTGTCGTCGTCGTCGGCACCTTGACCGCGGTCGGCGTGTCGCCACCGCCCGCCTTGACGCCGTTGGCGATCAGGGTCGCAGCGCTGACGGCAGTCGGCACGTCGTATAGGACAGTCGCGACCGACTTGCAGCCGTCCTTGCCCGCGCGCTGGCCCAGACCTGCGAAGGCCGTCGATCCAGCGAGCAATGGATACGAGTCCTTGCTGGCCAGCTCGTCGGCGGAGAACCCGGGAGGGCCGATCCACGGGATTCCGGCCTTCTCGATGACGGGGACAATGCTCGCACCAGACAATGTGAAGCCGCCCACGACGGCGACCACCCTCTTCGAAACTGCCTGTCGCGCGCATCCTGCCGCCGTGTTGGGGTCGTTGCCGTCGTTGCAGGTGATGACCTTGACCTCATGGCCGTTCAGGCCACCTGCATCGTTGATGGCCTTCACCGAGGCATTCGCCGCCTCCATGATCTCCGGCTCATTGATGGCCGCCGTTTTGATCGGCGCAATCGTCATGACCGTGACCGGGTCGCCAGTGAACGTCACGTCCGACGTACCCCCTGAACCCGAGTCACTTCCTCCACATGCCGAGAGTGACAGCATCGTGCTGACCCCCAGCACTGTGATTCGCAAGCCATATTTGGTCGTTCTCGTACGCATGAACGTCTCCCTCACTTGTCGGTGAACCCGAACTTCGGCTGTGATGCGAGTCACAGCTGCGGGTCGCCCGGAGCCTATAGGCATTAGGTTTATACCGCAAGAAGTTCACCAAAGAAAGTTGGCTTAGAACTCCCCGGTGCGACATGCGTCAGTCCGTGAGCACCTCACAGCGGCCGCGGGTAGTCGGGGAAACATTTGCACCACCGATCACTCCGGAATGGAACCGGTCGATAGCCCCGTGCGCTTTTTTTTCGTGCGCACGCCCAACACTTGGGATCAACGTCTCCGACGACAGTCTGGTCAGGCAACAAGCGGTCTTCCGGCGGGCAACCGCACAACTTGTGTAACTACTTGTGTAACAGGGCCACAAGCGGCGAAGCCACGAATTCCATGACCGCAGGTCAGAGTATTAATTGGAGCCCCCGACAGGAGTCGAACCCGCGACATCCTCATTACAAGTGAGGCGCTCTACCAACTGAGCTACAGGGGCGTACGGACCGAAGTCCGGAATCCATCGTAGTGGGGCCTGACTGCCAGGTCTTGTGGTGGCTCCCGGGCTGGGCTTATCGTGCGACATGCTCAAAATCCACTTCCCCATCATGAGCACCATCAGTCACTCCCGTACCACAGCCCGGATCCGAGGTCTCGGCGTGGCGCTGGCCCTTGCGGCGTTGGTGCTGCCTGTTGCCAGCGCTCAGGCAGCCAGCAAGCCCAAGCCGAAGCCGGTGGCCACGGACAAGGTCCTGGTCATCGTGATGGAGAACCACGCCCTGACGCAGATCAAGAAGGAGGCGCCGTTCACCTATGGGTTGGGCACGAAGTACGGGCTGGGCACCGACATGGAAGCGATCACGCACCCGTCAAAGCCCAACTACGCCGCCATGAGCATGGGCGAGACGCGTGGCCTGACCTCGGACAGCGGCAAGACCGCCAACGGCGGCACGGTGTTCGGGGCCACGATCAAGGCCGGCCGTACGGCGAAGGTGATGGCCGAGTCGATGGGGGACGAGCGCTGCCGCACGAGTTCGGCGGGCAAGTACGTGCCGCGGCACAACCCGTGGACATACAACCCCGACGAACAGGCCACTTGCCTCAAGTACGACTTCTCCTACGACACCTACGGCGCCGGCGACATCAAGGCCGGCAAGCTCGGCAATGTGGAGATGCTGATCCCCAACGACTGCAACAACGCGCACGACTGCTCGCTGGGCACCTTTGACGCATGGATGCGCACCGCGTGGTCACGGATCACCGCAGGACCGGACTGGAAGGCGCACCGGCTGACCGTGGTGATCACCGCCGATGAGGATGACAAGAAGCACGACAACGTGATCCCGCTGATCGTCGCCAACCCCTCGCTGTCGCACAAGGTGGTCAAGTCGAAGCTCACCCTGTATTCACTCAATCGGCTGCTGACCGACTTCGGTCACGTCGCCCACATGGCGAACGGCAAGAAGGCCGCTGACATGGCGAAGGCGTTCGGTCTCAAGGTCAAGTGACTCCCGGGTCGCGGCATACTGGCCGGGTGCCTGAACCGTTCGACAGACTCCTCAACGCCACCGCCGATCTGGACACTCCGTTCGCGATCGTCGACGAACCAGCCTTGTGGGCGAATGCCGACGATCTCGTCCGTCGGGCTGCGGGAGTCCCGATCCGAGTGGCCAGCAAGTCCGTACGTGTGCGGTCGATCATCGAGCGGACGCTGGCGCGCGATGGTTTCGCCGGCGTCATGTCCTACTCGCTGGCTGAGTCCAACTGGCTCGCCGACCACGGCATCGACGACATCCTGCTGGCCTATCCGACGACGAGCCGCGCGGCTCTTGCCGACCTGGTCGCCGACGACAGGCGGCGCGCGGCGATCACCGTGATGGTCGACAGCACCGAGACGATCGACCACCTCGATCAGCTGCTGGGAGCAGGGCATCCGGCCATCCGGGTCTGCATCGATGTCGACGCCTCGCTCAAGCTCGGGCCCGTGCACCTGGGCGTACGCCGCTCCCCCGTGCACTCGGCCCAGCAGGCCAGCGCGCTCGCCGCGGCAATCGCTGCGCGACCGGGCTTCGACCTCGTCGGAGTGATGTTCTACGACGCGCAGATCGCCGGGCTGCCCGACAGCTCGCCGGCGGTGCGCCTGGTCAAGAAGCGCTCCGCCGCAGAGCTGCTCGACCGCCGCAGCACCGTCATCGCCGCGGTCAGCGATCACACGAAGCTCGAGATCGTCAACGCCGGCGGCACCGGCAGCCTCGAGGTCACCGGCGCGGATCCGGCCATCACGGAGCTGACCGCGGGCTCCGGCCTGTTCACTCCGACCCTGTTCGACGGCTATGACGCCTTCGAGGCGCGCGCCGCCGCGTACTTCGTGCTCTCGGTCGTACGCAAACCGACGCCGGACATCGCGACGCTGTTCGCCGGCGGCTACATCGCCTCGGGGCCGACCAACAAGAACCGCCAACCGTCACCAACCTGGCCGGCCGGCCTGGCGCTGATCGGCACCGAGGGCGCCGGTGAGGTACAGACGCCGGTCAAGGGCAAGGCCGCCCGCGATCTGGGCGTCGGTGATCGGGTCGTGATGCGCTACGCCAAGGCCGGCGAGATGTGCGAAAGGTTCGACCGGGTGGCCCTGGTCAGCGTCGATGGTGACGTCGAGCTGCTGCCGACTTATCGGGGTGAAGGGAAGAGCTTCGGGTGACTGAGCACTGGCAGAACTGGGGTCGCAGCGTCGAGAACCACCCGCAGCGCATCGAATATCCAGCCTCGACCGCCGAGGTGTCGGGGCTCGTACGCGAGGCTGTCGCCGCGGGCCTGAAGATCAAGGCAGTCGGCGCGAGCCATTCGTTCACCGCGATCGCCGCGACTGACGGCATCCTCCTCAAGCTCGACCGGATGAACCGCATCCTCGGCCACGATTCAGCGACCGGCCGCGTGCGAGTGCAGGCCGGCATCTCACTGCATGAGCTCAACCCCAGGCTCAAGGCGCTCGGCCTGGCGCTGCCCAACCTCGGCGACGTCGACCCGCAGTCGGTGGCTGGCGCGGTGTCGACCGGCACCCATGGCACCGGCGGCAAGCTCTTTGGCATCGCCAAGACCGTCGTCGGCATCCAGCTCGTGACCGGCGACGGCGAGGTGCTCGAGATCGACGAGCAGCACGAGTGGTTCGGCGCCTCCCGGGTGACCCTCGGGGCGCTCGGCATACTCACCGAGGTCACGCTGCAATGCGTGCCGGCATTCCTCCTGCACGCCCGCGAGGAGCCGATGGCCCTCCCTGAGGTGCTCGAGCGGGTGGAGGAGTTCACGGCCGACAACGACCATTTCGAGTTCTACTGGTTCCCGCACACCGAGAAGGCCCTGATCAAGCGCAACAACCGCGTGCCCGGCGGCACGGAGCGCAAGCCGGTCGGCCGCTTCAGGCACTGGCTGGACGACGAGTTCCTCAGCAACACCGTCTACGGCGGGCTCAATCGGGTTGTCGCCCGCAAACGTGGCTGGATCCCGCGGGTCAACACCATGGCCGCCTCGATGCTCAGCGCTCGGGAGTATGTCGACGACTCCTACAACGTGTTCGTCTCCGAGCGCACAGTCCGCTTCCGGGAGTCGGAGTTCGCGGTGCCGCGCGCGGCGCTGCACGACGTGCTGGCCGAGCTCAAGTCGTGGTTCGGCGCGGGGCACGAGAACATCTCGTTCCCGATCGAGGTGCGCTTCACCGCAGCCGACGACATCTGGATGTCGACCGGCCACGAGCGCGACAACTGCTACATCGCAGTGCACCAATACGTACGCAGCGACTACGAGTCGTACTTCGCCGCGGCGCAGGACATCTTCACCGCCCACGAGGGGCGACCCCACTGGGGCAAGATCCACACCCTCGACGCGTCGTACTTCGCCGAGCGCTACTCGCGCTTCCACGACTTCGTGAGCGTCCGCGACAAGGTCGACCCCGGCCGTATTTTCAGCAATCCCTACCTCGACCGCGTCCTCGGCTGACCAGCCAGCGGGACTCTCATAGTCCTTTCGGATGGTTTCTGCGGGAAACCTGATTGAAACGTGTTCTAGATCATTAAGTTGCCGGGAGCCGAACTCCCACTCCCACAATTCGGCACCCAGGAGTCGTCATGCCCGCACGCCGTGCCTCGTTCACCGCTCTGGCCCTCGTCCTCGCAGTGGGGACCGGCGCGATCGTGGCGGCCGGCCCGGCGTCTGCCGCCGGACCCTTCTTCGTCGCCACCACGGGCGTCGACACCAACAACTGCACGGCCATCGCCACCCCGTGCAAGACGGTCCAGGGTGCGCTCGCGAAGGCGACCTTCGTCAGTGGTGACACGATCAACGTCGCCGCGGGCACGTACACCGGCGCCACGATATTCAGCACCAAGGGTGCCAATGTGGTCGGCACGGGCGCGATCTTCGACGCCAACAACGTCGCTGCCACCTCGGTGATGGCGGTGACCGGTGCGGTGACCGTCAAGCTGACCAACGTGACGCTTCGCAACGGCACCAACAACTCGACCTTCGGCGGCGGACTGCGGGTCCAGACAGCGGGCGCAGTCGTCACCGGCACGAACGTCACCATCTCGGGCAACAAGTCAGCCTTGGGAGGCGGTGCCGCGGTCTATGCAGGCACGACCCTGAACCTGACCGACAGCACGATCTCCGGCAACTCCGGCGCGACCACCGGCGGCGGCGCCATCTACAACGCCGGCACGACCTCGCTGACCAACGTCGCGGTGACCGGCAACTCCGGCACCAACGGAGCCGGCCTCTACAACGCCCCCGGCGGCACCCTGACCGCCACCAACGGCTCGATCTCCGGCAACACGGCCAGCTCGGTCGGCGGCGGCATGTATGTCGGCGCCACCACGACACTCACCGGCGTCAACGTGCACGACAACACTGCGCTGTACGGCGGCGGCGTGGCCGTCGGCAACGCGGCAACACTCAATGTCAACAACGGCGCCATCAGCAACAACAGCGTCACCGCGGCCGCGCAGCTCCAGGGTTGGGGCGGCGGCGTGTACGTGGCCGGCAAGACCGCCTCGGCCGCCACGGGCGTACTGAACATTGACGGCACCACCCTCAACAGCAACTTCGCGGCCGGCGGCGCCAACGCGGGCGCAGGACTCGGTGGCGCGATCCTGACTCTGGGCACCACGTCCATCAAGGGAGCCAGCTTCAGCGGCAACAGGGTGACCGGCACGGGCCTCCTCGGTGGCTACGGCGGCGCGATTTACCACGGAGCGAATGCGCCGGCCGTCCCCACGCTCACCATCTCCGACACCACGATCGCCGGTGGCGGGGTCACGAATGCCACCGCAGGCGGCGCCATTGCCGCGGTCAGCGCGTTCGACGCCACCAGGCTGACCGTTTCCGGCAACACCGCGACTGTCGGCGGTGGCATCTACACGACCGCCAACATGACCCTCACCGACAGCTCGGTGAAGGACAACAAGGCGCCGAGCGCAAGCGCGAGTGTCGGCGGCGGTATCGCAGCGGCACGGCCGACAACGACGACCACCAGCACGCTCACGCTCGACAACACGGACGTCACCGGGAACACCTCAGGCGTATACGGCGGCGGTCTCGCGCTCGGCTTCGGTGTCACCACCGAGATCCGCAATGGCTCGAAGGTCGACAGCAACGTCGCACTGGATGGTGCCGGTGCCTTCAACTCCGGTGCGTTGACCGTCCGCGACTCGAGCGTCAGCTCCAATGACGCGGCCTTCCAGGGCGGCGGCGTCTACAACGGCTCGGTCACCGCGACGGACACCCCGAGCCTGACCTTGAACAACGCGGCCATCGATGACAACACCGCGGCTAGCGGCGGCGGCGGACTGCTGACCATCAAGGGTGCAACGCTGACCTCTACCGATGGACACGTCAACGGCAACAGCGCGATCGGCGGCGGCGGACTGGCCGTGGGCGACGGCGCGCCGGCGTCCTTCGACGGCACCGACTTCATCGGCAACACCGCCTCGAACCTCGGCGGCGGCGCGATCCTCAGCAGTGGCGACCTCTCGATCTCGCACGCCACGCTGCGGGACAACACGGCGGCGCACACCACCGGCACCACCGGCCTCGCTGCCGCGATCTACAGCGGCTCGGGCACCGACAATGCGGCGACGACGCTCAAGGTCCGGTCCAGCCTGATCTCGGGCAACCAGGCATACGCCGCGGCGGCGATCCTGACGTACTCGACCGGGACGGGCGCAACCAACAAGTCCTCGATCGACAACACCACGATCACCGGCAACACGAACACCAGCGCGGTCGGCTCGATCGAACAGTTCCACCCGATGACGATCACCAACAGCACGATCACCGGCAACACCGCGGCTTCGGGAGGATCGGGCGCGTTCTTCCTGAGTGCGCCGACCCAGGTCGGCATTGCCGGCACGATCATCTCCGGCAACTCCGGCAACGAGTGCACCGCCGCCGTGACCGATGGTGGCCGCAACCTCACAGACAGCGGCGACACCAGTTGCGGATTCACCCCCGCCAAGAACGATCTCGCGGCGGCTCCCCAGCTCGGCATCCTCGCTGACAACGGCGGACCCACCAAGAGCCTGCTTCCCGGACCGGCAAGCCCGGCCCTGGACAAGGTCCCGGCAACCACCGCCACGGGCCTCACCGATGCCATCTCCGGCACTGCGGTCACCCTGTGTGCCTCGGGCGCCAAGGACCAGCGCGACATCGCACGCCCGCAGGGCGCGAAGTGCGACATCGGAGCGGTGGAAGCCCAGCAGATTGTCCCGGTCGTGAGTGGGCCGGCCAGCGCTGACTACACCCTGAACAGCGACGGCGCTCCGGTCACCTTCACCACGACCGGCTCCCCGCAGGCCGCCCTGACCGAGACCGGCGACCTGCCGGCGGGCGTCACATTCCACGACAACGGTGACGGCACCGCGACGCTGTCCGGTCACCCGACTGCCGGCCCCGGTGGCGTCTACACGATCACCGTCAAAGCCACCAACGAGGCCGGATCGGACACCAAGAGCTTCGACCTCAGGTTGCACCAGGCTCCCAAGCTGACCGGCCCGATGGCGTCGACGTACACAGTCGGCCAGGCCGGTGGACCCGATCAGTTCAGCCAGACCGAGGGCTTCCCTGACGCGATCCTGTCCTCGAGCACGCTGCCCGGAGGCCTGGCGTTCACCCCGCAGTCCGGCGGCAAGGGCACCATCGCCGGCACCCCGGATGCCGGCACCGGCGGTCACTACGACGTCACCATCACCGGCGACAACGGCACTCCGCCGCCGGCAACCTGGCCGTTCTCGCTGACGATCAACCAGGCGCCAGGCATCGACGGCCCGGCGGCCTCGACGTTCACCGTCGGCACTGCGGGCAGCTCCGACGCGTTCACGACGACCGGGTATCCGAAGCCCGACCTGAGCGCGACCGGACTGCCCAACGGTCTCAGCGTGTCCGGAAACGGCACCGCGAAGATCACCGGAACCCCGGCCAATGGCACCGGCGGCGAGTACGACGCCGTCGTCAAGGCGAGCAACGGAATCGGATCCCCCGCCACCAAGAACGTGCACGTCACGGTCAAGGAGGCACCGGAGCTCGTCGGCCCGTCCGACGCTCGGATGGTTGCCGGGGTGGCAGGCGAGGTTGTCTTCTCCACTGACGGTTATCCGGTCGCAGATCTGACGGCGACCGGCAGCTTGCCGGCCGGTGTCACGTTCGTCGACCATCACAACGGCACCGCAACCCTGGGCGGTACGCCCACGGCCGGAGCCGTTGGTCACTACAACATCACGGTCACCGCCAGCAATGGCATTGCGCCGGACTCGGTGATCCACCTGTCACTCGACGTGGTCCCGCACGTTGCGATCACCTCGACGACGCTTCCGGATGCGCCGTACAAGACGGCATACAGCGCCCCGATCAACATCGTCGGCGGCCTGCCGTCCTTCACCTTCTCGCTGGTGAGTGGTTCGTTGCCTGCCGGTCTGACACTGAATGCGAACGGCACGATCACAGGTTCGGCCACCGGCCCGGTCGGGACCTCGACGTTCAAGGTCAAGGTCACTGACGGTGAGAGCCCTGCGGTGTCGGACACCAAGCAGCTGACGATCAAGGTTGTGAAGGGCGCGACGGCGATCACCGTCAGCCCGGTCGTCCTGAACGGCACCTCGTGGCCCGGCCAGCTCGGCATCCACGTGACCGTCGGAGTGGTCACCGCGAAGCTGACCGGCGGCGTCCCCGCCCTGCCTCTGGCAGGTCAGACCGTGGTGTTCAAGACGAGGAAGGGCGTCCCTGCCTCGGTTTGCACGGCCCAGACGGACGCCACCGGAACCGCCACGTGCAAGTTGACGCTGTTCGGGAACCTGCTCGTCACGGTGGCCAACGGGGTCGAGGCCGACTATGCGGGCAATGCCGTGTGGCTGCCATCGACGGGTTCGAACCTGTTGATCGGCCCGAGCAACTGATCTGACCGCGCCAAAGTGTCCGGGCCACCCCACGGTGGTTCGGACACTTTGGTGTCGGGCGGTGGGCTAGGCGCGAGCCTGGGCGATTGCATACAGCGCAATGCCCGCAGCGACGCCGGCGTTGAGGCTCTCGAGACCCGTCGACATCGGGATCGACACCAGCTCGTCACAGGTCTCCGAGACCAGGCGTGACAGACCCTTGCCCTCGCTGCCGATGACCACGACAACCGGTCCATCGACCATCTGCGTCGAAGGCAGCATGACGTCACCGTCCGCGGCCAGCCCGATGACCATGAGGCCCTCTTCCTGGAAGGCCTTGAGCTGACGCGTCAGGTTGGTGACCCGGGCGACCGGCACCCGCGCCGCGGCACCGGCCGAGGTCTTCCAGGCAGCAGCCGTGATGTGGGCAGCCCGGCGCTCGGGGATGACGACGCCATGGGCGCCGAATCCCGAGGCGGACCGGATGACCGCGCCGAGATTGCGGGGATCGGTGACGCCGTCGAGCATCACGATCAGCGCGGGCTCGCCACGCTCGGCGGCCAGCTCCAGGAATGAGGCCGGATCGGCGTACTCGTAGGCGTTGAGCTTCGCGGCGATGCCCTGGTGCACGGCCCCACCGGTGAGCTTGTCGAGCTCGATGCGACCGATCTCGAGCAGGCTGACGTGCTGCTCGGCGGCCAGCTTGAAGATCTCGCGGATGCGCTCGTCACGCTCGGTGCCCTCGGCGACATACAGCGCATGGATCGGCACCGTCGCACGCAACAGCTCGACGACGGAGTTGCGCCCGGCCACCCACTCGGCGGCGTCGGTGGTCTTGCGGCGCGGGCGTGCGGCATCGCGCTTCGTGGCCGCGTTGGCCATCTTGTAGACCTTGTGGTTGGGCCGGTCGGCCGCACGAGGGGTCGGGCCCTTGCCCTCGAGCCCCTGCCGGCGTCGGCCGCCGGAGCCGGCAGTGGGATTGCCCTTGCCGGTCTTCTTGATCGCGCCCTTGCGTTTGCTGTTGCCTGGCATCAGGTGTCGCCCTTCACGGACCACCGCGCACCTTGCGGGGTGTCCTCGATCTCGATGCCGGCCGCGGTGAGCTGGTCGCGCACCCGGTCTGCTGCGGCAAAGTCCTTGGTCGCGCGGGCCTCTTGGCGCTGCTCGAGGAGTCCTACCACGAGGGAGTCGATCACCTGCGCATATGCCGCATCGTCACCTCCACGATCCCACGTCGGGGACAGGGGATCCAAACCGAGAACGTCGAGCATCGTGCGGACCTCGGCGAGGGTTGCGCTGAGCACCGCGGTGTCGCCGCCGGCCAGCAGCGTATTGCCCTCCGACACCTTGGCCTGGAGAACGGCGAGCGCGGCGGGCACGGAGAGGTCGTCATCCATCGCGGCGGCGAATGCCTCGGGCACTTCTCCCAATTCACCGGCACCGACGAGCTCGGCGGCCCGGCGTACGAATCCTTCGATCCGGGCGAACGCGGTGGCCGCCTCGGCGAGTGACTCCTCGGAGAACTCGACGATCGAGCGGTAGTGCGAGGCGGCGAGGTAGTAGCGCAGGTCGATCGGCCTGACCCGCTTGACGACTTCGCTCACCATCAGTGAATTCCCGACGGACTTCGACATCTTCGAGCCCGACAGGTTGAGCATCGCATTGTGCATCCAGTAGCGCGCGAACGCCTGCCCGGCCGCACGCGACTGGGCCAGCTCGTTCTCGTGGTGCGGGAATCGCAGGTCGAGGCCGCCGCCGTGGATGTCGAACTCGTCGCCGAGGTATTTGGCCGCCATCGCCGAGCACTCCAGGTGCCAACCGGGACGCCCGCGTCCCCATGGAGTCGGCCAGGAAGCGGACTCGGGCTCGCCGTCCTTGTGGCCCTTCCACAGGGCGAAATCCCGGGCGTCGCGCTTGCCCTCCGGCGGAGCGTCCTCGGCCGGGAGCATGTCGTCGATCTTCTGGTTCGACAGCTCGCCATAGGACGGCCACGAGCGTACGTCGAAGTAGACGTCGCCCGAACCGTCCTCGGCGACATACGCGTGACCCCGCTCGATCAGGGTCTGCATCATCTCGATCATCTCCGGCACGTGGCCGGTGGCGCGGGGTTCGTACGTGGGCGGGATGCAGCCAAGGACTTCATAGGCGGCGTGCAGTGCGCGCTCGTTCTCGTAGGCGACGGCGAACCAGGGGCGGCTCTGCTCGTCGGCTTTGGAGAGGATCTTGTCGTCGATGTCGGTGACATTGGCGACGATCGTGACCTCATAGCCCGACCGCTCGAGCCAGCGGCGCAGCACGTCGAAGACGACTTCCTTGCGGATGTGGCCGATGTGCGGCGGGCCCTGCACGGTCAGCCCGCAGTGGTAGATGCCGACGTGTCCGGGGTGCACCGGAACCAGCTCGCGAATCTGTCGCGTTGCGGTGTCGAAGAGCTGGAATGTCACGGCTCAACCTTATCGGCTCCGGGGAGGTGCTCCTGCCGCGCCGCCGGTCGCGCGGCTCTTCACATCCGCCCCACCAGCCCCATACGTCACCTAGGATGTATCGATGACCTCTCGGGTACGCCAGGCGATCCTCGCTGCGCTGTCGGTTGTTGCACTGTGTGGTGCGACGCTTCAGGCGATCCCTGCCTCGGCGGCAACGGCGCACACCGCGTTCTCGCGCTGGACCAGCACCGCCGACTTCGCGAAGGGGACCGGGACCGGCATCAAGGTCGCTACCGACTCGGTCACGCTCGGCTCGGGCACCACGACCATGATATATGACGACGCGAATGTCTCGGGTGGCGCCAAGACGTACGACGTCGGCACCTGGGTCTCGCCGTGGAAGTCGATCGGCTTCGACGCGAAGAGTCTGGTGCCATCCTGGAGCGTCGATGTCCCGGGCGGCAGCTGGGCGCGGGTCGACGTGCGGGTCAAGAACTCCAAGACCACGGGCAGCTGGGATGCCATCGGCCGCTGGGCGATGAGCGCGAGGAATATCGCGCGCACGTCCTACTCGAGCCAGACCGACGACCTTGCCAAGGTCGCCACCGACACCGTGGAGGCCAGTTCCGGCAAGACATTCAGCTCCTGGCAGGTGCGGGTTCTGCTGATGCGGCCGAAGGGCTCGTCCGACAAGCCGGCACTTGAGGCCGTCAACGGCACCGCCGCCACCTACCTCACGCGGTCGGCGTCGACCAGCAGCACGACGATGACCTCGACGACCGAGCTCGCCGTACCCGCAGCGTCGCAGATGATCCACAAGGGTGAGTTTCCGCAGTGGGGAGGCGGCGGCGAGGCGTGGTGCTCTCCGACTTCGACCGCGATGGTGATGCGCTACTTCGGCAAGGGTCCGGCGGCTTCCGACTACTCCTGGTCGACGTACGCCGACTCATACGTCGATCACGCCGCCCGATACACCTTCGACATCCGTTACGACGGCACGGGCAACTGGCCATTCAACACCGCGTACGCCGCGCGCTACTCCCTTGACTCCTTCGTCACCCGGCTCACCGACCTTCGCGATGCCGAGGCGTTCATCAAGGCGGGCATCCCGCTGGTTGCCTCGATCGCCTTCTCCAAGGGCGGCCTCGACGGGGCACCGATCTCGTCGACACCCGGGCACCTGGTCGTGATCACCGGATTCACCTCGAGCGGCAGTGTGATCACCAACGACCCGGCAGCGGCGTCGAGCTCGAGCGTCCGGCGGGTCTACTCGCGCGCGCAGTTCGAGAAGGCCTGGCTGGGCGGCAGTGGCGGCGTCGTGTACGTCATCCATCCGACCTCCACGCCGTTGCCAGCCGGCTCCACGCGCTGGTAGGTGGCTAGGTCACCGCGACCTGAATGGCCGGGTAGCCGGACGCACCATTGGGCACCACATCGGCGACAGCCGAGGTCTGCGGCACGCCCTTGCGATTCGTCGCCCGGGCCTCGATCGTGTGGTCGCCCTTGTCGGCGGGCCATTGCCAGCTCCACTGCACCCAGGTGTCGATCGAGGGAACCTTGGCGAGAGTGGCCTTCTGCCAGTCCCCGCCGTCGATCCTGACCTCGACACCCTCGATCCCGGTGTGCTGCTGCCAGGCGACGCCGGCCACCGTCACGGTGCCGGCCTGCACGTCGCCGCGCGGCAGGTCGATCCGGGCCTCGGTCTTGATCGGCCCGCGCTCACTCCAGCCATTGCGGGTCCAGTAGGCCTGGAAGTCCGCGAACCGCGTGACTTCCCACTCGGTGACCCACTTGGTCGCGGAGACATATCCATAGAGGCCGGGGACCACTTGGCGCACGGGGAAGCCGTGGGCGATCGGCAACGGCTCGCCGTTCATCGTCAGCGCAAGGATCGCGTCGCGGCCGTCCTGCAGGGCGGCGAGGGGTGTGCCGCAGGTCCATCCGTCGTCGGACGTGGAGAGCAGCGCATCGGCGCCATCCTTGATGCCGACCTCCTCGAGGATGCCCTTGATCGGCACGCCGCCCCAGTTGGTGTTGCCGATCAGGTTGCCGCCGACCTCGTTGGACACGCAGCAGATCGTGATCCAGTGATTCTCGAGCCCGCGGTCGATCAGGTCCTGGTAGGTCAGGGTCAGCTCCTTGTCGACCATGCCGTGGATTCGGAGCTTCCAGGTGGTCGGATCGATCAGAGGCGGCGAGAGCGCGGTGTCGATCCGGTAGAAGTCGCCGTTGGGCGTGAGCCAGGGCCCCTGGTCCTTGAGGCCGAGGTCGACGCCAGACGGCGCCGACAACCTCGTCGTAGGCAGCCGCAGCGAGGCTCGTACCCGCTCCACAGCCGCGCGGCGACGGTGACGGGACGCAAGCACCTCGCTGGCACCGCCCACGATGGCGGTGGCGAGGACCACCAGCCCGGTCGTACGGAGGAACGTTCGACGCGCCAGGTCCGGCGACAGGTCAGGACGATCGCGCTGCAACAGCTCAAGGACGACCGCGACGATCCCGCCGGAGATGACGCACACCATGACACCTGCGGCCGATCCGTGCGGCCGACCCAGCACTGCCGCTGAGGCAAGCGCCACCAGCACGACAATCCCGAGGACCGCGAGCAGACGCTTGCCCTGCCACCATGCGCCGATCAGTCCTCCGAGCAACAGGATCGCGATCACCACGCTGGTGACGGCAAGTGGCTTGTCGGCGTGCTGGACGACGCTGATGATCTTCTCGGCGATCGGACCGGGGGTCAGCTTGATCACCGTCTGCCCGAGCGCAAGCACCGGGGACTCCCGAAGGTTCAGAGCCGCTGCCAGGCCCTCACTCGTGGCAATTGCCGCAGTGGCGGCAAGGATGCCTGTCGCGATGCTCGTACGCCCGGTCACCGGTCCATCATTGCTCGCACATCCACGACGCGCCGGGTGTACGGCATGATCAACCTGTGACATCTCCGCGCATCGGCATTGGCACCGACGTCCACCGGCTGGTGCCCGGCCGCGCACTCTGGCTGGCCGGTCTGGAGTGGCCCGGCGAAGAATCCGGCCTGGACGGGCATTCGGACGGGGACTGCGTCGCCCACGCGATCGTCGATGCCGTCCTGGGTGCGGCCGGGCTCGGTGACATCGGCAGCAACTTCGGCACCGACGAGCCCGAGTGGGCCAGTGCCTCCGGAGCCGACTTCCTGGTCGAGACCGCCCGCCGCCTGCGGGGCGCCGGTTGGGTGATCGGCAATGTCTCGGTGCAGGCGATCGGCAATCGGCCGCACATCACCGAGCGGCGCGAGCAGGCCGAAGAGGTGCTCAGTACGGCACTCGGAGCACCCGTCTCCCTGTCCGCCACGACCACGGACGGGCTTGGCCTCACCGGTCGGGGCGAGGGCATCGCAGCGATCGCCACCGCACTCATCTTCACGATCTGACCAGGTCGGCCCGGACACGACGACGCCCCCGGCTCCGAAGAACCGGGGGCGTACGTGTGAGTCAGCTCAGGCTGAGTCGTCTCAAGAAGCGAGGACCTCGTCAAGACGGGTCTCGGCCTTGTCCTCGTTGGTCTTCTCAGCGAGTGCGAGCTCGGACACCAGGATCTGGCGGGCCTTGGCCAACATGCGCTTCTCACCGGCCGACAATCCGCGCTCGTGATCGCGGCGCCACAGGTCGCGTACGACCTCGGCAACCTTGAGGACGTCACCGGAGTGCAGCTTCTCGAGGTTGGCCTTGTAGCGGCGCGACCAGTTGGTCGGCTCTTCGACATGCTCAGCTCGGAGCACACCGAACACGCGCTCAAGCCCAGCCTCGTCGACAACGTCGCGAACACCGACGAGGTCAACGTTGCAGGCAGGCACGCGGACGATCAGGTCCGTCTGCGAAACAATGCGGAGAACCAAGTAGTCGCGGTCCTCGCCCTTGATCTGTCGGGTTTCGATATCTTCGATAACTGCAGCACCGTGATTGGGATAGACAACGGTTTCGCCGACAGTGAAAGTCATAGAGAAAATACCTTTCCTAGGTGACAAGGATAACATGAGCGGCCGACTCCGATCCGGGCCGATCTTGGCCCGTGGACCCGTAGCAGACGCTCTGTCGGCAGGTCAAAGCAGCCATCGACAAACGGCTCGGATACGATCGGCGCGCACCCTTTCTCCACCAAGATCGACCGACGGAAAGCAGGCACCGGTGAGCTCCGTACGACGTCGCCGCCTCGTGGCAACATCCTTGTCCGCCGTCGCCATGCTGGCGCTGACCGCCTGCGGCTTCGACGACCAGACCAACCAGCAATATCAACCTGCCGCCGGCGCCAACTACCGCAGCTCCACGATCAACGTGCTCAACACCCTGCTGGTCGCCAACGACAACAAGTCGGCCACGCTCTCGGCGTCGATCGTCAACAACACCGGGTCAGATCAGGCGCTCACCAGCGTCACGATCGACAGCCTCGATGGCAACAAGTCGCTCCCGGTCCGGAGCACCAAGATCCTCTTGCCGCTGCCGAAGGGTTCTGCCGCGACGCTCGGCCAGGCCTCCGATGCCGGCGGATTCGTCGTCACCCAGGGCGCCAAGCCGGGCTACTACGTCAAGGTCACCCTCAACTTCACCGACGCCGCGCCGGTCACGATCGAAGCTCCGGTCGTCGCGCGCACGCCTGACTACGACTTCGTGACTGGCTAAAGCGCAACCATGCGGTTCAGCGGCCGCGCGATCGTCATGGTCGTTGCCCTGTTGAGCCTTGCTGCCTGCGGCGTCGACAAGCAGAACAACGAGCCGCATCACCCGGCGACCGGCGCCAATCGTCACGGAAAGATTGACGTCCTCGACGCGGTGTTCGTGTTGAACACTGGCGGCTCCGCAACGCTCTCGGCCAAGGTGGTCAACAACCTGGCCGGCAATTCCCAGGAAATACGAGAAGTCGATCTTGCCCTGGTGGGGTCTCCGGCAGATCCGGGCCTCCCTTCACGGTTCTTTGACGACGCCGCGAGCCGCCACCATCGCTTCTCCCCCGGCAAGGCTTCGTCGATAGGCCGGTTGTCTGACGACGTCCAAATTCGGGTCGCGTCGGGAGCGACGGTTGGGTCATTCGTCCGCGCCACCATCTTCTTCGACACATACGACGTCGCGAGCGATGACACAGCCGTGACGATCACGGTGCCAGTAGTCGCACGAACGCCTGCGTACGACTCGGTAGCGGGCAAGGACGGCAACCGATACATCACTGTCAGGAACGGCAAGATCGTCGTGATCTCCGGCCAGAAGAGGGCGTATGTCGATGGCAATGTCATCAGCACGGTCGATGACGCTGCTTACGAGGTGCCCACCGCAGTCGACTCCAGCGGCAAACCGGTCAAGTATCGCCACCAGACAGCAACGGGCGGCCCATACGGGCTGTTCGCCGACAGGAACAAGGTTGTCCCGATCGGTTCTCCGCCGTACACCACGAGCCTCGGCGACGCCGACTACGTCGACTCCAATGACGTCACCATCGGCGAGAAGATCACCGTGACGATCCCGTTCCAGTCCGGTGATGTGAAGGCCGTCTTCACTGTTGTCGCTGGCTGACTAGCACAGCAAAGGGTCCCCACCGCGGCGTACGCGATGAGGACCCGTTGGGATGCGGCAGTGGTGCGGTCTAGGTGAGCTGTCCCTGGCCCGTGACGAGGTAGACGACACGGCGGGCCATCGAGACGGCGTGATCGCCGATCCGCTCGTAATAGCGGCCGAGGAGCGCGAGGTCGACCGCCGGCTCGACGCCGTGGTCCCAGTCATCGCCGAGCAACGATCGAAGGAGTTCCCGCCGGAGGCGGTCCATCTCGTCATCCTCGTCCTCGAGCTGGGCGGCGGCGGCAACATCGCGGTTGGCAACGATGCGAGATGCGGAGTCGATCATCGAGTCGGCCACCGCGGCCATCCGGGTGATCGTCGGGTGCAGGTTGAGTGGCACCGCGGAGTCGGGCATCCGGCGGCGAGCAACCTTGGCAACATGGACCGACAGGTCCCCCATCCGCTGCAGGTCGGACAGCATCCGGAGCGTCGCGACGAGCTGGCGCAGGTCGGTGGCGACCGGCTGCTGAGTGGCGAGCAGCAGCAGCGCCCGCTCCTCGATCATCTCGGTTGCTTCATCGATGTCCTTGTCGCCCGCGATGACCGATTCGGCAATAGCGCCATCGGCCTCGAGCAGGGCCTTGGTGGATTCGGCGACGGCACGTCGGACGGTGCCGGTGAGACTCACCAGGTCGTCGACGATGGCATCGAGCTGTTCGTAGTACTGATCACGCATGTCCCTACCGTAGGCAGGTGGGGTGAACGGACGGCGACCTCCGGTGAACGCGATGTGAACAGCAACCGAAGGTCGTTTCGCCTACCGGCTGCGGAGTGCTACAGATGACGAATCGCGCCCTACGATCGATGTTGTGAACACCAGTGCAGGGATTCTGATCGCCGGGGCGATCGGTGCTGTCATCGGCGCGATGCTCACCTACCTGTGGCGATTCAGCGAGCGGCGGCAGAACGCGATCCCGGAGCCGACACCAGTGGTGCCTCCCGGCGCCGAGGCTGTGCTCTCGGTGCTCTCATCCTCCGCTGTCCTGATCGACTCCTCTGACACGGTCGTCCAGGCCTCTGCCCCCGCCGTCGCGATGGGAATCGTCCACGAGGACCGGCTGCAACCCGATGAGCTGATGACGCTCGTACGCCAAGTGCGTCGCGATGGTCAGGTCCGCGAGGCCGACATTTCTCTCCAGCCCAGGCGCGGCACCACCTCATACATCCATGCTCGGGTTGCACCGCTCAGCTCGCGACTGATCGTCGTGCTCGCTGACGATCGCACCCGCGAGCAGCGCGTCGAGACGATTCGGCGCGACTTCGTGGCCAATGTCAGCCACGAGCTCAAGACTCCGGTCGGCGCCCTCAATCTGCTGGCCGAGGCAGTCGCCGAGGCGAAGGACGACCCCGAGGCGGTCGTGCGGTTCTCGAGTCGCATGCACACCGAGAGCGAGCGACTGACCCGGCTCGTGCAGCAGATCATCGACCTGTCGCGGTTGCAGAACGACATCCTCAGCGACGAGGCGATGACGATCAAGATCGGCGAGCTGGTGTCCGAGGCGTGCGAACACTCCGCCACCGATGCCGAGCACAAGGACATCACGATCGCGACCGACGTCGAGCCTGAGCTCTACGTCCACGGGGATCGTGCCCAGCTGCACGCGGCGGTCAGCAATCTCGTCGAGAACGCGGTGACCTACAGCCCCAAGGGCTCGAAGGTCTCGGTCTCGGCGCATCTCGACGGAGAAGACGTGCGCCTCACGGTTGCCGACAACGGCATCGGCATCCCCGGTGGCGAGCTCGACCGCATCTTCGAGCGGTTCTACCGCGTCGACCCGGCTCGTGCCCGCACCACCGGAGGCACCGGCCTCGGGCTCTCGATCGTCAAGCACGTCGCCGCCAGCAATGGCGGCACGGTCGAGGTCTGGAGCGAGCCCGGACTCGGCTCGTCATTCACCCTGGTTTTGCCGGCGTTCAGCGCCGAACTCGATGAGGAGCAATCGTGACGAAGGTATTGGTCGTCGAAGATGAGACGAGCTACAGCGAGGCGTTGTCGTACGTCCTGCGCAAGGAGGGCTTCGACGTGGCCATCGCGGAGACCGGCCCAGATGCGCTGACAGAGTTCGACCGCAATGGTGCCGACATCGTGCTGCTCGACCTCATGCTTCCTGGGCTTTCGGGCACCGAGGTGTGCCGGGCATTGCGGCAGGTCTCGTCGGTGCCGATCATCATGGTCAGCGCCAAGGACACCGAGGTCGACAAGGTTGTCGGGCTCGAGCTCGGCGCCGACGACTACGTCACCAAGCCGTACTCACCGCGCGAGCTCGTGGCCCGCATCCGCGCGGTGCTGCGTCGCGGTATCGCCGACGACATCGACGACAATCCCTCGCTTGAGTCTGGGCACGTACGCATGGACGTGGACCGGCACCTCGTGACGATCAGCGGCTCGGAGACGAAGTTTCCGCTCAAGGAGTTCGAGCTGCTCGAGTACTTCCTGCGCAATCCGGGCCGCGTGCTGACCCGCGGCCAGCTGATCGACCGGGTGTGGGGTGCGGACTACGTGGGCGACACCAAAACCCTCGACGTCCACGTCAAGCGCCTGCGCGCCAAGATCGAGAAGGACCCGACCAACCCCACGACCCTGACGACCGTGCGCGGCCTGGGCTACAAGTACGACGCCTGACTGACGCGAGTGACGTGCGGATCATCCAGACAGGGAGTCATTTGATCCTCTAGGCTCTGGGCAACCCAGCTCCGATGAGGAGTCATATGAGCTGCTCCGTGTGGGTCAATGCCATTGACCCTCATCCCCGGCTCATCCAGGAGCGCCGGTGACGAGCACTCTCGGCGTTCTCGGAGCGATCTTCGGTGTCGTGATCTTTCTGCACGCCTTCTTGTCTTTTCTGTTGCGCGTCAAGGGAATTTCCGGGCTCTCGTATGTCGATAGCGCCCGTGCGAAACGTCGCGGCGGGCTGAACCAGCTGGAGCTGTTCGACGAAGCGCTGAGCACTGGGGTCGTACCGCCTAACGCTGATCGAGCGAAGTGGTCGCACGAGCTAGACCCATGGAACCTCCGGCGGGTGTTTGCGCTGGAGAACCTCCTGGCCTCGCTCGTGATCCTCGCCGGCCTGTGGGAGGTCATCACCTGGATGATCCCGAAGTCCTTCCACGAGATTCTCCTGTCACATCGGACGTGGTGGGTCGCCGGGTACCTCGCAGCCATCGTTCTGCTCGTCGGCAGCGCGAGGCTGTGGCAGCGTCTCAGACACCGTGACGAGCCCAAGGTCAACAACCGAAAGCGCCTTCGGCAGCAACTGAAGCCGAGGCCGGAGTCGGCCGCCTACAACGTCATCAGGGAGCACCGGTCCCGCGTCCGACTGTCCGGGCGCAGGTCTCGCAGCTAGCGTCCCTGGTTGGCGACGGCGGCGATCGCGGCTGCTGCAGCCTCGGGGTCGAGGTAGGTGCCGCCGGGGATCGTCGGCTTGAGGTCGGCGTCGAGGTCGTAGACCAGCGGGATGCCGGTCGGGATGTTGAGGCCGACAACGGCGTCCTCGCTCATCCCATCGAGGTGCTTGACCAGTGCCCGGAGTGAGTTGCCGTGCGCGGTGACCAGCACCGTGCGGCCGTCGAGCAGGTCCGGGACGATCGCGTCGTACCAGTAGGGCAGCATTCGATCGAGGACGTTGGCGAGGGCTTCCGTCCGCGGCAGCAACTCGTCGGGGAGGGTGGCGTAGCGCGGGTCCTCGGCCTGGCTGAACTCATCGTCATCGGAGATCGGCGGCGGCGGGACATCGTACGAACGACGCCACAGCATGAACTGTTCCTCGCCGAACTCCTCGAGAGTGGCCTTCTTGTCCTTGCCCTGAAGAGCGCCGTAGTGCCGCTCGTTGAGACGCCATGATCGGCGTACGGGGATCCAGTGGCGGTCAATCCCGTTGAGCACGATCTCGGACGTGCGGATCGCTCGGCGAAGCACCGAGGTGTGCGAGACGTCGGGGTAGAGGTCCGCCTGGGCAAGCAGCTCCGGGGCTCGTTCGGCCTCCGCAACACCCTGCTCGTTGAGGTCGACATCGACCCAGCCGGTGAACAGATTCTTGGCGTTCCACTCGCTGTGGCCGTGGCGCAGCAGGATCAAGGTGCTCATGAAAGTGAGCCTATTCCGTCAGGTTTCGATGAACTCAACCGGCAGGAGGGGGCTCGGCCTTCCACTCGACATAGATCGCGTTGAGCGCCTGCACGTAGTCGTTCTGCGAATGCACGCCTTCGAGGGTCCATTGGTGCTCGATCACGACGTACGGCAGTTGCTTCACGCCGAGATCGTCCGCCGCTGCGATCTGCGCCCGCACCTCATCGGCATACTCCGTGCTTGCAAGCAGTGCCTCGGCCGTCTCCAGGTCGAGCCCGACCAGCGCGGCTCGTGTGGCGAGGGTGAAGCTGTCACCGATGTCGGCGCCCTCGAGGAAGTACGCCCGCCACAGCTGGTGGGCGAGATCGCGCTGAACCCCCGGACCATCCTCATCTGCCCAGGTCAAAAGTCGCCAGGCATCGAAGGAGTTGGCCTGCACGGCCTCGTCGAAGTTGAGGTCGATGCCGGTGATCTTGGCGCCGGCGGTGACCTGCACGTTGACGAACTCGGCCTTGTCGAGACCGCCCAGCCGCTCGGCCAGCGCGTCCATCAGCGGCCGGCCCTCGCTGGGCTCATCGGGCTCGAGCTGGAAGGCCCGCAGGGTGAACTCGATCGGCTCACCGGTCAGGATCGAGAACATCGCCGCAGCGCGTTCGAATCGCGTGGCGCCGATATAGGACCACGGGTCGGTGACGTCGACGAAGACCAGCGCTTTCACAACTCAAACGCTACGCGAAGGCCGGTGGACCCGACTGGGGGGACGGATGGGTCACCAGCGGCTCAGAATGCCCGATGCGTCCCGAACGTGCGCTGCCAGTACGTCAGCGGCGCGTCGGTCGAGACGTCCGCTGCCACCACATCGCCGAGGACAAGGGTGTGGTCGCCGGCCTCGACGAGTCGAGCGACGGTGATCGCCACCCAGGCATGTCGGTCGCGCAGGGCCGGGGCTCCGTCCTCCAGCTGCCACGGAACGTCCGCGAACTTGTCTGAGCCCTTGCGGGCGAAGCGTAGAGCGATCTGGTCCTGACGGGCATCGAGCACGTTGACCCCGACGAGCAATCCCTCGCGAAGTCTCGACAGCAGCGTCGAAGTGTTGTCGAGCGACACAAGCAGCATCGGGGGGTCCATCGACAGCGACGCAAAGGCGCTGACCGTCGTCCCGTGCGGCTGGCCATCCTCCAGGACCGTGACGACCGAGACCGCCGCGGCCACATTGCCCATCGCCGCCCGGAATGACTTCGAGAGCACCTCGTGATCGAGCGCGCAGGAGGTCATGGGGTGACTCCGACCGAGAGGGTGATCGCTGGTCGCCACCTCTCCGTCCACGCCCGCTCAACCGGATTGGGCTGAGTGGCGGAGTCGAGGAGGTAGAGCGCCGGAGTCGGTACGGTCGCTCCCAGCTCGACGAGCAATGGCTTGAGGTGCACCTCCGCCGCCAGCTGGTGAGCGGGCCCGGCGCCCAGCATCAGCGGTACCGCGACGACCCCCTCGAGGCCCGTGCCGGTGTCGAAGCGATCGAGGAACAGCTTTAGAAGTCCTGAGTACGTCGCCTTGAAGGTCGGAGACGCGATGATCGCGACATCGCTGGCACGGACGGTCTCGACCGCGCGTGACACGGTGACGTCACCCCAGTCGAGAAGCCCGGGCCCGAGGTCGGCCACGTCGATCGACGTGACACTCCCTGCTCCGAGACCTTGGGCGATCCGATGGGCCGCATCCCAGGTGCGCGACCGCGCCTTGGGGTTGCCAACCACGACCGAGACGTTCACCCGACCTCCGCCAGACGTTCGGCGTTGCGACCCTCGGGAACGGGGAGTCCGAGGTGATCGCGCAAGGTCGTACCTTCGTACTCGCGGCGGAACAGTCCGCGGTCCTGCAGGATCGGAACGACCTGATCCACGAAGTCTTCAAGACCCGACGGCATCGTGGCCGGCATGATGTTGAACCCGTCCGAGGCGCCGTGGGTGAACCATTCCTCGATCGTGTCGGCGACCTGCTCGGGTGTGCCGGCAAACGTACGGTGGCCGCGTCCGCCGCCGAGCCGGATCAGCAGCTCGCGCACGGTCAGGTTCTCGCGCCGAGCCAGGTTGACGGTCAGCTCGTAGCGGCTGCTCCTGACCTCGTCGACCGGCCGGATGTTGGCCGGCAGTGGCGCGTCGAGGTCGAGCTCGGACACCGGCAGCCCGACGCTCTCGGCCAGCTGCTGGAGCGGGTGCTCCAGCACGATTAGGTCGTCGAGCTGACGGTCGAGGCGTTGCGCCTCCTCCTCGGTACCGCCGATGACGGTCACGATGCCAGGGAGGATCTTGAGGCCTTCGGGGTCACGCCCGGCGCGCAGGGTCGCTGCCTTGAGCTTGCCGTAGAACGCCTGGCCGTCCTCGAGGGTGGTCTGCGCGGTGAAGACCGCTTCGGCGTATGCGGCGGCGAGCTCGATGCCAGGCCCGGACGAGCCGGCCTGCACGATGACCGGCGACCCCTGCGGGCTGCGGGCGACGTTGAGTGGTCCACGTACCTTGAAGAACTCGCCTTCATAGTCGAGCCGGTGGACCTTCTCCGGATCGGCGTAGACACCGGTGTCCTTGTCGGCGAGGACCGCGTCGTCGGCCCAGCTGCTCCACAGGCCGAGGGTCACTTCCAGGAACTCGTGCGCACGCCGATAGCGGTCCTCAGGCTGCGGGTGCGAATCGAGGTTGAAGTTGAGGGCCGCTTCCTCGCTGCCGGTCGTGACGACATTCCAGCCCGCCCGACCGCCGCTGATCTGGTCGAGGCTGGCGAACGAGCGTGCAAGGTTGTACGGCTCGTTGAACGTTGTCGACGATGTGGCGATCAGCCCGATCCGCTCGGTCACGCCTGCGATGGCGGTGAGCAGCAGGACCGGGTCGAGCGTCTCCGCGGGTCGCCGCGCCGGGTTCGACATCAGGACGGGTGCGTCGGCGAAGAAGATCGAGTCGAGCTTCCCGCGTTCGGCTATGCGGGCAAGGTTCTGGAAGTGCGAGACGTCCGAGCTCGCCCGCGGGTTGCTCTCGGGCAGGCGCCATGAGGCCTCGTGGTGCCCGGTGCTCATGATGAACGCGTTGAGGTGCAGCTGTCGTGTCATGTCAGTTCCTTCGATTGGTCACGCGCGCCAGCGCGAGAAGTGGCGTTCGATCCCGACCAGGCTGTAGTTGATCGCCAAGCCCAGCGCGGAGGTCGTGACGATGCCGGCGTACATCTGCGGGATCAGGAAGTTCATCTGCGAGTAGTTGATGAGATAGCCAAGGCCTGCCGTGGCGCCGATCATCTCCGCGGCCAGCAGCACCAGGATTGCGGCCGCTCCGGAGATCCGAATGCCGGTGAAGATCGTGGGCACCGCCGCAGGGAACACGATCTTGCGGAACGTGGCGACCGGTGACAGTCCGAGCACGCGTGCCGTACGCAGCAGTTGCGGGTCCACCGACGCCACGCCGCTGATCGTGCTGAGCAGGATCGGGAAGAAGCAGGCGAACAAGACGATGGCGATCTTGGACGTCTCGCCGATGCCGAGGATCAGCACGAACACCGGCAACAGCGCGAGCGCCGCCGTGTTGCGGAAGATCTCGAGCACCGGAGTCAACAGATCACGTAGCACCGGATACCAGGCCACCGCTGCACCGATCGGAATCGCGAGGACGACCGCCAGGCCGAAGCCGACGCCCGAGCGTACGAGACTCGTGCGCACATCGGTCCACAACTCACCCGACTGGGCGAGGTGCCACCACGCTTTCAGCACGTCCGACAAGGGAGGGATGAAGTGCGGGTCGACCGCTCCGATGCGCGGAGCGATCTCCCACACCGCGGCAAGGGTGACGATGCCGATCAAGCCGCGGACCGATCGCGCGAACCGTTTGCGGAACCTCGACCGATGACGAACTCCGGCGGCAGCTTCCTGACGTGGATTGAGCCGCGGCTCGGTCCGCACCTCAAGGAGATCAGGCAACGCGATGCACCTCCTTCGACACATTTCGTACAGCGACGCCCTGGCGCAACAGCGACCAGATCTCGTGGCGGTGCTCGGCGAATCGGGTGGAGGATCGGATGTCCTCATCAGCCGTCGCTGCACCGAGATCGATGTCGACGATGGCCTTGATCCGGCCCGGCCGGTTGCTCATCACGGCGACCCGCTCGCCCAGGAAGACCGCTTCCTCAATGTCGTGGGTGATGAACACGATCGTCGTGCCGGTGGCCCGCCAGATCTGGACGAGCTCCTCCTGCAGGCGCTCGCGAGTCTGCGCATCGAGCGCGCCGAATGGCTCGTCCATCAGCAGCACGCCAGGTTGGTACGACAGGCTGCGAGCGATCGCGACGCGTTGCTTCATGCCTCCCGAAAGCTCGTGCGGGTAGCGGCTTGCGAAGTCGCCGAGCCCGACGAGCTCGAGCACTTCGCGGGCACGGGCCGTGCGAGCCGCCCGGTTGAGGCCGCCGACTGCTTCGAGCGCGAGCTCGATGTTGCCTAGCGCAGTCCGCCACGGCAGCAGCGTGTACTGCTGGAACACCACGCTACGGTCCGGGCCGGGATCGGTGATGACGGTTCCGTCGGCCAGGACCTGGCCGGATGTCGGGTTGGTCAAACCGCTGATCAGGTCGAGGATCGTCGACTTGCCGCAACCGCTGGGTCCCACGATGGTCAGGAACTCTCCGGCCTCGATCGTGAGTTCGAGGCCGTCCAGTGCGACGAAGTCCCGGAGGGCCCGGTCCTGCTCGTCACGCACACGGAACACTTGACCGACATTGCGCAGCTCGATCCGACTGCTCATGTCATTTGCCTTTCTCGTCGACGTTGTAGGCGTTCGTGTAGAGATCGCTCGGCTTGAGCGAGGCGGCCTTGACCTCACCGCTGCTCTTGAGCCAGTCGATCCACAGCGAGAAGTCCTGGTCGCGGAGCACCCCACCGGGGGTCGCGACACCATTGCCCTGCCACAGCGTGAGGGCCTTGAGGTCCGCGGCGCGGCCGTGTGCCTTCAACCACTTGCCGATGACCGCGAGGGTCTCCGCCGGCTCGTGCGCCTGGTCCCAGACGATCGCCTTGGTGATGCCGCGGACCAGCGTGCGGGTGGTCTTCGGGTTGTCCTTGATGAACGAGTCCTTCAGCACGTAGCTGCCACCGTTGTAGGGGCCGACGAAATCGGTGTCGGTGGCAAGCGTCCGAATGCCGCCGTGCTTGATCGCCAGGATCTTGGCGGCGAAGCCGAGATAGGCGGCATCGACCTGGTGCTTGCGCAGTGCCGGCTCGGTGTTGATGCCGGGCAAGGGCACGAGGGTCACCTTGTCGATCTCCTTCGGCGTCAAGCCCTCCTTCTTGAGGTACGTGTCGAGCACCGCCTCGGCATTGGCGCCGAGCGTGTTGACGGCGACCTTCTTGCCGATCAGGTCCCGGCCGTTGCGGATCGAGCTGGAGTCGAGGGTCAGCAACGAGCTGTTGACCTTGTCCGTCGATCCGTAGGCCGCGGAGACCGACTTGAGCTTGATCCCGGTAGAGGCCACCTTCGCGGTGGCACCGTTGAACGGTCCGACCGCGACATCGGTCTGGCCGGTGACCAGCGCCTGCAGTGACGCGGGACCGCCCTGCGCCACGCCTACCGTCTTGAGCTTCAGCCCTTTGAGGTAGCCGAGGGCATCGGCAAGCTCGGCGTAGTTGAGCAGGCCGGGAGCGCTCAGGTAGCGCAGTGTCGTCACCTCCTTGCCGTTGGCGGCTTGGCTCGATGCGCAGCCGGTGGCGCTCGCGGCGAGCAGTGCGCCGCCGAGTGAGACGGCGAGAGTACGTACGAGGGTGATCTTCACGGTGCTGGCTTCCTGGGTGACGGGGGCTTCCGGGCTCGGGGTGAAACCGGAACGTCACCAGACTCGTCCACTTTCCGAGACGCTCGTCCCACGTCTTGGACGGCAGACGAGATTGATTCAGCGTGACGAGAACTCGACCGCACCCTTCCGCGCCCGCCGCACCAGACCGAGCGGATCCTCGTCGAATGGCACGAGTGCTACGGCGCTCGCGGCGACCGCTTGGAGGTCAGCGCCATATCTGCCGAACGTCACGTCGAGTGGAGACAGACTCGTAGCCTGCTCAAACGCCTCGATCACCTGGCGTCGCGCGGGCTCGTAGGACGTGAATCCCTGGCCCACGAGGACGACGCGATCGCAGTCGAGCATGTCACGGACGAAGGCCACCGCCCGGCCAAGCACTCGCGCGCGTTCGCGCAGGATTTCGGTCGCCCGGGTCGAGCCGGCCTCCGACGACTCATACAGGCGGCGTACGTCCGGCTGGTCGATCAGTCCCTCGGCCTCCGCACGCTGAGCGATCGCCTGATCGCTCGCGGTTGCCTCCAGGCAGCCGACCGACCGGCACCGGCAGGGTGCCGAGGAACCGGCGGGGAAGTGCGTAAGGAGCCCCGTCCTCGTCACGGTGGTCTGGTCACCGTGACGCTCCGCAATGGCGAATCCGATCGTGTCACGGGCATAGATGTATGCCGTCATGCCAGCGAATCCCTGCCCGTCCATGGCATGCTCGGCGGCCGCCGCGGCGGTGATGTGGTCGGCCGGAAGAACGCGAACGCCCAAGGCTTCGCCAAGTCGTCGGCCGACATCCTCGCTGGGCAGCCTCAGGGACGACCAAGGCGCGACCACACCAGCCGAAACGATCACCCGGTCGGGGTCGCAGGACCGCAGATCATCTGCCGCTGACCGGATCAGCGCCACCGCGTCGTCGAGCGAATATGGAGTGCGGTGCTCGCTTCGTTCGAGCACGCGTCCTCGAAGGTCGGCGACACATACCGTCGTCAGGAGTCGGCCGAGGTGCACCCCGATGACACCGTGGCCGTTGCCTTCCAGCTGCACCGGCACACTCGGCCGACCAACAGCGCCAACCCTGCCCATATCGGGCCTGGTGCGGATCAGTCCGGCGCCGGTCAGCTCGGTGATCGTCCGGGAGACCGTGGCCTGGCTCAAACCGGTCGCCTCCACGACGTTCTCACGCAGCACGACACCCGCGCGGCGAACATGCCCGAACACTCGCGCGGCCGGGCGCGCATGCATGCCATGGGAGACGACCAGCATTCGACACCCTCTGCCCGAGTTGAAGGGGATTGTCCGATCAGTCAACCGCCCGGAGACCACGGTCATCTCGTCGTCTCGTCTGCCGATCACCGGCATCGCGGCGCGCCAGAATGTGCTCAGCTCGACGGGCGAAGGTGCTTGAACGCGTCGAGATTGCGGGTCGACTCGCCACGGGACTCGCGCCACTCCCACTCCTTGCGGATGGACGACGCGAAGCCTAGCTCGAGGATCGTGTTGAACGACTCGTCTGCATATGTCAGGACTGCCCCGAGCACCCGGTCGATCTCGTCGGCCGTGACGGCGTGCAGTGCCATCCGGCCGTCGAGATAGATGTCGCCACTGGAGTCGACCGCGAATGCGACGCCGAACATCTTGAGATTGCGCTCCAGCAGCCAGCGATAGACGGTTTCGTGGTTTTCGTCGGGCTTGCGGCACACAAATGCGTGAATTCCCAAGGCATGCGCACCGATCTCAAGGCGGCACGTTGTTTGCAGCTTGCGCTCGCCGGGAAGGGTCACCTCGAACAGGCCGCGCTTGTGCTCCACATAGTCCAGCTCGGCGGCGTCCAGCGCCTCGATGATCGTTGCGCGTACGTCGCCGCTGACCGGTGCCGCGCTCATACGGATGTCTCGGCGTATGCAGCGATCGCGTCGGCGTAGACCTCGAGCGTACGTTCGGCGGTCACGTCCCACCCGAACGACTCGGCATGGTGCACGGCCTTCTGGCTCATCGCCTCCCGCAGATCGGCATCGACCAGGAGCGGCAGCATCGCCGACGCATAGTCCACAGGATTGTGACCGTCGACCAGCACGCCGGTCACACCGTCGGACACCGCCGTCGACAAGCCACCGACTCGAGCCGCGACGACCGGCGTGCCACACGCCTGGGCCTCGATCGCGACCAGGCCGAACGACTCGTTGTACGACGGCACACACACCGTGGTGGCGGCGGCGTACCAGTCGGCGAGGCCGATCTGGCTGACGGTGGGGATGAAGCGGACGATGTCGTCAAGGCCGAGAGATGTGCTGAGATCGGTCAATGCAGACGGTTGGTCGAGACCCGTGCCGGAAGCTCCACCGACGACCGCAACGACGAGGCGACCGCGCAGCCCGGGATCACGCTTGAGCATCACCGCGGCAGCCCGCAGGACCACGTCGGGCGCCTTGAGCGGCTGGATGCGCCCGGCGAAGAGCACCAACGCTGCATCATCGGCGATCCCGAGCGCCGCCCTGGCTTCAGCCTGTCGGCCGGCCCGGAACACCTCGAGATCCACGCCAGGGTGCACGACGGCAACCCGTTCGGGATCAGCGTCGTAGAGCTCGATCAGCTCACGGCGTTCCTCGGCGGTGTTGGCGATGAGCCGATCCGCCAGGCGCACGATCTCCTCCTCGCCAGCGATACGGCCGACCGGCTCGGCGGAGTCGCCGTCGGCGAGCTGGGCGTTCTTGACCTTGGCCATCGTGTGCATGGTGTGGACCAGCGGCACGCCCCAGCGCTCGCGGGCGACCGTGCCGACCTGGCCCGACAGCCAGTAGTGCGAGTGCACGAGATCGAAGTGTCCCGGCTCCCGCTCCACCTCGGCGCGGAGCACATCGCGTACGAATGAGCACAGCTGGGAGGGGAGGTCGTTCTTCTCCAGACCCTCGAATGGCCCGGCCGCGACGTGGTGCACCTTGATGCCGGGCTCTGCGTCGACGACAGGCTCTTGATGCCGCGAAGTGGCCCGGGTGAAGATCTCGACCTCGATGCCCCGGGCGGCCAGCTGGCGCGAGAGCTCGAGCACGTAGACATTCATGCCGCCCGCATCGCCGTTGCCGGGCTGTTCGAGCGGTGACGTGTGCGCCGACAGCATCGCGATTCGCCTGAGCATGGGCACCCCTTCTTCCACCCCCATGATGACAGTTGGCCCCACACCCCGCAGCCGTGGTCGTCTGACACGATTGAAGGTATGGACCCCTCAGCGCGCACGGCCGTCGTCACCGGAGCCAGCAGCGGCATCGGTGCCGCCACCGCTCGCGCCCTGGCCGGAGCCGGCTACCACGTCATCTGCGCCGCACGCCGCGTTGATCGCCTCGAGGAGCTGGCCGCCGAGATCGGCGGCCATGCGATCGCCTGCGATGTCACCGATGTCGATCAGGTCGGCGCGCTGGCCGCCGCAGTCGGCGGCACACTCGACGTCCTGGTCAACAACGCAGGTGGGGCCTTCGGTGTCGGCCCGGTGATCGACAGCGACCCGGATCAATGGCGCCAGATGTATGAGATCAACGTGATCGGCACCCTCAACGTCACCAAGGCCCTCGCTCCGGCGCTCATCGCCAGTGGCGCCGGCACGATCATCAACACCGGCTCGATCGCCGGCCACCTGGC
>JAOPXO010000237.1 GCA_025965115.1 Aeromicrobium sp.
AGGGCATACGACGATGCCTTCGCAGCCAATCCCGGCATCACGCTGCACACGCAGGCGTGCCCGCGGCTGGTCGAGTTCGTCGAAACCGGCGTGACCAGCGGCCCCGAGCTGCTCGCGGCCACCGAGGCGTACCTCCGTCCCCTCGTGGACCTTGGCGTTGACACGCTCGTGCTCGGCTGCACCCACTACCCGCTGCTCACGGGCGTGCTGTCGTACGTCATGGGCGACGGCGTGACACTCGTGTCGAGCGCCGAGGAGACCGCCAAGGACGTCTACGCACTGCTCGTACGTGAAGGTCTCGAGCGCGATCAGGGGCTTGCGGAGCCTCAGCACCGATTCCTCACCACCGGCCGCCCCGAGGAGTTCCGCGAGCTCGGGCACCGGTTCCTGGGTCCGGAGCTGGAGACCGTCCAGCAGTTCGCGTGGATCAGCGTATGAAGCTCACCGTCGTCGGCTGTGCCGGATCATTTGCCGGCCCCGACTCACCAGCCAGCTGCTATCTCGTCGAGGCGCCATTCCAGGGCCGGACATACCGCCTCGTGCTCGACCTCGGCAGTGGGGCGCTCGGCGACCTGCAGCGCTACTGCGATCTCCGCGATGTCGACGCGATCGCCCTGTCACACCTTCACGCCGATCACTGCTTCGACCTCTCCGGCATGTACGTCGTGAGCAAGTACCACCCGGACGGCGCGCTCTCGCAGATCCCCGTGCTGGCCCCTGCCGGCGCCGGAGAGCACCTCGCGATGGCCTACGGCATCGAGGAGCCGCCGGGCATGACCGAGCAGTTCGACTTCCAGGAGTGCGTCGACGGCGGCACGGTGCAGCTCGGACCGTTCACGGTGACCTCCCGCCTCGTCGACCACCCCGTGCCCGCGTACGCCCTGCGCGTCGCCACCGACACCCGCGTCCTCGTCTACTCCGGCGACACCGGGCCGACCGAAGCTCTCGTCGAGCTCGCCGACGGGGCCGACATCTTCCTGTGTGAGGCCTCGTTCGTCGAGTCGGCCGACAACCCGCCGCACCTGCACCTGACGGGTGCCGAGGCTGGCGACTACGCCACCCGCGCAGGGGTCGGACAGCTGCTCGTCACCCACATCCCTGCCTGGACCGATCGCGGCGAGGTCGAGTCCGACCTCAAGTCGACGTGGGACGGCCCCGGCGAGCTCGTATCGGCCGGCTCGACCTACACGCTCTGACCACCGGCGCCCCGATAGGCTCGCCGTCATGACTCGTGAAGACGGCCGCAACGCCGACCAGCTCCGCCCCGTGACCATCACACGCAACTGGCTCGACCACGCGCAAGGCTCGTGTCTCATCGAGTTCGGCAAGACCAAGGTGCTGTGCGCGGCGAGTGCGAGCGAGGGTGTGCCGCGCTGGCGCAAGGGCTCGGGACTCGGCTGGGTCACCGCCGAGTATGCGATGCTCCCGCAGGCGACCCACGACCGCTCGGCTCGCGAATCGGTCAAGGGCCGCATCGGCGGACGTACGCACGAGATCTCGCGCCTGGTGGGGCGCTCGTTGCGTGCGGCGATCGACTACAAAGCGCTCGGCGAGAACACCATCACGATCGACTGCGATGTCCTCCAGGCCGACGGCGGCACGCGCACGGCTGCCATCACCGGCGCCTATGTTGCGCTGGCCGACGCCGTTGAGCACCTCCGCAAGGCCGGCGCGCTGGCGGGGGAGCCGCTCGTCGAGTCCGTGGCCGCGATCAGCGTCGGGATCATCGACGGAGTGCCGCTGCTCGACCTGCCCTATGTCGAGGACGTCCGGGCCGAGACCGACATGAACGTCGTGATGACCGGATCGGGCAAGTTCATCGAGGTGCAGGGCACCGCCGAGGGCGCGCCATTCGACAAGGCCGAGCTCGATCTCCTGCTGGAGCTCGCCGGCAAGGGCTGCGCCGACCTCACACGCATGCAGAACGAGGCGCTGGGTCGATGACGCAGGTGGTACTGGCGTCCAACAACGCCAAGAAGCTCGCCGAGCTCCGCCGCATCCTGACCCCGCTGGTTCCCGGCATCGAGGTGCTCGGCCTCGCGGACGTCGCGCCGTACGACGAACCGGCCGAGACCGAGCCGACGTTCGAGGGCAATGCGCTGATCAAGGCACGTGCCTGCCTCGAGGTGACCGGGTTGCCGTCCCTCGCCGACGACTCGGGCCTCTGCGTCGATGCCCTCAACGGAATGCCCGGCGTGCTCTCGGCGCGCTGGTCGGGTGTCACCAAGTCGGACGGTGGTGACGCCGCCAACAATGCGCTGCTGCTCAGCCAGCTCAGCGATGTGCCAGATGTGCGCCGCGGTGCCCAGTTCCGCTGTGCCATGGCGTTCTGCAGCACCGACGGGGCTGAGGTTGTTGAGCTCGGCGAGATGGCCGGCCGCATACTGCATGGCGAGCAGGGTGAGGGGGGCTTCGGATATGACCCGCTGTTCGCCGCCGATGGCCATGACGTGTCGACCGCGGAGCTGCCGGCGGAGGAGAAGGATCGCATCAGCCACCGCGGCAAGGCGCTGACCGCAATCGCCCCAGCCGTGGTCGCTGCGCTCACTTCTTAGAAGTCGAAAGCTGCGATCCGAGCACGCGGATCACTCGGTCCGCAATCGCCCGGCTGCCCATCTGGTTGGGGTGGATGCCGTCGATGACCCGATGCGAGTTGAGCGTGCCTCTCGTGCTGATGAACTGCAGCTTGTGCTGCGCGGCCGCCGCCTGGATGATGCGGGTCACACGCACGCCGTCCTGCGGGTCGAGGGGACCCCACGGGGGTCCCAGCACGATGATGCGGGTCGAGTGAGGCAAGAACGTCTGCAACGTCGAGAGATAGCGATCAACTGCGTGCGCGATCACCGCATTGGTGGCCGGGACATAGAAGCCGTGAACGCAGGTCGACCAGTCATTGCGACCGCCCTCGATGATGAACAGCGACGGGGCATCTCCGGTGAATGCTTCCTCGCGATCGATGAACCGGTTGCCGGTGCATTCGTGACCCGGCCGCAGGTAACCCGATCCCGACTGTGCGTAGGTGGTGACGTCGGCGTGATAGCGGTGACCGACGATGCTCCACCAGCCCTGCCTGGCGCTCCCAGGGGTGTTGTCGTAGCGAGCGGTGATCGAGTCGCCGACCACCACGATGCCGTGCGGTGCGAGGGTCGATGGGACCCGTTGCTCGCCACCTTGGGCGCTCTGCCAGACCAGGAATGGAGCGACCATTGCGACCAGCGCCAACAGTAAAATGACCGATCGGCGATTGGCCGCCAGGGTCGTGGTCATAGTGCGCTGTCTTCCGTCCGAGAGAGCGCAACTGTACGTCTGGGATTGGCCGAATGTTCACGATTTCCCACAAGTCAATCGAACTGCAACTGGACCGTCATTCGGGCAGGGCGAATCCCTGCTG
>JAOPXO010000242.1 GCA_025965115.1 Aeromicrobium sp.
ACCCGGTCGTATGGGATGGTCTGGGACGTCCGCGACAGCAGACCGCGCTCGATGCGGAGCCCGCGGTCGCCGCGGGACAAGGTGAAGTCCCATTGCTGGATCACGCGCTTGCCGACGATCTGGATCAGCCAGGAGCCGAGGGGGATGATTCCGCCGAGCAGGGCGACGATCCCGCCGAACCAGATGCCGCCCACGAGCAGTGCAATGACGCCGATGACCGCCAACAGGAAGTCGAGCGACAGCAAGGTGCCGAGCATGATCCGCTCCGGCGGCACCGTGGTGATGACACTGCGCTGTTCCGGAGCCGCCACCTCGTCCTTGCCGTGAGCCTTGTTGAGCAGCAGCTGCCGCAGCCCGGCGGCGTCGTCGAGCTTGAGGAATCGCAATGACGTACGCGAGTTCTTGCCACCCGCCATCTCGATGCGGAGCTCAGCGAGGCCGAAGATGCGGGCGACGAGCGGCTCGGCAATGTCGACCGACTGGATGCGCTCGTACGGGATGCGCCGGGATGACTTCGTGAGGATGCCGCTGTTGATCCGCAGCTCGGTGCCGTCGATGACGTATCGGGTGAACCGCCATCCCAGGAAGCCGACGCCCATGCCGAGGAGCAGGCCACCGACCACCGCGATCAGCGCACTGATGAACGGACTCAGACTTCCCCAACCGCCCCCGGACAGCGAGCTGACCAGGCCGAAGCTCGCCGCGGCCGCCCACAGCGCTCCCTGCACGACGCCGGTCAGCGGATGAGTGCGCAACCCCTGGGTCTCGGCCACGTGAGTCTCAGACACCGGCGCCACGTGACTCGCCGAGCTCGGTCAGGCGGTTGCGGAGAGCGGTGGCATCTGCCGCGAGCAGACCCGGGATGTCGGCGGCCGTCTCGGGGCTCGCCGTGTGCAACGTGACGGTCGCGATGCCGTATGCGCGGTCGAGCGGTCCGGCCTCCACATCAACGAACTGCATACGTCCGTAAGGGATCGCGACAAGCCGCTTGAACATGACACCGCGGGTCACCAAGAGGTCATCGGCATTCTCGGCATAGCCCCAGCTGCGCTGATTGCGGCCGGCCCACAGCCAACCCCAGATCGCGGCGGCGAGCGCGAGGATGCCGACGGCGGCCGGGATCCACTGCAAGCCCGGAAGCAGCACGACGAGGACCACGGCCACGATCACCACCACTGCGGTCAAGGCCAGCATCGAGATGCGTCGGACGGTGGCCAGGCGGGGTGAAACACGCTTCCACTCGCCGGACACGGGTTCAAAGAGATCATCCACGCGAGTCACTGTAGACCGAGACCTTGGTAGCGTCCGTCACGTGGATCTCCTCGTCAGCGCGTCGTCCGTACACGGCATATCCGACCGGTCCGGGCCCGGCTGGATCCACGTTGCTGAGGGCCAGATCGAGGCCAGCGGTCACGGAGAGCCGCCTCGTGAGGCGGACCTTCATCACGACGGGATCCTGGCTCCGGGACTGATCGATGCGCAGATCAACGGGGCCTATGGAGCTGACTTCGCTGCCGCGAGCGATGACGACTGGACGCGCATCGTCACCAGGCTGCCGGAGACCGGCGTGACGGCGATCGTGCCGACCTTCATCACCGCACCGATTGAGCAGGACGTCGCGGACCTGCATGCGTACGCCGATCGGCTGGCCTCGACCCACGAAGGCACCCGGCTGCTGCCGTGCCATGTCGAAGGCCCGTTCCTGGCTCCGACGCGGCGGGGTGCGCATCGCGAAGAGCTGCTGATCGATCCCACACCCGAGCGGGTCCAGGCGTTGATCGTCGCCGGGGGCGACGCGCTGGGCTACGTCACGCTGGCCCCCGAGCGTGACGGTGCCATCGCCGCGATCGGTGCGTTCACCTCCGCCGGCGTACGCGTCGCGGTGGGTCACAGCGATGCCTCGGCGAGCACGGTCAATGCCGCGGTCGAAGCGGGCGCCACCTTGGTCACGCACCTGTTCAATGCGCAGAGTCCACTGCTGCCGCGCGAACCCGGAGTCGTCGGGGCCGCCCTCGCCAACCCCGGACTCACCCTCGGACTGATTGCCGACCTCTATCACGTCAAGGCGGAGGCCATCCGGGTTGCCTTCACTGCGGCGCAGGGGCGGGTCATGCTCGTGACCGACAATCTCGCCGCGTTCGGAATGCCTCCGGGGAAGTATGAGCTGGGCGGGCAGGTCGTGATCGTGAAACCGGACGATCCAGCACGTCGAGTCGATGGGACGATCGCCGGGGCCACCACAGGACTCGACGCTTGCATGGCCAATGCCGTCGCCTCAGGAGTCCTGCTTGAGGACGCGATAGCCGCCGTCACCAGCGTTCCTGCAACGGCGCTCGGACACGCTCAACTGGGTCACCTCAGGCCCGGAGCGGCAGCAGATTTCGTACTTCTCGGCGCTGACGACCTGCTCACTCAGCAGACCTGGATCCGCGGCGCGAAAGTATTTGACCGCGAGCGTCTCACGGTGCGAGACTGAGAGGCGCAGGCCTCGTCCCTGCCCTTCCCCCACAGCTCAATTCCGCGGAGATTCCTCATGGCCAAAGCACTCATCGGTTTCATTGGCGGTC
>JAOPXO010000257.1 GCA_025965115.1 Aeromicrobium sp.
CGAATGAGCGGATCGCCGCGAGCGACCGATCGGTGAGCGGCGTGTAGCGAAGCAGCGGCTTGAACGTGATCCGGATGGCGCGCTGCAGCACTCGCGCGCGGAAGCTGAAGGTCTCGTGCACGACCGCCTTGTCATAGACCACGCGCATCGGTCCGCGGCCCGGAAGCATCAAGCGCACGGCGTCCCGTGGGCGTCGGCGGTCGCCGAGCAGGGCCGTGAGCCGGTCGCGCAGCAGAGTCCACCACACACGTCGAGCGTACCCTCGGTATGTCCACGGCTCAAGCCGGCAGCCGACATTTGCGCAGGTCAGAGGGCATTTGGGCGGTGGCGCAACGGATTGACTACGGTTCTCGTGGCAGCATGACCACCCGCAGCGCCGAAGGAGGCGAGATGCTCAAGGACGTGGTGATCTTCGCCGCCGGCGTATGGGCGGGCACGATCAACGTCATCGTGGGATCGGGCACGCTGGTCACCTTCCCGACACTGCTGCTGTTCGGCTACGCACCCCTGACCGCCAATGTCTCCAACAACATCGGCCTGGTGGCCGGTGGCCTCTCCGGTGTCTACGGCTACCGCAAGGAGGTCAGCGCGTACCGATCGACATTGCTACGCCTGGCGCCGGCCTCGATCCTCGGCGCTCTGACCGGGGCGCTCCTGTTGCTGGTGCTGCCGGCCGGCTCGTTCAAGGCGATCGTGCCCGTCCTGATCGTGATCGGCCTTCTGATGGTCGTGCTGGGACCCGCTCTCCAGCGGCGGACCGCCCGCCGCAATGCCGAGCTGGGCCGCGAGCACACACCGCAGACCACGCGCTCGCAGGCCACACTGATCGCCGGCATCTACCTGCTCGGCATCTATGGCGGCTACTTCGGTGCCGCCCAGGGCATCTTGTTGATGGGCCTGATGGGCATCATGCTCAACGCCGGCATCCAGTCCATCAACGGCATCAAGAACGTGCTCGGCACGCTCGTCAACGCCGTCGCCGCGGTGACGTTCATGGTCGTCGCATGGGACCGCATCGACTGGAAGGTCGTCATCCTGATCGGAGCGGGCAGCCTGATCGGCGGCTACCTCGGTGCCCACATCGGCCGACGCCTGCCACCACTCGTGCTCCGCGCGGTCATCCTGGTGATCGGCACCCTGGCGCTGATCAAGATCATCTTCTTTGGCTGACGAGTCTTCGGCGAGTCACTCCGCGAGGAAGCGCGCATCCACCTCGACATAGATCGTGATGTCGTCGGGGGAGAGGTCGAGCGAGGGTCCGACGCCGCCGAGGTCCGCCGACGCCATCTTGGCCATCAACCGAGCCGGTCCGGGCCCGTCCGGCGGTCCGGTCAGCATTCCCGCATCGGAAATCTGTACGGCCACCACCTTGCCGCGGCGGACGGCGTTGGCATAGATCTGCGCCTTGAGCACGGCGTCGTCGACAGCGGCCTTGCGCACCTCGGCCTCATAGATGCGACGGTTCTTGTGCGTGACGTCCCAGGTGAGCCCGCTGATCTCGACGCCCTCGATGCCCGACCAGTAGTCGAGGAATCCGCTGAGCCGTTCGAAGTCGACGAATTCGGCCTCGACCTCGACCCGTGCGACGTGCACCATCGCACCGCGCTTGCCGTGCTCGTCCCACGGTCGGTGGCTGAACACGCGTACCTTGTCGCTCGCCCACGTCGTCACCGCGCCGAGCTCGACCAGCTCGCGGAGCTGCGATGCCAGTGGATCCTGGATCGCCACGGCACTGGCGAAGACGTCTGGCTTTTCGGCCCCTTCAATCGCGGCGGCCATCAGCACTTCGGCCGTCTCGGCGGGGTGGCGTCTCTCGGCGGATCCGCGGACCGTGATCTCGAGCGTCATGATCTCATCCTGCCTCACCTCGAGCATTCGTGTCTCCGGGGTTGTGACTTGCGCGAAAGCCTGATTTACTAGGTTCAGATATTCTGATTATCTGAAACTCTCGGAGGCATCATGCACGACCCCAGCGCCAATGGCAGCGCCGCCGACAACGGCCGGGTGCACGACGCCGCGATCATCGGCGCCGGCTTCGGCGGCATCGGCGCGGCGATCCAGCTCGGGCGGCTGGGCTACCGCGACCTGGTGATCCTCGAACGCGAGAGCGACCTCGGCGGCACGTGGCACGTCAACCACTATCCCGGGCTCGCGGTCGACATCCCGTCGTCGACGTACTCATACTCCTTCGAGCCAAACCCTTACTGGTCCAGGCTCTATGCACCGGGAGCCGAGCTCAAGCAGTATGCCGTGCACGTCGCGACGAAGTACGACGTCAAGAAGTTCATGCGATTCGACACCGTGGTCGAGGGCGCCGTGTGGGACGAGGACTCCGAGCACTGGACGGTCAACATCGCGGGTGGCGAGCGCCTCCACGCCCGCATGCTGCTGACCGCAACCGGATTCCTGTCGCAGCCGGCAATGCCCGACATCCAGGGCATTGAGTCCTTCGCGGGCACGATCCTGCACACCGCGAAATGGGATGACTCGATCGATCTGGTCGGGCGCAAGGCCGCCGTCATCGGCACCGGCGCAACTGCCGTGCAGCTGATCCCCGAGATCGCGCCGAAGCTCGCCGCCCTGACGGTCTACCAGCGCACTGCGATCTGGGTCGCCCCGAAGTCGGACGGCAAGATCCCCCGGCGCATCCAGAAGATGTATGCCCGGGTGCCGGTCACGCAGCGGGTCGCCCGCTCGTTCGGCTCCGGCATTCTGGAGCTGCTGATGGTGGCCGGCGTGCTCAACTATCGCCGGACGAAGCTGTTCAGCCGCGGCGTCGAGAAGTTTGCGCTCAGGCATCTCGCGCGCCAGGTCAAGGATCCCGAGACCCGCGCGAAGCTGACCCCCGACTACACCTTCGGCTGCAAGCGTCCGACGTTCTCCAACACGTACTTCCGCACCTACAACCGCGACAACGTGGCGCTCGAGACGACTCCGATCGCGCACATCGAGCCCGATGCGATCGTGACCACCGACGGCAAGCGGACCGAGATCGACACCCTCGTGCTCGCCACCGGCTTCAACCTGTGGGACACCAACTTCCCGGCATTCGAGATCATCGGCCGCGACGGCAAGGACCTCGGGAAGTTCTGGCGCGAGCAGAAGTTCCAGGCCTACGAGGGTGTGGCCATCCCCGGCTTCCCCAACTTCATCTCGCTCAACAGCCCCTACTCCTACTCGGGCCTCTCGTACTTCACGACGATCGAGTCCCAGATGAAGCACATGAACCGGCTGCTGACCGAGGTCAAGAAGCGTCGCTCAACCACGTTCGAGGTGACCGAGCGCGCCAACACCGAATTCCTCGACCGGATGATCTCCAACCTCGATGACTCGGTGTTCGTGAACGGCAGCTGCGCCACTTCGCGCTCGTACTACTTCAACCAGCACGGCATGGCCACCCTGCTGCGGCCCACGTCCACGATCAACGCATTCCGTGAGGCCGCGCGCTTCCCGCTCGAGGACTACACGTACCGATAGAACAGATGTCGCCTAGCCGACGTCGCGGAGGCGAGCGCCCGCAAGCGGGATGAGCTCGGCCCGAGTCGAAGGCTCGATCGCGTGGCCCTCGTCGCAGACCAGGTGGGTATGGATCTCTGCTCCACAGTCTTTGTGGCGCAGCGACACCGGCGGACCTGCGGCGCCGGCGCGGTGGTGGTCGCCCCAGTCCATCAGCGCGACCAGGACGGTCCGGAGCTCACGACCCGCCTGGGTCAGGACGTACTCATGCCGGGCACGCTCGCCGTCGACTCGATAGGCGCGGCGCTCGACCAGATCCTCGTCGACCAGCAGTGCCAGCCGCTTGGTGAGGATGTCGCGCGCGATGCCGAGGTGGCTCTGCAACTCATCGAATCGCCGCACACCGTTGAACAGATCGCGTACGACCAGCACGGTCCAACGATCTCCGAGCAGCTGCGCGGTGCGAGCGATCGAGCAGGTTGATGAGTCGTAGTCCGACCATGGCATGCGTCACTCCTGAGTTTGAATGTCCAACTCAGATGCTACGCTCCTGTCCTTGGCAAAAGTAGAGGCGCACATGACTGAGCTCCAGCAACAGCAGAAGACGATCACCTGGGTCGATCCACGGCCGCAGGCACTGCAGGCACTCACGATGAGCGGCCTCGACTACCTCAACGCGATGATTGCCGGCGAGATCCCGGCGCCGCCGATCGCCAGCCACATCAATCTCGAGGTGGTCAGCGTCAGTCCCGGCGAGGCGGTCATGGCCGCGACTCCCGACGAGTCGCACTACAACCCGATCGGCTCGGTGCACGGCGGATTCATCGCGACCCTGCTCGACTCGGTCTGCGGCTGCGCGGTGCAGTCCACGCTTCCGGCTGGGGTCGCCTACACCTCGCTCGACCTCAATGTGAGCTTCCTGCGTGGCATCACCAGCGACACCGGCCGCGTGGTCGCCCACGGCCGCGTCACCAAGCCCGGATCACGGGCGGCCTTCGTCGAGGCCGACATACGCGATGAGAGCGGCCGCCTGCTCGCCACCGCGACCAGCACCTGTCTGGTGTTCACTCCCTGAGAAGGCCGAGCTTCCCGGCAAAACGTGAGGTTTTCCTCATATAGCATTGAGGCGTGGTCCTCCTCTCCGAACTCCAGGTCAGCTCGCTCGGCGCGAGCACCGTCGCCTCGCCATTGGCGATGTACGTCGAGGGGCGCACGACTAACGAGTACTACGTCGGCGAAGAGGACCGGATCCTCTACGACGACACCCTGGAGCTCATTGCCTCGCGCGGAGTCGCGCTGGAGGACCTGCCGACCTTCGAGGCCGGCGGCCCGCGCCAGCAGATCTTCTTCAACCCCGCGACCACCAAGGTCGGCGTCGTCACCTGCGGCGGACTGTGTCCCGGTCTCAATGACGTCATCCGGGCAATCGTGCTCGAGCTGCACACCCACTACGGCGTACGCGATGTCGTCGGCTTCCAGCACGGATACGCCGGCTTGATTCCCGAGCTCGGCCACGAGGTCGTGACGCTGACACCCGAGTCCGTCGCTCGCATCAACGAACGCGGCGGCACGGTGCTTGGCACCTCCCGCGGCGCCCAGGATCCGGTCGCCATCGTTGATCGACTGGTCGAGCTCAACATCGACATCCTGATGGTCATCGGCGGTGACGGGTCGATGCGCGGCGCCCACAACATCTCGGTCGAGATCGCGCGCCGAGGACTGTCGATCGGCATCGTCGGCGTGCCCAAGACGATCGACAATGACATCCCGCACATCGGCCAGAGCTTCGGCTTCTCGACGGCCTTCGCGAAGGCGGCGGAGTCGATCAAGGCCGCCCGCGTCGAGGTCGAGGCCGCCGTGGGTGGCGTCGGCATCGTCAAGGTCATGGGGCGGCACGCCGGCTTCATCGCCTGTTACGCCGCGCTCGCCAATCACGACGCCGACTTCGTGCTGATCCCCGAAGTCGACTTCGCGCTCGACGGCGACAACGGACTGTTGGCGCTGCTCGAACGCCGGGTCGCCGAGCGCGGCAGCGCCGTCATCGTGCTCGCCGAAGGTGCAGGTCAGGAGCTCATACCGGCCAGTGACCGCCGCGATGCCAGCGGCAATGCCGTGCTCGGCGACATCGCCGCCTACCTGCGTGACCAGATCACCAAGCACTTCGCCAACCAGGCGGCGCCGCTCACGATGCGCTACTTCAACCCGGGTTACG
>JAOPXO010000278.1 GCA_025965115.1 Aeromicrobium sp.
TCTCCGCCGACATCACCGATGCGATGGGGAGCTCGGTGCATTTTGTCTGTGTCGGCACGCCGCAGAAGCGTGGCGAGTACGCAGCTGATCTCACCTACGTCGATGCCGCGTTCGAGGCGCTCATCCCACACCTGGCTGATGGCGACCTGATCGTCGGCAAGTCGACCGTGCCGGTCGGCACCGCCGAACGGCTCGCGTCGCGGCTTGCCCAACTCGACGTCGACGTCACGCTCGTCTGGAATCCGGAGTTCCTCCGCGAGGGATTCGCGGTCAAGGACACACTGCACCCCGATCGACTGGTCTACGGCGTGCCCGGCGGTGCGGCCGGCGAGGTTGCGGCCGCGACACTCGACCAGGTGTACGCGGCTCCCCTCGGTGACAACACGCCTCGAGTCGTCACCGACTACGCGACCGCCGAACTCGTCAAGGTCGCCGCCAACTCGTTCCTCGCCACCAAGATCTCGTTCATCAACGCGATGGCCGAGCTCTGCGAGGCGACCGGCGCCGACGTGACACACCTGGCTGATGCGATCGGCCACGACGCCCGGATCGGACGACGGTTCCTTGACGCCGGGCTGGGCTTCGGGGGCGGCTGCCTGCCGAAGGACATTCGGGCCTTCATGGCCCGGGCCGGCGAGCTCGGCGCCGACCAGACGCTGTCTTTCCTCCGCGAGGTCGATTCGATCAACTTGCGGCGCCGGGCCCGGATGGTCGACCTGGCTCGTGAGGTCTGTGAGGGCTCGATCATCGACCGCCGGATCACCGTCCTTGGTGCGGCATTCAAGCCGAACAGTGATGACACCCGGGACTCACCTGCGCTGAACGTGGCGGAACAGATGCGACTCCAGGGTGCTCATGTGACGGTCACCGATCCCCAGGCGATCCCCAATGCCCGTCGGACCTACCCCGACCTCCATTTCGTCGAGGATCTCAACGAAGCGGTCAACGGCGCCGAGCTCGTGCTGTTGCTCACCGAATGGCCCGAGTACGTCTCCCTCGACCCCAAGGAGCTCGGCAATCTCGTGTCCGGCCGCCACATGCTCGACGGTCGCAATGTCCTCGATCCCGCGCAGTGGCGCGCCGCCGACTGGACGTACCGCGCCCTCGGACGTCCGTAGCCGATCAGCTAGAGGTAGCGCAGCAGCTCGGTGACAAGACCGTCTTCGGTGATGCTGCCGGTGATGTGGTCGGCGACCACCTTGAGAGATTCGGGAGCCTGGCCCATCGCCACGCCGCGTCCCGCCCAGATCAGCATCTCGACGTCATTGTTGCCGTCGCCGACCGCCAGCACGTCTGCCGCCGCGATGCCGAGTCGGTCGCACAGGTAGGTGAGTCCTGAGGCCTTCGAGACGCCTTCGGGAGCAAGGTCGAGCCAGGCGGTGTAGCCGATGTAGTAGTTGGTGTCGGCCAGGCCGAGGTCGTCCACGAGCTTCGCGAACTCCTCGGGGCTGTGGTCGGGTGCACGTATGACGACACGGGTGACCGGCTCGGCGATGAGTGCCTCGACGTCCTCGACGATCATCGCACCGTTGATCTCACCCTCGGGGAACGGCTTGTTGAGCCGATAGCCGACGCCGATCTCCTCGACGGCGACGAGCGCATCCGGCACGTGCTCGAGCACTCGGCGTACGGCCTCACTGGCGTCGAATGTCACCGAGTGCAGCACCTCGACGGGGTCGTACGAGATCACGATGGCGCCATTGCTGGCGATCGCGTAGCCCTCGTCGAAGCCCAGCAGTCCGGCGGTGTTGAGGACACCCGGGATCGCGCGCCCGGTGGTGATGACGGTCTCGATGCCGGCCTCGCTGATTGCGCGCACGGTGTCGCGGACGGCCGGGCTCATCGCGTTGGTGCCGTCCACGAGGGTGCCGTCGACATCCAACGCGACGAGCTTCGGCCGCCAGGTCACGCGATCGGCCTCAGGACCTCGCCCAGGAAGGGATGCAGGGCAGCGGGGAGGCGTACGGATCCGTCGGCCTGCTGACCGTTCTCGAGCAACGCGACGATCGTTCGCGTCATGGCGCAGAGCGTGCCGTTGAGCGTCGCCGCCGGCGTCGTCCCACCCTCGCCGCGCACGCGGATGTCGAGGCGGCGCGCCTGGAACTCGGTCGTGTTGGAGGCGGAGGAGACCTCGCGATACCTGCCCTGGCTCGGGATCCACGCCTCGCAGTCGAACTTGCGGATCGCCGAGAGTCCGAGATCGCCCGAGGCGACATCGATGACGCGATAGGGGAGCTCGAGCCCGTCGAGCCAGGCCTTCTCCCAGCTGAGGATGCGCTCGTGCTCTGCGTAGGACTCCTCGAGCGTCGTGTAGACAAACATCTCGACCTTGTCGAACCAGTGCACGCGGAAGATGCCGCGGGTGTCCTTGCCGTAGGAGCCGGCTTCGCGGCGGTAGCAAGGGCTGAACGCGGCATAGCGGCGGGGCAGGCTGTCGGCGGCGAGGATCTCGTCGGAGTGGAAGGCCGCCAGTGCGACCTCCGACGTGCCGACTAGGTAGAGGTCGTCCTTCTCGAGGTAGTAGACGTCGTCCCCCGAGCCCTGCCCGAGGTATCCGGTGCCCTCCATTGCGCTGGGCTTGACCAGCGCGGGCGGGATCATCGGCGTGAATCCCCACTCGGCGGCCTTGCTCATCGCGAGCTGGGTCAACGCCAGCTCGAGCTGTGCTCCTATGCCCGTCAGGAAGTAGAACCGTGCACCGCTGACCTTGGCGCCGCGCTCGGTGTCGATCGCGCCCAGCATCTGGCCGAGCTCGAGGTGGTCACGCGGCTCGAAGCCCTCGGCCGTGAAGTCACGCGGCGTGCCGACCGTGTCGAGCACGACGAAGTCATCCTCGCCACCCTCGGGGGCCTCGGCCGAGGCGAGGTTGGGCAGGCTCTTCATCAGCAGCTCGAAGGCGTCGGCGGCCTCGGTCTGCGCGGCCTCGGCGTCCTTGACCTGTGCGCTGAGCGCCTTGGTGCGGGTCAGCAGCTCAGCCTTCTCGTCACCCTGCGCCTTGGGGATCAGCTTGCCGAGCTTGTTCTGCTCTCCACGGACGGCTTCGAACGCGGCGATCGACGACCTGCGCTTCTCGTCGGCGGCGATGAGCTTGTCGACGATCTCGGTCGGCTCACCACGACGGCGCTGCGCAGCGCGTACGGCCTCAGGGTCATCTCGCAGGATTCGGGGGTCGATCACCGGCCCAGCCTATCTGCGACACGTCGTCGATTACGCTTGGGCGACCCTGAAACGGGGTGACCCCGATCAGCCCGGAAGAAGCGAGGAGCCGTGTCGTTCGACCTGCGTCGCGCCGAGCCGAGCCGGGCTGGGGCTCTGATCCGCGTGGTCATCGCTCTCTCGGCGGTGTTCGTGATCCTGGCGATCTGCGTCGCGACCGGCTTCGGTCCGCTCAAGCACCTCGACCACCACGTGGCCCGGGCGGCATACGACCACAGCGCCAATCACGCCGGATTTGTCTCCTTCCTCGACGCAGTCGCGGTGATCTTCAGCAATCTCACCTGCGGCATCGTCCTGGCTCTCGTCGCCGCATACGCCTGGTCCCGTCGGGAGACGCGGGTCGCGATGTGGGTCGTCGCCAGCGCCGTGACGGCGATCGGCGGCAACGCGCTGCTCAAGCTGATCTTCCGCAGGCATCGCCCGGTGTTCGACAAGCCCCTTCACGAGATCGGCGGTTGGTCCTTCCCGAGCGGTCATTCCGCCGGTGCCGCGATGTTCTTCACCGTCGCCGTGTTGCTGTCGATCGTGATCACCGGACGTGGCTGGCGTCGGCGCATCATCATCACCGTGCTGGTGCTGCTCGGACTCGGTGTCGGTGCCAGCCGGGTGTTCCTCGGCGTCCACTACCTCTCGGACGTGGTCGCGGGGCTGTGTTTCGGTGTCGCGGTCACCCTCGGCCTGTGGCTGCTGCTCGTCACCGATGCCACCCGCCTGCCACATGAGCTCGCCGTACTCACCGGCACCGGCCGCAAGCGGGTCGCCGTCATCCTGAACCCCTCCAAGATCGCCGGCGTCGAGGACTTCAAGGCCCGCGTACGCGAGGTGGCCGACCGCGATGGCTGGACCGAACCCATCTGGTTCGAGACGAGCATCGAGGATCCCGGCTATGGGCAGGCGCTGCTGGCTCTCCAGGCGGGTGTCGACCTGATCGTCGCGGCCGGGGGCGACGGCACCGTACGCGCTGTGTGCGAAGAGGTAGCCCGCACCGGCGTCGCGGTCGGCATCCTGCCGCACGGCACCGGCAACCTGCTGGCCCGCAACCTCGGCATACCTCTTAACATCCGCGACGCGCTCGATGTGGCGTTCAGCGGTCAGGACAAGGCGATCGACCTCGGCACCTACAAGACCGACTCGGGCACGGACACCTGCTTCCTGGTGATGGCCGGACTCGGCATGGACGCCG
>JAOPXO010000281.1 GCA_025965115.1 Aeromicrobium sp.
GCTCGGTGAACACCGGTGTCGTCGTCGCGAAGATGACCACCTGGATCGAGGAACGGTTGTCGTCCGTCACGATCTGACGGGCTGCGTCGATGCCCATCGTCAGGGTGTCCTCGTCCCAGTTCGCAACGGACCGTCGGCCGGCAGCGCCCGCCGAGCCCCAACAGGCGGCAAGGCTCGATCGCTCGATCGACCATCGCGGAATGTGGACGCCGAGACGATCGATCCCGAACTCCATGGTCGCCCGTTCGAGCGCGACCTGGCTTGGAGAGAGGTGAGTGTCCATCGCTCGGCGGCTAGTTCGCCGGAGCCCGGCGGTCCTCGTACTTCTTGATCACATCATCTGCGGCCGCGACGACTCTTCCGAAGAACATCTCGTTCTGTGACCGGTACGACTCCAACGACTCCTGGCGGCCCTTGTTGGCTCGGGTGAACCACGGACGCACGTATCGAGCGAAGAGCTCGTATGACTTGCGCTTGGCTTCGGTGTCGACCCAGTCGTGGTCGGTCAACAAGAAGGTCCCGAACCCGCCCGTCTTGTCCCACAGTCGCTCGAGCGTCTCGATCGCGTCGTCCGGGGTTCCGATCGTTGCCCCGCGGCCTTCGAGCGATTCGATCAATCCCTTCGGCGCGCCGGGCTCGGGCTTGCGCGGCGCAGTGACGGCGAAGTAGTCGAGATATGCCTGACCGCCGTATTCGACATCGCGTTGAGCCTTCTCCTTCGTCTCGGCAAGGTGCATCGGACCGACGACTCGAAGCGAGGAGCGATCCATGGTGTGCCCAGCGCGCTCGGCGGCCTCACACGCCGCGCCCCAGTTCACATCGAGGACGCTGAAGCCGTTGAGGCCCGTTGCAGCCATGCACAGCAAACCGAGGTTGAGGCGCCCCGCGATCTGTGCGCCACTCGGCGTGAACGCGCTCGCCACCATGATCTGCGGTCGAGGTTGGGTGAACGGTCGCAGTTGACAGTGCGCGTTGTGGAGCTTGTACCACGCTCCCTCCGCGGTCACGGTCTCGCCATCGAGGAGCCGCAGGATGATCTCCAGCGACTCGACCATGCGATCCCTGGACTCCGCCGTCGGTACGGACAAGATGTCCGCGTCCGAAGGGAGGATCCCCGGACCGAAACCGAACATCGTCCGGCCTCGGGTCTGGTGATCGAGCTGCAAGACTCGCTCGGCGACCATCCACGGGTTGTGGTACGGCAGGGAGATCACACCGGTGCCGAGACGGATGCGCTTGGTCATCTCCGCCGCGGCAGCGATGAAGATCTCCGGCGAGCCGATGATCTCCGCTCCGGCCGAGTGGTGCTCACCGATCCAGGCCTCGTCATAGCCGAGGTCATCCAGGAAGCGCACGAGCTCGAGGTCTCGCCGGATGGTCATCGTGGGATCGTCGTTCATCGCCGGGTGGTACGGGGCGAGGAACGCTCCGATCGAGATTGGGCGATCGTCTGCAGACATGGTGGTTCCTTTGCAACGAGGGTTTGGAGAGCGGGGCCGCACCCGGGGGGCGGGCGGGACCCGGCGTTGATTCCGGGACGGAATGTCCGAGCGACACCCGCGGATCTCACCGCCTTATGAATGTGCGTTCATACTAAGGTGACGGTAACGCGCATGATGGTGACTGTCAACTCTGGAAGACGCTGCGTCAGCTGACGATCCGCGCGTTGATCGATTCGCTGAACGACGCCGTTGCCGATGCTCCGCCGTTGACGACGTTGTTGATCGCGCTGCCTGACATCATCAATCCGTAGCCCTGCAATGCGGCGAACTTCTGACGCCATTCGTGGGTGAGGATGATCCGCGAGTAGTGGAGCATCAGATCGGTGTGCTGCGCGAACTGTGCGGCGAGTTCGCGCGCCCGGGGCAGCACCTGCTCGCGGGGAACGACCTCGCCGACGACTCCTAGGCGCTTGGCCTCCTCGGCGCTGAGCTCCTCGCCGGTCATGAGGAAGTAGCGACCCCGGTTCGGCCCCAGCACACCCATCCAGGCGATGTTCGCCCCGTCTCCGGGGACCACACCGCTGGTGTAGTGGGGTGCGTCCTGGAAGACCGTCGTGTCGGATGCGATGAGGATGTCGCTCAGCAGGAGCAGCTCTCCGTGAATTCTGCTCGGACCGTTGATGGCCGCGATGACCGGAGCCTCGATGTCGAGCAGTGCGGAGATCTGCCGTCGGCCCTCGAAGTGGATCTTCTCCCACGTGGTCGCTCGACCGACGTCGGAGAAGCTGCCGGGTTGGATGGTGTTGCAGAAGTCATCACCGGTGCCGGTGAGGATGACGACACGATTGCCGCGGTCGTCGCCGACGTCGCGGAACAGCGAAGCCAGCTCGTCGTGAGGTTCCTCGTCCCAGACGAACGATTCGCCGTTCGTGTGCAGCCGTATCTCGAGGATGCCGTCGTTTCGTTCCAGCGCAGCCCAGTTGTACTTGTTCTGGTACGTGTCGAATGATGCCATGTTGAATCGTCCCCCAATCGTTGAAGAGTTGTCGGTGCCCAGAGCGCTGTGCACCCGCCGTTCGTCAGGTGAACAGCAGCTCGGCGTTCGTGACGAGGTACTTCTTCGCCATCCTGCGGTCGAACTGCAGGTTCTCGGACGTCGCCAGTGGATCCTTGCCGCCCTCAGGGTGCGGGTAGTCAGTGGCGAAGCAGTACACGTCCTCGAGCCCATGACGCTCGACGTACTTGTCGACGGGCTCCCACCAGAAAGCCGAGACCCGGACGTTGCGGTTCATGTACTCCGCCGGCCGGAGCGCCAGCTGGCTCGTGATCCGGAGAGGGGTCTGCTTCATCCACATCTCCATGTTCTCGACGCACGGCCCGATCCAGTGCGCGGTCTCCTCGATCACGCCGACACGCAGCGTCGGGTGCCTGTCGAACACGCCACCGAGCGTCATCGCCGTCAGGTAGTTCTGGACGCCGATGTGCGCCATGCAGAACGAGTAGGTGTCCAGTTGGAGCTCGTCCGAGGCTCCGAGCTTGACGAGGGTTGGTGAGTCGACCCACGCGCTGGAGTACGAGATGATGCCGAGATCCCCACCGATGTGGAAGAGCACGGGAACGTTCGCGTCCGTCAGCAGCTTCCAGAACGGATCGAGCCGAGGATGGCTGGGCGACACCCCGTCCGGCGGGATGCCGGCGAGCACGTTGATCGCCCGGACGCCACCATCGATGACCCGCTGCGCCTCCAGGAGCGCGCCATCGAGCGTGGTGGTGTCGACGACAGCGACGGGGGTGAACCGTCCGCCATAGACCTTCGTGGTCTGGATGCACCAGTCGTTGTGCTCTTTCAGCAGCGCCAGACCGGCCTCGCGCATGTCGGCCGGCTGTTCACGGAACCGCTGGGCGAAGTGCTTGACGATGACATCGCGCGGAGCGGATGCGAGGATGCCGCCGAACAACCCGGGGCCCGAGGGAAAGACCAGCTGACGGCTGACGCCGATCAGGTCGAGCACCTCCGTGCGCCGACCGAAGTCGATCGCTCCGGGCGCGGTCGGGCCCTTGACCATCGTCACGTTCGTGTGATCGATCGGGACGTCGTCGACTCGCAGGTCCCTCGCGAGGTCGCTCGTGTAGCCGGTCGGCTGGAGGTTCTTCGCCATGTCGGCGCATCGCTCACCGAACTTCTCACCCCAGAGAGCGGTCGGGATCATCTCGTGGCTGTCGACATCCATCACGGAGCCAAAGAACTCGGCTACCTGCATTGTGTTCCTCCTTGGTCACGCTGGTGGAGTCGGCGCTCATCTCGGCGAACCGACTCCCTCCAGCTAACGTACGTTCATAATAACAAAACCCTAACCCCGAAGCGTTCGGAGTGTCAACCCGAGAGCGAGTCCTCGAGATCGGCGACGTTGGGGACGGCGGAACCGAGCCACCCCTGGAACTGCACCTCGAAGCGTCGAGCGCTGATCAGCCATCGTCGGTCCAGCCGCAGGTACCGGTCGTGGTACTCGCCGATCACCACTGGTTTGCGGGTGTCCACGTTGCTGTCCGGCCGAGCGGACAGGGTGTCGCTGATCGACATGACCAGCGCGGTGCCCTCCACCTCGTTCGGGCCGCAGTAGTCAAAGCGGTGGTTGCTGATCACGTGGCGGCTGAGGCGAGTCGACGCTGCCCGGACGATCCCCCACTCTGCGATGGCTGACCGACCGGCAAGCGTTTGCCCGGTCAGCTCGAGGCACGCATCGTCGGTGAAGAGCTCGAAGGCTCGATCCGCGCCACGATGGTCGACCAGCCAGGCCCACTCGGTGCTCAGTCGGACGAGGTCGACGAAGTCCTGTGCGCTGACCACCTCCTGCGCGGAGCCCGCTCCGTTCGCCATCACCGGGAATCCTCGGCCAAGCGGTAGATGGCTTCAGCGATCCCTGCGAACGGGTGTCGGTCCTCGGGGAGGCTCGGGTGCGCATCGAACATGCGGTTGTGACAGATGGAGACCGAGAGACGGAGATCGAGGTTGGCGAAGGCCACCGTGCCGCCTGCTCCGATGCCGCACAACACGTGCGCATTCGGGTCGGCTCCGAGCAGGATCTCCTCGCGCCACGGAGGGCCGGCGATGTAGTAGCCGGCGGTGCTCATCCGGAACGGGAAACCCATCAGTGCGTCGCGTTGGTCCGTGTTCGCCCGCGGCTCGAAGAACGACCACACTCGATCCTCCTCGAGCAGCCGCACACCGTCGAGCTCGCCGCCGTTCGCGAGCATCGCCCAGAAGCGGGCAACCGAGCTCGCGTTGGCGATCACGCCACAGCTCGGCCATCCGGCTTCCCACACTGCCGGCCGATTCCGGATCTCCGGCGTCGTGTCCATGACGGCCGGCACTGCTTGGCTCAGCAGCTCGGTCGATTGCCCCTTGTTCGTGAACGTGCTGACGAGCGTGGCGACGCGGTCGTGACGCGACGGCGGGACCCCGAACCACAGGTCTGAGATCCCGAGCGGCGCGCAGATCTCGTCGGCGACGAA
>JAOPXO010000282.1 GCA_025965115.1 Aeromicrobium sp.
GTGCCAAGGTCGGTGGCAAGCTCAGCGCGACGGTCGGTGACATCGACATCCCGGTACGGGTCGCCACGGTCATACCGACCGTGCCCTCGGAGCCCGGCAACCCGGCAATGCTGGCCGACGCCGACACATTGTCGCGGATGCTCATCGGCGCGGGCAGTCTGGAACCCGCTGTCGACGCCTGGTGGGTGGCCGACCCCTCACCGGGAACAGCCCGAGCCCTGACCCATCTCGACCTGGGGGACGTCACGAGCCGCAGTGATGTCGCCGCTCAGCTCAGGCAGGGACCGTTGCGAGCCTCGATCCCGGCGACGCTGACTCTCCTTGTCGTTGCCGCCGCCCTGCTGCTCCTGGCCGGCGCCGCCCTGGTGATCGGCGCCGACCGGCCGGCACGGTCGGCCGATGTGGCGCGACTGCGGGCTCTGGGACTCACCCGCGGGGCGGCGATCCGGCTGGTTCTCACTGAGCACGGCATCCTGCTCGGCACCCTGGTCCTGACGGGCACCCTCGTGGGAGTGATCGCATCCCTGGTCCTCGGCCCGAGTCTGATCCGCTCCGACGTCGGTATCGCTCCGGTGCCAGCGGCCATGCTCGAGTGGCCGTGGGTGCGCGGCATGGCGGTCTTGGCTGGGGTCCTTCTGGGCTGCCTCGTCATCGCCGCGGTCATCACCGTGTTCGCCGTTCGTCGGTCCGGTGTGGTGCAGCTGCGGGAGGTGGACTGATGTTGCCACGACTGCACCGCGCGAGCGTAGTCGGACGCGCCCGGGCGGACCTGGGCCTGTTGGCGCTGATCCTCCTCGTCGTCGCACTCGCCACCACGCTCACCTCGGCCGTCGCGCCATTAACCGAACGCACGTCGAACCACGCAATCGCCGCTGCCGTCCGCGACGCGGAAACACTGGGCGATGTCATCGCGACCACGCCAGACCAGGGCGACGACGGTCGCCGGATTCGAGACCCCAAGTCGGCTGCCGAGGTGCGTCGGGCCGCGAGGGCTGCGCAACATCAGATGCCCGGCCGACTCGCCGCGGTCGTACGCCCCGGCTTGACCAGCCTGACGACGCCGCCGCTGCATCTCCTCGACGCGGGGCCGAGCCGCTACCTGCGGCTGGCCTACGTCACCGACGCTGGACCTGAGGCGGCCACGACGTACCTCTCCGGCGGACCGCCACAACCGAGCGTCCCCCACTCCGAGGCGGACAAGAAGGTGACTGTGCATACCGACCCTTGGCCCGTGCAGATAGCGCTTCCCAAGCAGACGGCAGATGCGCTCGGACTGGTGGCCGGGGACCACGTCCAGGCCGAGGACGAGCAACACGTCGCGATCACAATCGTGGTGAGCGGGATCTTCTCCGCCGGGGAGCCGAAGGACGACGTATGGGCTGCGGTGCCCACTCTGCTGCACCCGATCGTCGGAGAGTCTGACGGTCTGACCCACGCGTCCGGCGCAGCGATCATTTCGGACGCCTCACTGCCCGACCTGCGACTCGCCGTGCCGTCGAACGACCTGACCAGCCGCATCGCCTTCAGCCCACGGCCCTCACAGATCGGCTGGGAAGGCTCGGACAAGCTGGTCCAGTCGGTCGTCTCCCTGAAGGCATCACCCAAGCGGGCCAGCGGTGGACCCTCCTGGGACAGCTTGCTCGACCGGGTCCTCCTGGACGGTCGAGCCCGGGTCTCCGCCGCACAGGGCCAAGCGGCGGTGTTGATCATCGGGCTGCTCGCCGGTGCGCTGCTGGTGCTGGTGCTGGCTGCGGACCTGCTGGTTCGTCGACGGTCGGGCGCGCTCACCCTCATGCGAGAGCGTGGTGCGTCACTGGCCGGTATCTCTGCCGAGCTGCTCGTCGAGGCTGTCGTCGTGGCGCTTCTCGGCGCGGGTGTCGGGCTGCTGGTCACCCTCGTGCTGGTCGGCGATGTCGGTTGGCGGTGGTCCCTGCCCGTGGTCTTCGTGACCTCCCTCGCCGCTCCGGTCCTCGGCACCGTGGTTGCCGCCCGCGCCGCCGATGTCCGTAGGGTGCCTGCCAACCGCTCAACCCGTCGAACGGCGAATCGGGTGCGACGCGCCCGGCGTCTCCTGGCCGAGGCTGTCGTGCTGGCCGTTGCCGCCCTGTCATACCTCGCCTTGCGCCAACGCGGCGTCGTGGGCCACGGCGACCTGACCGCCTCATCTGCGCTGACCTGGTGGGCGCTCGCCGGCGCCCTGGTCATCGTGCGCCTGCTCCCGCCCGTGGTTCGTCTGGTGCTGACCCGAGCACGACGCTCGGCCGGTGCCGTTCCCCTCGTTGCTGCGGCACGAATGTCCAGTACGGCCGTACGTGCGCTACCCCTTCTGGTCGTCGCGGTCACCGTCGCCCAGCTCACCGTCGGCATCGCGCTCGCGGCGACCGAGCAACACGGGCAGGCGGAAGGCGCCCTGCTGTCAGTCGGCGGCGACGCTCGCTTGCGGACGACCCCTGACCACTCGGTGTCGGCGCTCGCCCGCTCGGCCGCCAAGGCGCCGGGGGTGCGGGCCGTCGTCGCGGCGAGCGTCACCGATGGCGTCCAGGCGTCGTCGACCTCGAGCGCCGCCGCCGTGCGGCTCGTGGTCGTCGACTCGGCGGCGTACGAACGGCTGCTGGAGACCAGCCATCTTGTTGACGCTCCCCAGCTGAGCCGCCTGCAGTTGCCCGCTGCCGGTCGCGTTCCGGCCCTGCTGCGCGGCGGCGACCCCGCCCTTCGAGACCAGCTACAGGTGCGCTGGCAGGACGCACCGTTGAAGCTCAGCGTGGTTGGCATCGCCCCGCAGGTCGACGACTCGACCGAGCCTGTCGTAGTCGTCGACGCGGCCGCCTTCGCCGCCACGGGTGCGATCGCCGAACCGGGCACAGTATGGGCCGTCGGACCGGGCGCCGCCGCGGCTCTCCGGGCCATTGCCGGGACCACCGGTTCTGTCGACGTCCTCACTGACGTTCTCCACGACCGGCGCTCGGCACCCCTCGCCTCTGGCCTGGTCCACCTCGCGCTCGCCTCGTCGCTGCTGCTGGTGTTGTTCGCGGTGCTCGGCGTCGCCCTGGCAGCTGCCGCAGAAGCCCCGCCGCGCGCCGAGTCACTGGGCCGACTTCGATCCCTGGGCCTCGGACGGTTCGACGTACGCCGCGTTCTGCTCAGCGAGCTGGTCGCTCCCGTGCTCATCGGCTCGGTCGCCGGACTCCTTCTCGGCGTCGGCGCCACGTTGACGATGTTCGATCCGCTGTCGCTCGAGCTCGTGACGGGTCAGTCGGCGCCGCCGGACCTGGTGGTGCCGTGGTGGACCGCACTGGCCGCCGTCGTGCTCATCGTGACCGCGCTGGTCATCGCCCGGGTCGAGGCGGTTCGCGTGAGCCGCACACCACTCGCCGCTCTTCTCCGCGGTGGCGACCGGCGTTAGTTGTCCACGTCGATCTTCGCGGCGGGCCACACGTCAGGACTTATGTCGCTTCACTGGGACGAGCCATCGGGTGAATGGGTACGGGCGAGATCGCAAGCCTCATGGACCTGCATCATTTCGCCGCGCGTGCTCTCGCCTTTCAGAGTCGAGCGTGTCAAAGCACGCTCAGTTCTGGCCGGAGTCGCCATCCGGAGGCCGTTCGGCGTTGTGACCCTTTCGCGGTCCGCGCTCGTGGGTGAAGTCCGGGTCAATCATGCTGCGGGAGCGGATCGACGATGCGGCCGTGTAGGCAAACGACAACACCGGCATCACCACGACCAGGACCCAGAACACCGCGAGGTGCCACTCATGGAGCTCGACCAACTCGTACGTCTCCTTGACAGCGATGAAGAATGCCCCGGCTCCAACCAGCAACCAACCCGAGGCCTTCGCCATGAAGGACGCAAACTGCTCACGCTGCTCTGCGGTGAGAGCTGCGAACGTCGCATGCTCTTGCCGCTGACGTCGCGCCCGCGCTAGCAGCCAATACACGGGCGGCACCAGCCACCACCAACCCGACACCTTGGGCTCCGGCGTCACGCTTGAGGCGGCAGCGGCGAGCACGTCGCGCTCGAATGCCTCCTCACGCAGCTCGATCGAGGCCTGGTAGATCGGCCCCGTCACGAGGAGCCAGCCGCCGAGGAAACCGAACCACGCGATCAACTCATGCACGACCCCAACCTAGTGGGAACGGCATTCGCGACCAGACGAATCGATGGCAAGCGGTACGCGCTTCCGTAACGTCATTCCGCCGCTTCGAGTCTGGATCCGCCGACCCAGGGCACGCGTCAGGTATGAGAGGTTGCCCGCCGTCAGCTGTGCTGCGTGGCTAGGTCCCTCGGGTTTGCGCCCTGCCACGCGTACCAGCCGATGGCAAGCGAAGCGACGGTCGCAGGCAAGCTCGCCCACCACGTGACAGACAGCGGGGTCGTGGCGAAGAGCAGTGTCCCCACGATCAGGGCGACGGGCACCCAGAGCGGCACCACTCGCGCCCGTAGCAGGCCTACGCCGAGCAGGATGCAGCCGATCGTGATCAGGCCAAGCCCTACCAAGAGCAGAACGACGGCGCGGTCCTGATGGTCGAACATGAACCGAAGCATGACGGCGCCTTGCTTCTGCGGAAGCGCATTGGTGTCGGAGGCGTAGCTGTACGACGCTCCTTCGGCGGCAAGCCCCGGTGCGACGAACAGGCCGCCGAGTGCCGTCAGGCCGGCTCCGACGGTGGTCAAGGTAGACCCGACTCGACGGACGAGCACGCATGCCGCAAGGGCGAGACCGATGAACCCCAGACCCATGAGGGTGCCGCCGAAGTAATGCGAGAGGTACCAGCCGTCCCGGATGCCGAGGAAGGTCTTGTAGGGGACGACCTCGTCCTTGCCATAGGGCGCGTGCCAGACGAGGTGCCAGAGCTTTCCAATGGTGCCAACAACGATCGCGATGACAATGAGCGACACCTGCAATCTGTTGGCCGTGGGCGACTCATCGGCGGTCGGACTGAGCGCGTTTCGCGGTGCTTGATTCATGTGACTGTCTCCTTGGTTTTTGACGTGATTCGGTAACGGCTGAGCTCGAGGGTCAGTACGTGACGGTTCCCGAGAGGTCTTCGTGGCTGTAGGCCTCTTTGTCGTAGTGGAAGCCATTGATCGTGAGCTTGCCGTGCGCACCCGCGTACTTGCCCGAGCCGCCGGTGACGGTCATCGTCCCCACAATCGTGTCGCCGTTCGACTTGCGCTCACCGTCGAAGTCGAACGTCCCGTACATGGATCCGCCTCGAAGGAAGAACTCGCGCTTCCCGGTGCCGTCGATGACACGGACATCTGTCCGGTCGGCACCATTGCCGAGCGATCCGGTGAGGATTCCGGCTTCCTTGGCCAGCTGTGGCGGGCCCGGGTTGGGTCCCTGGGTGACGATCACCGGAACCTCCCGCAATGAGATCTTCACCTGATGACTGGCCGGGGACGAGTCGCCGGACGAGTCGGAACCGCACGCGCTGAGGAGCAGCGCAGCGGTGGTGCAGGTGGCAGCGATGGTTGCGCTGCGTCGCATCAACGTGATTGATCGTGTGTTCATGGGAGTCTCCTTGGCTTGGTATGGGACTCGATCCTCGCTTCGGTACCGGGGCGCCACATCGGTGCGAGTACCGGACCCTTCTCCGTGCTGGTACGGAGGTATGCGGCCACAATCTGTCCCTATGCTGGCGCTATGTCGTGGCCGCGAGTTGCCTCCTGGGTGATGGCGCTGCTG
>JAOPXO010000020.1 GCA_025965115.1 Aeromicrobium sp.
ACCTCCACCGATCGGTCCAGGGCCTCCACGATGATCTTGTCGGAGTCGGCACGGATCTCGAGGCTGCTCCAGGTCTGCCGCAGCGCCGCCACCCGGCCGGCGGCGTCGGACAGGCGCTCAAGCGGTAGCTCGCCGGTCTCGACCGCCTGGCACACGGCGGCCACGGCGGCTTCGAGCGTGTCGGGAGTGGCTGAGTGCTCGGGCCCGAGACACAGCAGGTCGGCGCCGGCGGCCAGTGACAGCGTCGCTGCGGCGCTGATGCCGCGCTGAGCGCTGACGCCGGCCATGTCGAGGGCGTCGCTGACGATGACCCCGTCGTAGCCGAGCTCATTGCGCAGCAGACCGGTCAACACCGCGGCGCTGAGCGTCGCCGGCGCTTCGCGGTCGAATGCGTCGAGCACGACATGCGAGGTCATGATGCTGGCCGCGTCGAGTGCCGCCGTGAACGGGACGAGCTCACGTGCGCGCACGACCTCGGCCGGTGCGCTCACGCGGGGTAGCGCGAGATGTGAATCGGCGCGCGTGTCGCCGTGCCCGGGGAAGTGTTTGACCGAGGAGGCGACGCCCTGGGATGCAAGTCCAGCGACGTATGCCTTGGTGTGCCTGGCCACCAGAGCGGGGTCCACGCCGAAGCTGCGCGTGCCGATCACCGGGTTGAGCGGATCGCTGTTGACGTCGGCGCTCGGTGCAAGGTTGAGCCAGACTCCCGCCTGGGCGAGCTCCGCGCCGATACCGGCCGCAATGACGCGCGTCACCTCGACGTCGTCGTACGCACCGAGTGCGGCGTTGCCCGGATGCGGGCTGCCCTCGTGGGCATGCAGCCGTGTGACGTCGCCGCCTTCCTCGTCGAGCGCGAGCACAGCGGTCGGGTCGATGGCACGCACGGCCCGGGAGAGGTCAGCGAGATCGCGATCCGGTGCCATGTTGTTGCCGTAGAGGCATACCCCGGCCAGCCCGTTGGCGAGCGCAGGCGCCAGCCATTCGGGCACATCGGGTCCGTCGAAAGCACTGAGCATGACGCCGTACGCCATGGTCCGGACGTCGGTCATGGCTCAAACGTAGTCATCCCGTGCGGGTGCTGATCAGGCGCCCGATAGCCTGACTGTTCACCCTCGGGCGTGCGTCATCACGATGACGCACACAGGCCCGCCGACACCCAGCCGGATCGGAACACCCATGGCATCGACCGTCGACAACGTCATCAGCCTCAGCAAGCGCCGCGGATTCGTCTATCAGTGTGGTGAGATCTATGGCGGCACGAAGTCCGCCTGGGACTATGGCCCGCTCGGCGTCGAGCTCAAGGACAACATCAAGCGCCAGTGGTGGCGCTCGATGGTGCAGAGCCGTGACGATGTCGTGGGTCTCGACTCCTCGGTCATCCTGCCGACTGCCGTCTGGGCCGCGTCCGGGCACCTCGCCGCGTTCGTCGACCCGCTCGTCGAGTGTCAGCACTGCCACAAGCGCTATCGCCAGGACCACCTGCAGGAGGCGTACGCCGAGAAGAAAGGCCTCGACGATCCCGACGCGGTCGACATGGCGCTGATTGCCTGTGAGAACTGCGGCACGCGTGGCCAGTGGACCGAGCCGCGGATGTTCAACGGCCTGCTCAAGACCTATCTCGGCCCGGTCGAGTCCGAGGAGGGGCTGCACTATCTGCGTCCCGAGACGGCACAGGGCATCTTCATCAACTTCAACCAGGTGATGACGACCTCGCGCAAGAAGCCGCCATTCGGCATCGGCCAGATCGGCAAGAGCTTCCGCAACGAGATCACGCCGGGCAACTTCATCTTCCGCACCCGCGAGTTCGAGCAGATGGAAATGGAATTCTTCGTCGAGCCCGGCACGGACGAGGAGTGGCACGAGACCTGGATCAAGACCCGGATGGACTGGTACACCGGCCTGGGCATCAACCCTGACAACCTGCGGTTGTACGAGCACGCACAGGAGAAGCTCTCCCACTACTCCAAGCGCACCGTCGACATCGAGTACCGCTTCGAATTCGCGGGCTCGGAGTGGGGTGAGCTCGAAGGCATCGCGAACCGCACCGACTTCGATCTCAAGACCCACAGCGAGCACTCCGGCAAGGACCTGACCTACTTCGACCAGCCCAACAATGAGCGCTGGACGCCGTACGTCATCGAGCCCGCTGCCGGCGTCAACCGCTCGATGATGGCGTTCCTGATCGATGCGTACGTCGAAGAAGAGGTGCCCAACGCCAAGGGCGGCACCGACACGCGTACCGTCCTCAAGCTCGACAAGCGGCTCGCCCCGGTCAAGGCTGCCGTGCTCCCGCTGTCGCGCAACGAGGACCTCTCGCCCAAGGCCCGAGCGCTGGCTGCTGAGCTGCGGGGCTTCTGGAATGTCGACTTCGACGATGCCCAGGCCATCGGCAAGCGCTATCGCCGTCAGGACGAGATCGGCACCCCGTACTGCATCACGGTCGATTTCGAGACGCTCGAGGACGATGCGGTGACGATCCGGGATCGCGACACGATGGACCAAGAACGCATTCCGCTCGACCAGGTGACGTCCTGGCTCGCGGCGCGCCTGCCTGGTTGCTGAACCGGCCGTGGGCGACAATCGGCACGTGGCGCCAATTCATCGCTCAGGACTCGTCCGGCTCACCGCTGTCGCGTTGACACTTGCCGTGCTCACCGGGTGCGGCTCGAAGTCCAAGGACGACACGGTGCCGGTCCCCAAGGGATTCGACGTGCCCGCCGGAGTCACGCTGACCCCCGGTGGTACCAAGCTCACCGAGGGCCACCCCGCCAGCGTGATCTACAAGGTGGGCGACAAGGCGACCAGCGCGATCACGGTGACCGTGACCCAGGTCGCCAAGGGTGACATCGAGGACTTCAAGTTCTTCTCCCTCGACGAGGCATCCAAGGCGTCCTCACCGTTCTACGTCAGCGTCACGGTCAAGAACGATGGGCCGGCGGGCCTCGGCGGCGTCGCGCTGCCGATCTACGCCCACGACTCGGGCAATACGATCTTCCCGCCCAATGAGCTGGTCGGCACCTTCAACCCCTGCCCGCAGCCGTCCTTGCCCAAGAGCTTCCTGCCGGGCTCGACCGCCAAGCTGTGCCTGGTCTACCTCGTGCCGAAGGGCAAGGCGCTGCAGTCGGTCGATCTGCAGACCGGCACCTCCCACGACGCGATCTCCTGGACGCCGTAAGACCCCTTCACTGGGTGACGGTTGTCATGGCGCGATCGTGACGGTGGGCCGAGGCCCGGGCCGGCCGGCGCAACCATGATGGGGGCATGAACTCATCCACTCCTGCCATCAGCATCGACGGCGTCGTCAAGAAATTCGGCGATGTCACAGCGGTTGACCGTCTCAGCCTCGACATCCAGCAGGGTGAGGTCGTCGCCTTCCTCGGCCCGAATGGTGCCGGCAAGACCACCACGGTCGACATGATCCTCGGCCTCTCGAATCCGACCTCCGGCACGGTCAAGGTCTTCGGCGGCGACCCCCGCCATGCCATCGCGCTCGGTCGGGTTGCCGCGGTCATGCAGACCGGCGGGCTCCTCAAAGACTTCACGGTCCGTGAGACCGTCGAGCTCACCGGATCGCTGTTCAGACCTTCGCGGCCGGTCGATGAAGTGCTCGACCGAGCCGGGATCCTCGACATCGGCGACCGTCTGGTCGGCAAGGCGTCAGGTGGCCAGCAGCAGCGTCTGCGGTTCGCACTCGCATTGCTGTCCGACCCGGACCTACTGATCCTCGATGAGCCGACCACCGGCATGGATGTCCAAGGTCGTCGCGACTTCTGGGATGCGATCCGCTCGGATGCCGAGCGCGGACGTACGACCGTCTTCGCCACTCACTACCTGGAAGAGGCCGACGCCTACGCCGACCGCATCGTGCTGGTCCGCCGCGGCAAGATCGTGGCCGACGGCACGGCCGCCGAGATCAAGGCCATGTCGGCCGGACGCACGGTCCGCGCAACGCTCGAAGCTGTCGACACCGCCGCGCTCGCCAAGGTTGATGGCGTCGACTCGGTCGACGTGCGTGGCGACTCTGTCCTGATCCACGGATCCGACAGCGACGCGATCGCCCGCTATCTGCTCAACCACACCGGCGCCCGTGATCTGGAGATCACCTCGCGCAACCTCGAAGAGGCATTCGTCGCGCTGACCGCTGACGACGCCAAGTCACCCGAAGGAGCCCTCGCATGAGCATCGCAACAGAAGCCCGCCGCATCCCGCCGCTCGGCGGATTCTCGCCGAGGTTCTATGTCCTCGAGCTCAGGAGAATGCTGCGCAACAAGCGCTCGATGATCTTCACGCTCGTCATGCCCAGCGCATTCTTCCTGTTGTTCGGCGGAGACGCTTCCTACAGAACGGATCGCTCCGGCCATGGCAATGTCACGGCGTACATCATGGTCAGCATGGCCGTCTACGGCGCAATGATCGCGACCACGGCCGGCGGCGCGATGGTCGCCAACGAACGCGCACTCGGTTGGAGCCGACAGCTCCGACTGACGCCGTTGAAGCCGGTCGCCTACGTCGCCATCAAGGTGTTGGTCGCCATGACGATGGGAGCCGTCGCGATCGTGGCGGTCTTCGTGGTCGGCAACCTGCGCGGCGCGGATCTGCCCTTCGGGCGACTCCTGGCCTGCGGGCTGATCGGTTGGGGATGCACGCTCGTCTTCGCCGCCTTCGGGCTGTTCATGGGCTACCTGTTGCCGAGTGAGAATGTCATGCAGCTGCTCGGCCCCTCGCTCGCCATCCTGGCTCTCGCCGGCGGCCTGTTCACGCCGCTCGACAACTTCAGCCACGGATTCCAAGAGTTCGCGAAGTTCACCCCGGCGTACGGCGTGGGCATCCTGTCCCGATCCCCGTTCGGTTCCGACGGCAATGTCGGGCTTGCGGCGGTGAACATTGCGGTCTGGACGGCGATCTTCGTCGGCGGCGCCGCCTGGCGAATGAGCAAGGACACGCAGCGAGTCTGATGACTAGCCTAGACCCCATGACCTCCGACTCGGACGCCTTCCGGCGCGTGCCGTTCGGCGGTCCCGCGAACCGTCAAGCCGGTCCTGAGGATCGTGCCCGATTCGGGCGCCTCCTCGGGGCTGGCATCTGGCTGTTCTTCCTCGGCAACCCGCTGGGCAGGCTGTTCGACGACGGCAACAGTGCCCTGGTGCGGTGGGGCGGCATGGCTGCGTTGGCCGTGTTCGTCGTGGTCTACCTGCACGGGCTCAGTCGGATCCCGGAATTCCACATGGACCACCAGTACGTCCTCGCATGGGTGTACATCTCGGTGCTGCTGGTCTGCTTCTGGGTCGTCGTGCCCGGCGCGGGTGATCAGGCGCTGACGTGTCTGGTGTTCATTGCAGCCCTCGCGATGGCAGTTCTGCCCAAGTGGCAGTCGTTCACCGTCGTGGTCGTGCTGTTCGCCAGCATCACGGCGGCTGCTCACTGGATCGACGGGTGGTCGACGCACGGCAACAACTTCGCGGTGCTGCTGGCTTCCGCGGCGGTCTATTCGTTCCGGCTGGCGTGGCAGCGCCAGGCCAAGCTCATGTTGGCCGAGCGGGATCTGTCCGAGCTGGCCGTCGAGGAGGAGCGCGCGCGCATCGCCCGCGACCTCCACGACATCCTCGGCCACTCGCTGACCGTCATCTCGGTCAAGGCCGAGCTGGCCGAGCGACTGCTCGACACCGACATCGAACGCGTACGCGCCGAGCTCGCCGACCTGCAGCGGCTCACTCGCGACGCACTCGCGGACGTACGTTCGACGGCGCACGGGATCCGGGGCATCTCGCTGCCCGGCGAGATCGCCTCCGCCCGGATGGCGCTGGAGTCGGCCGGAATCCAGCCGTCGCTGCCGACCGTCGCCGACGAGGTGCCGTCGCGGTGGAGAGAACTGTTCGCATGGACATTGCGCGAGGGCGTCACCAACGTCATCCGACACAGTCAGGCAACCGAGTGCACGGTCGAGCTCGACGCTGAGAGCATCCGGGTGAGCGATGACGGCCGTGGCCCATGCCCAGACAACGGCAGCGGCAATGGACTTGAGGGTCTGCGCCAGCGCGCCCGCCTCGTCGGTGCGACCGTGACGACCAGCTCGGGCACCGGCGAAAAGGGCTTCGCCCTGACGGTGACGGTGCCGGCGTGACGATCAGACTTCTCATCGCCGACGATCAGGCGCTCGTACGCGGTGCGCTTGCGGCGCTTCTTGAGCTCGAGGACGACCTGGACGTCGTCGCCGAGGTGTCCCGCGGTGACGAAGTGGTGCCGGCCGCTCTCGAGCACCGTCCTGACGTTGCGCTGCTCGACGTGGAGATGCCAGGCATCGACGGACTTGCCGCCGCTCGCCTGCTCAAGCAGGCCATGCCGAGCTGTCAGGTGCTGATGGTCACGACATTCGGTCGCCCCGGCTACCTCAAGAAGGCGATGTCGGCCGGTGCGAGTGGGTTCGTCGTCAAGGACACCCCCGCTCGTCAGCTCGCCGATGCGGTGCGTCGCGTACACAGCGGGCTTCGCGTCGTTGACCCGACCCTTGCCGCCGAGTCGCTGACCCAGGGCGACTCGCCGCTCACCGATCGCGAGAGCGAGGTGCTGCAGGCTGCCCGCGCCGGGGGCACCGTTGCGGACATCGCCGGCACGCTGTTCCTGTCGGAGGGCACTGTGCGCAATCACCTGTCGAGCGCGATCGGCAAGACCGGCGCCCGCACGCGGGCCGAGGCCGTACGCGTCGCGATCGACAACGGCTGGCTCCTGCCGCACTGATCCGCCCCGCAGTCCGGGTCTGGGAGAATGGATCCATGTCCACCGCCACGCTGCCGCGTCCGCTGCGCCTCGGCGACCTCGAGGTCGCGACGCCGGTCGTGCTTGCACCGATGGCTGGGGTCACGAATGCGGCATTCCGCCAGCTCTGCGCCGAGCAAGGCGCCGGGCTGTATGTGTGCGAGATGATCACGTCGCGCGGCATCGTCGAGGGTGACAAGACCAGTCTCGCGATGCTCACGTTTGCCCCCAACGAGACGGTTCGTTCGGTGCAGCTCTATGGCATCGACCCCGTGCACGTCGGGCGGGCCGTCGAGATCCTGTGCGCTGAGCATGGTGTCGACCACGTCGACCTCAACTTCGGCTGCCCGGTCCCCAAGGTGACCCGCAAGGGTGGGGGAGCGGCGCTGCCCTGGAAGTCCACCCTGCTCGGCGAGATCCTGACCGCCGCGGTCAAGGCCGCGGCACCGCATGGCGTGCCCGTCACGATGAAGACCCGCAAGGGCATCGATGACGCGCACCTGACCTACCTCGATGCAGGGCGCATCGCGCAGGATGCGGGCTGTGCGGCGATTGCGCTGCACGGACGCACGGCGGTGCAGCACTATTCGGGCCGTGCCGACTGGGATGCGATCGCCCAGCTCAAGGACGCCGTCGACATCCCGGTGCTCGGCAATGGCGACATCTGGGAAGCCGACGACGCGCTCCGGATGATCGAGGAGACCGGGGTCGACGGCGTTGTTGTCGGCCGTGGATGTCTCGGCCGGCCGTGGTTGTTCCGCGATCTCGCCGCGGCCTTCAGCGGCGACATCGTTCTGGAGCTGCCGACCCTCGGAGAGGTTGCTGCCGTGATGCGGCGGCACGCCGAGCTGCTCGGCAACCTGATGGGCGAGGAGCGCGGCTGCATCGAGTTCCGCAAGCACATCGCGTGGTATCTCAAGGGATTTGCGGCCGGCAAGGACGTACGCAGTCGGCTCGGCATGGTGTCGTCGTACGCCGCCCTCGACGAGCTGCTGGGTCGACTGGACCCGACCGAGGCCTATCCGATGGCCGAGCTCGGCACGCCTCGTGGGCGCCAGGGCACCCCCAAGAAGGTGTCGGTCCCGGATGGCTGGCTCGACTCCCGCGAGATCACCGCACCGCTCGACGCGGCCGCCGAAGACCCCACCTCCGGCGGCTAGGAGCGGGCAGCCCTAGCGCGATCGAGCTGGGCGATGAGTATGGCCCGGGCGGCGGCCTGTTCGAGGTGGCGCCCGTCGGCGTCGACCGGACCCTTGGGTGAGTGCACTTCGACGGTGGCGACCCGGCGCCAGCGCTGGAGTGGCCCCTGCTTCAGCTCCACCGACTGGGTCTTGTGGTGCGGCACGATGCTCGTGGTCCGCTCGATCCAGCCCTCGCTCGCGACGAAGGTCTGTGGGTTGGCCGCAATCCAGCGGTAGCGGAATCCGATCGGCGCGAAGATCCACGATCTCGGCGAGGCATACGTGCGCCCGTCGATCAGGGAGTTTGCACCGGGCAGGAGCTCGGCCATGATCGCGTCCGCCAGGGGGCGATCACTGATCGGCAGGAGTGTCGAGCTCGAGTTGGTGCCCTTCTCGTCGCCTCCCTGTGAGGCGTAGCCCGCGACGTCGACCTCGAGCCGCTGCCAGCCGAGCCGCCGCCAGACGAAAGGTTCCTTCACGGCGATGCCCTGAACCCGGTCGTATGGGATGGTCTGGGACGTCCGCGACAGCAGACCGCGCTCGATGCGGAGCCCGCGGTCGCCGCGGGACAAGGTGAAGTCCCATTGCTGGATCACGCGCTTGCCGACGATCTGGATCA
>JAOPXO010000027.1 GCA_025965115.1 Aeromicrobium sp.
TGTGGGTCCACAGCCAGCAGCGCTATGACCAGCTCTTCACCCGCAACAGGTTGACCCTCACGGACGCCTTCGGACAGGCGGGCTGGCGGACCGTCTTCGACGTGCCGGCCAACACCACCGACTGGCCGGAGGGATCGAAGTTCTACCACTTCGACAAGCTCTACGACTCCAGGAACGTCGGCTATCGAGGCCCGAAGTTCAGCTATGCGCCGATGCCCGATCAGTACGTCCTGTCGGCCTTCGAGCGCCAGGAGCTCGCGAAGACCGACCGCCCCCCGATCATGGCCGAGATCGATCTGGTGTCGAGCCATCACCCGTGGACCCCGCTTCCCCACCTCGTGCCCTGGAACCAGGTCGGCGACGGCTCGGTCTTCGACGACATGCCCGCGCAGGGTCTGTCTCCGGATGTCGCATTCAGGGACGCGGACAAGGTGCGCTCCCTCTACGGGCAGTCAATCGAATACACGCTGAACTCGCTGTTCAGCTTCGTGAAGACATATCCAGACCCCAACCTGGTCCTCATCGTGGTCGGCGATCACCAACCGCATTCGTACGTCTCGGGTTCCGCGGCAGGCCACGACGTGCCGATCTCGATCATCGCCCATGACCCAGCCGTGATGGATCAGATCTCGGACTGGGGATGGCAGGCCGGTATGAAGCCGAGCCCTGAAGCACCGGTCTGGCGGATGGACACCTTCCGCGACCGATTCTTTGCGGCCTACGGGAACAACGTCAAACGCGTGACGTCTGCTTCGGGCGTTCACGAAGCAGGAGTGCGCCACCCACGATGATCGCGATGATCTCGACCGCGGCGGCCGTGAAGACCTCCCAGCCGGTCCACTTCTCGTGCACGCCGTACAGCCCGGAGGTGGTGGCGATGATGAATGATCCGAGCGTGGCCACGCCGAATGCGACAGCAAGCAGGAGCGGAATCCAGTGCTTCCACGAGATCAGCAGCACCGCGATCACCACGCCACCGAAGAAGTTGAGCAACATGGCGGGGCCGACGGTGTCGGTGTGCCGGAACACGTCCTTCCAAAGCTTCAGGTGAACCAATGCCGAGACCAGCACCGCTAGCGCAGTCAGAAATCGCAGCTTCATGACCTTCTCCATTCTCCGTTGGGATCGCCTCGTCGTGACAAGGCCTCACAAGGTGAATACGAAGGCGGCGGGTCCGTGGTTCAGATCTGCGTGAACCCAGGCGGTCGTCAGTTCAGGAGGCGGAAGTCCGACGGCAGGCCACCACCGGCGATGATGTCGGTCGTCAGGTCCTGCAGCGCCATGAGGGCAACGGACTGGCTGAACGGTCCGTACGAGACGCGGGCGACTCCGAGCTCCTCCATGCGCGCCAGCGGCACCGAGCCGGGTGCGCCGATCAGCGTGAGCTTCTGCGGTCCCCAGGCGTCGACGAATGCCTTGATGTCGTCCTCGGACACCTTGCCGGGCACGAACACCACCGGCGCACCCGTCGCAAGGTATTGCCGTCCGCGCTCGATGGCATCCGCGAGCACCTCGGCGTGGGGCTTGTCGCCGGCCTTGAGGAACGCATCCGTGCGCGCGTTGAGCACGAAGTCGATGCCTTCCTGCTGCCCGGCGTCGAGGACGGCTTCGACCGCGGCGACGGCCTCGTGGATCGGCTTCATCTGGTCCTCGAGGTTGGCGCCGACGACGCCGACCCCGATCGCCCTGAGCGTTGTGTCACGCGGGTTGCCGTAGCCGGCCTCGAGGTCGGCCGTCACGGGCAGGTCGGTGGCGGCGACGATGCCTCCGACGGCCTCGATCATGAGCTCGACGGGGATGTTCTCGCCGTCGGCATATCCGTACGCCGCCGCGATCGAGTGGCTCGCGGTCGCCAGGGCGGTCACGCCCTCGACCTCGGAGACGACGCGGGCGCTGATGGCGTCCCATACGTTGACAACCTTGAGCAGCTTCGGATCGGTGTGCAGGGCAAGAAGGGTCTGTGCGCGGTCAGAGAGTTCAGTCATGACGACAACGGTACGACCCGGTCCCACCGCGCAACAGGTGGCCGCCGCGACAATCAGGCCGCGACCTTGACGCGGACGCGGTCCTTCTTCTTGACCTTGACCAGCTTGCGCTTCTTGACCGTGTAGCCCTCGGGAAGTTTGCCCTTCGCCATCATCTGGATCGGGCACCGTTTGCACGCAGGTTTGCTGCTGCAACACTTCTTCTTGGGTGTCCGAGGCACACCGATACGATATCAGGGTGAGGTGAGCCTCGCCTTACCAGAGCGCTAAGGGGATCGACCATGGCGGCACCAGCCTTCGTCGCACGGCTCAACGAGCAGCTCGGCAACGAGTTTGGCGCGCACCAGCAGTACATCGCCATCGCGACGTACTTCGATGCCTTGACGATGCCGCGCATGGCAGCGTTGTTCTATCAGCAGGCGCTCGAGGAGCGTGACCACGCGATGATGATGGTGCGTTACCTCCTGGACGCCGACCACTCAGTGACGATCCCCGCGCTCGATGCTCCCCGATCCGATTTCGCCAATGTCGTCGAGCCGGTCGAGGCTGCGCTCGCGCAGGAGAAGCGCGTCACCGACCAGATCAACGAGCTCACCCGCATCGCCCGCGATGCCAATGACTTCGCGTCCGACCAGTTCATGCAGTGGTTCATCAAGGAACAGGTCGAAGAAGTCGCCAAGATGAGCGATCTGCTCGCGGTCGTGACACGCTCCAAGGATGACTACGAACGCATCGAGGACTGGATCGCCCGCGAAGACTCTGGTGTTGGTGACGATCCCACCGCCCCGACGATCGCCGGTGCATAGATTCGCCACTGCGATCGCGGTCGCCGCGCTCCTGGTGACCATTGCGGGTTGCGGCAAGAGTGAACCGTCGTCCTCGGCTTCTGGCGATGTGCCCAAGACCAGTCTCACGATCACCTTGGTCTCGGATGAAGGAGTGGACCCGAAGGTCACCACCCTCACCTGCGACCCGGCCGGGGGCAACAACCCTCAACCAGCCCAGGCGTGCGCCGCCCTCAAGAAGGCGGGGGCAGAGGTGTTCAAGCCTGTGCCCAAGAGTCAGGTGTGTTCGATGCTCTACGGCGGTCCGCAGACGGCGTCGGTTCGGGGCTCGTACGAAGGCAAGCACGTCAACGCGACCTTCAAACGTACGAACGGCTGCGAGACCGACCGCTGGGAGAAGCTCGGCACGACGTTCTTCAACGTCCCGATGCAGTAGCTAGAACAACCGGAGGCTGGGGTCGTCGATGCCGCGGAGGGCGTCATAGTCGACGACGACGCACTCGATACCGCGATCGGTGGCCAGGGTGCGAGCCTGCGGCTTGATCTCCTGAGCAGCGAAGATGCCGCGTACGGGCCGGAGCCCGGGATCGCGGTTCATCAGCTCGAGATAGCGGGTGAGCTGCTCGACACCGTCGATATCGCCGCGACGCTTGATCTCGACCGCGACAGAGCCGCCGCCGGCGTCCTTGCAGAGCAGGTCGACCGGTCCGATCGCGGTCATGAACTCTCGACGTACGAGACTCATGCCATCGCCGAGCGCCATGGTGTGCTCGGCGAGCAGCTCTTGCAGATGCTTCTCGACGCCATCCTTCTGCAGCCCTGGATCGACGCCGAGCTCGTACGCGGTGTCGTGGATGACCTCTTCGATGCGTATGCGCAGGGTGTCGTCGGTCTTGCCGGCGGTGACCGTCCACTCGGTGACGCCGTCGTCTGCGACGCCCTCGCGCAGCGTGCACGGGGGACTCATCCAGTTGAGCGGCTTGTAGGAGCCGCCGTCGGAGTGGATCAGCACCGAGCCATCGTTCTTGACCATGATCAGGCGAGTCGCCAGTGGGAGATGGGCCGCGAGCCGACCGGCGTAGTCGACCTGGCACCGCGCGATGACGAGCCGCACGTCAGATCTTGGTCAAGGTGCCGAGGCGAAACACCAGGGTGTCGTCCTTGACGGTGCCCTGATCGGTGTTGCCGTCGTCGCCGATCAACGAGATCGTGTCGCCGTCGAGCTTGTAGGTGCCGACCCGGAAGTCGGTCACGCCCTGGAAGTCCTCGACAAAGGTGCCGTCCTTGTGGAAGTGCATCGTCCACTTGGCTGCCGTGTCGTGCCAGTCGCCGAGGAGATCCAGGGCCGTGGAGATCGTCGTGCTGGACGGCGATGGTGTCGGCGTGGTGGCCGATGAGCTCGTGCCGGCATTGGGCGCTGGTTCGGGCGTGTTGTCGGACGATTTGCCGCACCCGCTGAGCGTGCTCAGTGCCACGGCCGCGAGGCTTGTGGCCATCGTCATACGCAGTTTCATCGTTCTCCCATGTGGACAGCGGCACCGTCACGTTAGTCTGACACGACCCATTTATTACTGAGGAGTAGCCATGCAGGAAATCGTCGACCAGCTGGCCGGCAGCGACCAGGCTGCGCAGACCGCCCGCACATTGCTCCTGCCGTACCTCAACCACGCCGCCACGATGTACGAGAGCGGCTACGCGACCCGCGACGACATCGACGCGTCCATGCGCTTCGGCTGCGGATATCCGATCGGGCCCCTCGCCCTGATCGACGCGATAGGTGCGACGACTGTCGCCTCCGGCCTGGAGAAGTTGTACGTCGAGACCGGCGACGAGCTCCACGAGCCGGTCAGCATCCTGACCGAGATGGCGGCCGGCGGCACAACCTTCGCCGAGGCAGTCGGCGCAGACGATGACGGCGAACCCCAGCTCCGCCATGAGATCTCGACGGTCGGCGTGGTCGGCACCGGCACGATGGCGTCGGGCATCGTTGAGGTCTTCGCCAAGGCGGGCTACGACGTCGTGTATGTCGGACGCGGCGAGGACAAGGTCGCGGGGGTGCTCGCGACGATCACCAAGAGCCTCGACAAGGCCATCTCGCGCGACAAGCTCGACGAGGACGGCAAGTCGAGCATCCTTGCGCGGCTGAGCGGATCGACCTCGCGTGGTGCGTTGGCCGATGCCGACATCGTGGTCGAGGCGATTGCCGAGGACCTCGACATCAAGCTCGAGCTGTTCCGCGATCTCGACCGCATCTGCAAGGCCGGCGCGATCCTGGCCACGACGACGTCCTCGCTCTCGATCAACGACTGCGCCGCGGCCACCTCGCGCCCGCAGGACGTCATCGGCAGGCACTACGTCACCCCGGCGCGGAGCATGAAGCTGGTCGAAGTCGTGTCGGCCGATGAGACGTCGCCCGAGGTTGCCGAGACCGTGCGAGCGCTGTGCCTGTCGACCGGCAAGCATCCCGTCTCCTGTGGCGATCGCGCCGGCTTCATCGTCAACGCACTGCTGTTCCCCTATCTCAACGACGCGGTCAAGCTGCACGAAGCCGGCGGCGGCACGCTTGAGGAGATCGACGACGCCATGAAGGCGGCCAAGCTGCCGATGGGGCCATTCCAGCTCCTCGACGTGGTGGGCAATGACGTCTCGCTGGCGATCCAGGAGACCCTGGTGGCGACATTTGGGCATGCTGACTGGCTGCCCGCGCCGACCCTCGTACGCCTGGTCGCCGAGGGCAAGCTGGGCCGCAAGACCGGCGCAGGCTTCCACACGTACTGAGCCCGGAGCGCCAAACTCCGCGGAATTGCCGCCTATGTGTCGAAGTATTCCTTCGTCACGGATAACTTCTGTGTCGCCACTGTCGTTGCTCTGTCCGAGGGAACGAGCCGACAGGAGCGGTGATGATCAGCACGTCGTACGTCGTCTCAGCGGCTCGCCTGGTGCGCATCGCAGCGTTGACGTTCGCGGTGGCTCTGCTCGTCGGCTTCGTGGCCCTGCAGTCATTCGCGAGCAACTATGGCGCGACCCACCAGTCCTTGGTGATGCGGACGGCCGACGCCAATCCGGCACTCACCGCCGCCATCGCGTCGCAGCAGTCGGCGGGCCGGGTGTGCGGTGAGAAGCCTGCTCTGACCGACACGATCCTGTTCCAGCGACTCGGCGAGTCGAAGGTGCGAGTGCTCAGCTTCGATGAGGCGATCGCTGCGTCGTCAGCGCGTGAGGGCTGGATTCGCAGCTACTGCGTCTGACCACGCATTCGCGACGAGACGGCAAGGCACGCGAACGTACGATGGGACCATGTCCCGCCGTCGAATCGCTCCGCGCCGGACGACCGGCCAGCGCTCCGTGGCTGAGCGGGTGGATGTGCGAAAGGACGGCTCCTGGTATGTCCGTCCGATCACCGGCGCGACCTCGACGAAGGACTACCGGTGTCCTGGCTGTGACCAGCTGATCCGACCGGCAACGCCCCACCTGGTGATCTGGCCGGTAGAGCGACCGTTGCTCAGTGCCTCGGCGATGGAAGAGCGCAGGCACTGGCACACTGCCTGCTGGGCACGACGGCACTGACGGAAGATGCAGACATGACTGAGAAGATCCGCGGCAACTCGGTGCTGCCAGCTCGCCGTGAGGCGATCACGCTTGAGACGGCCGACGGACTGACGCTCGTGGGCGAGCTGGCCCTGCCGCTGGATCGGCCACCGGTCGCAACCATGATCTGCCTGCACCCGCTACCTACCCATGGCGGAATGATGGACAGCCACCTGTTCCGCAAGGCGTCCTATCGCCTTCCGGCCCTCGCCGGCATCGCCGTGCTGCGCTTCAACACCCGCGGCACCTCGAGCTTGCAGGGGACCAGCGAGGGCACTTTCGATGGAGCAGTGGGGGAGCAGTACGACATCGCGGCGGCCGTGGAGTATGCGGAATTCGTCGAGCTCCCTCACCTGTGGCTCGTCGGCTGGTCCTTCGGCACCGATCTCGTGCTGATGTATGGCCTCGAGCCGTCGGTCGAGGGTGCAGTGCTGCTGTCGCCCCCGCTGCGCTACTCGCAGCCGGAGCAGCTCAAGGCCTGGGCTGACTCGGGCAAGCCCGTGACGGCCCTGATCCCTGAGTTCGACGACTACCTGCAACCTACCGAGGCACGCGAGCGCTTCGCGGCGATCCCACAGGCGGAGGTCATCGCCGTCGATGGCGCCAAGCACCTGTGGGTCGGCGACTCCGAGCGCGTGCTCGACGAGGTAACCCGGAAGCTCGCGCCACAGGTCGCCGTGCCGCTGCCGAGCACGTGGGACGGCCCGATGGAACGGGCTGATTCCTCGGCCTATGCCGACCGCACGGTGGCGGCCTTCAAGGACGTGCCGCGCTGACCGGTCAGCTGGTCGATTCGGCGTCGGCGGCGTCCGCGGCCTTGGTCTCCGCGGGCTTGTCGTCGGGCGCCTTGACCTCGGGGGCCTTTGCTTCCGGCGCCTTCGACTCGTCGGCTGAATCGGCCTTGGGCTGAG
>JAOPXO010000050.1 GCA_025965115.1 Aeromicrobium sp.
GCCGGCCAGAAGGGCCTGAGCGTCGCCTTCGACCTGGCGACCCACCGCGGCTACGACTCCGACAACCCGCGCGTCGTCGGAGACGTCGGTATGGCCGGGGTTGCGATCGACTCGATCTATGACACCCGCAAGCTCTTCGAGGGCATCCCGCTCGACGAGATGAGCGTCTCGATGACGATGAACGGCGCCGTTCTGCCGGTGCTGGCGCTCTACATCGTCGCGGCCGAGGAGCAGGGCGTGCCGCCCGAGAAGCTGTCGGGCACGATCCAGAACGACATCCTCAAAGAGTTCATGGTCCGCAACACCTACATCTACCCGCCTGCGCCGTCGATGCGGATCATCTCCGACATCTTCGCCTACACCGCGCAGAGGATGCCGCGCTTCAACTCGATCTCGATCTCGGGCTATCACATCCAGGAGGCCGGGGCCACGAATGACCTCGAGCTCGCCTACACGCTGGCCGACGGCGTCGAATACATCCGTGCCGGCCTCGACGTGGGCCTCGACATCGATGCGTTCGCCCCGCGGCTGAGCTTCTTCTGGGCGATTGGGATGAACTTCTACATGGAGATCGCCAAGCTCCGCGCCGCCCGCGCGCTGTGGGCCAGGCTGGTCGCCGACTTCGAGCCCAAGAACGCCAAGTCACTGAGCCTGCGCACCCACAGCCAGACCTCGGGCTGGTCCCTCACCGCGCAGGACGTCTTCAACAATGTCGGCCGCACCTGCATCGAGGCGATGGCCGCGACCCAGGGACATACCCAGTCGCTGCACACCAATGCGCTGGACGAGGCGATCGCCCTGCCCACCGACTTCAGCGCCCGCATCGCCCGCAACACCCAGCTGCTGCTCCAGCAGGAGTCCGGCACGACCGACATCATCGACCCGTGGGGCGGCTCCTACTACGTCGAGCGCCTGACCCACGACCTCGCCAACCGTGCCTGGGCGCACATCCAGGAGGTTGAGAAGGCCGGCGGCATGTCCAAGGCGATCGAGGCCGGCATCCCCAAGATGCGCATCGAGGAAGCCGCCGCCCGCACCCAGGCCCGTATCGACTCGGGGCAGCAGGCGGTCATCGGCGTCAATACATACCGCCTTGCCGACGAAGACCCCCTTGACGTGCTGAAGGTCGACAACAAGGCGGTGTATGCCTCGCAGATCGCCAAGCTCGAAAGACTGCGGGCCGAGCGCAACCAGGACGAGGTCGATGCCGCCCTCGCCGCTCTGACCAAGAGCGCAGAGCGAGGCTCGACGAGTGACGGCAACTTGGACGACAACCTGCTGACCCTCGCGGTTAATGCGGCACGGGCCAAGGCCACGGTCGGCGAGATCTCCGACGCGCTGGAGAAGGTCTACGGGCGCCACCAAGCCGTGATCCGTACGATCTCAGGTGTGTACCGCGCAGAAGCCGGTGAGGCCGGCAACGTCGCCCAGGTCGTCGAAGCCACCGAGGCATTCGAGAAGGCCGAGGGTCGGCGTCCCCGCATCCTGGTCGCCAAGATGGGTCAGGACGGGCACGACCGCGGGCAGAAGGTCATCGTCACGGCATTCGCCGACATGGGCTTCGACGTTGACGTGGGTCCGCTGTTCTCCACGCCCGAAGAGGTCGCCCAACAGGCCGTCGACGCCGATGTGCACATCGTCGGCATATCAAGCCTGGCCGCAGGACATCTGACCCTCCTGCCGGCGCTCAAGCAGAGCCTCGAAGCACTCGGCCGGCCCGACATCATGGTCGTCATCGGCGGCGTGATCCCACCCGATGACGTCGAGACGTTGAAGGAGATGGGAGCCGCCGAGGTGTTCCTGCCCGGCACCGTCATCGCCGACTCGGCACTCGACCTGCTCGACCGGCTGCGACAGAGCCTCGCGAGCGGGGCCTGACCTCCGTGGTCGACGTCGCGGCCCTCGCCGATGACGTACGCGTCGGCAAGCGTGCGGCGATCTCACGGGCCATCACGCTGGTCGAATCCAGCCGCTCAGACCATCGCGCGGAGGCCCGCGAGCTGCTCAGCATCCTGGCGCCCGATGCCGGAGGTGCGGTGCGCGTCGGCATCTCCGGCGTTCCCGGTGTCGGTAAGTCGACATTCATCGAGGCGCTCGGCACCTACCTCGTCGATGAGGGTCATCGGGTCGGTGTGCTCGCGGTCGACCCGTCGAGCGTACGTACCGGTGGATCCGTCCTCGGTGACAAGACCCGGATGGCCAGGCTGTCGGTCAACCCCGACGCGTACATCCGGCCCTCGCCGAGCGCCGGCACCCTCGGTGGAGTCGCGCGAGCCACCAACCAGGCGATGACCGTGCTCGAAGCGGCCGGCTTCGATGTCGTGCTGATCGAGACGGTCGGCGTCGGCCAGTCCGAGATCACCGTGGCCGGCATGGTCGACACGTTCTGTTTCCTCACGCTGGCGCGTTCCGGTGACCAGCTCCAGGGCATCAAGAAGGGCATCCTCGAGATCGTCGACGTCGTTGCGGTCAACAAGGCCGACGGCGACCGCGCCCAGGAGGCCACGGCCGCCGCCAAGGATCTCGCCGGCGCGCTCCGCCTGGTGTTCGGCGGTTCAAAGGAATGGGTGCCGCCGGTGCTGACCTGCTCGGCGCTCGAGGGCACCGACATCGACACCGTGTGGGACCGCATCCTGCAACACCGAGACTCGCTCGGCCCGGGCGGCCTGAAGTCCAAGCGTGCCCAGCAGCAGCTCGACTTCACCTGGGCACTCGTACGCGATGAGCTCGACCAGCGACTGCGCACCGACTCCAAGGTCGCGGCGATGCGTGCCGAAATACGCGAAGCCGTGCTTTCCGGCGAGCTCCCCGCCGCGACGGCCGCCGATCAGATCCTCGCCGCCTACGACTCCTGATCAGGTCGTAGGCCGCGTGGCCGCTTAAAGGCGCTTGTCGATTTCCCCCAGCCCTTCCTCGACGGCAGATGCCTCGGGGCTGTATGGAAGTTCTGCAACCTCGTTGAACAGGGTGTGTGCCTCGTAGTCGTGCCCCGGTGTCAGCGTGACGCTGTCGGTGCCTATCTCGGACACCGTCCAGACGCGGTCTCCGATCTGAAACTTCTCGTGGAGCTTTCCGTGGATGTACGCGACCGGCAGTGTGAAGGTGTCCACCGGGATCGGCTTCTCGGGAAGATGGAGTTTGTCTCTCCAACGATTGCTGTTCTCAACGCTTTCCAGGTTGTCCCAGATCAAGCCACCGACCATCTCGTCGTGTTTTGCCTCCGGGTTGTGAAGTTGGAAGGTCGCAGTGTCCTTAGCTGCACTGAATTCAACGAGCGTGAAAGTCAGCTCGTGTTCTGCGGCAAGAGAATGTGGGAACGATTTCGCATCGCCAAGTTTGAACGTGATGGCTTCTGCGTCGTGCTGTCCCATTGTGCCTCCAGAAAGTTCGTGCTGAGCGTGCGTTCAATGTTCCATAGGCATCCCAACGTGTCACCACGGCGGCCGAAGGAGGTGGGGCGAAGCGGGACAGGCAATCGCGCGCGCCACGGCACACTCCGAGAAAATCAGCGCCGGTGGACCAACCGAAGTCGCTCGTCAGCGGCGCCCTTCGAGGTGTGAAACGATCGGGTGGTGAAGCGAACCGTCTCAGCCCACCTCGAGCTTCAGCTTCACGACACCGCTGACCTCGTATTCTCCGTCGCCGTCGCCCAAGGCAACCCGGTCAGGTCCGAAACCCTCTCGATCGTCGCCAACGGCACTGAGCTGGAGCCGACCGAGTTGGTCAGCGACCACGGCACGCGCTTGCACCGCATCACCGGCCACAAAGGCCCCATGACGATGGACTACGAGGCTGTCATCGACGGTCTGGCCGACCCGGCGCCCAATCACGAGCTGGACGTGATCACCTACCGGCGCCCGAGCCGCTACGCGGAGTCCGACACCTTGTTCTCGACCGCGAACCACGAGTTCGCCGGGCTGACCGGCAAGGCCCTGCTCGACGGTGTCTCATCGTGGGTCGGTGAGCACCTGTCCTACGTGCCGGGCACGAGCCAGCCGACCGACGGCGCCGTTGCGACGATGTTGGCGCGCCAGGGAGTCTGTCGTGACTACGCCCATCTCGTCATTGCCTTGCTGCGCGGACTCGACGTGCCGGCCCGGCTGGTCTCGGTCTACGCGCCGGGTCTGTTTCCGATGGACTTCCATGCTGTGGCCGAGGCCTGGTTCGATGGGCGTTGGTATGTCCTTGACGCCACCACCCTCGCCCCACGCAGCAGCCTGGTGCGCATAGCGACCGGCCAGGATGCATCGGAGACGGCATTCCTGTCGCAGTACGGCGCCGCGGTCGACCTGCTCGGAATCAACGTCACCGCTGTCGTCGATGAGCTGCCGAACGATGACTTGTCCGAACTCGTGCAATTGCGCTGATCAGGCGGCAGAAGAGTGGATGCGACGCGGGAACTAGGGAGCGTCCCCGCGTCGCGACGGGATCGTCCCTCCGATGAGGAAGTAACTCAGAAGGACTAGATCCACCTAGTTCTTAGTAACTAGATATGCGAGCAAAGTCAAGACTGCACCTTTCGCCCAAGATCAGTTAACGTCGTCGGCAGCGGGGCCGGCCGGTTCGGGGGTACGGCCGGACCTGCGAACTCTTGTCAGCCCCTCTTGATGGTGAGCGGAGCGAAGCTCGACGAGTGACTGGTGATGGTCCAGGTGTCGACCTTCCAGCTCGATCCGCTGCGGACCAGGGTGAATGTCGCGTTCGTCGGCACGGTGATCATCTCGTCCTGGCTGGTGCTGGAGTTGAAAACTGGCATCGACGCGGTCGCCGTGAGAGTCGCCACCAGTCGCGGTGTCGACCTGGCGTGGTCGACAGCCAGTGCGACGGTCGACCATCCCGGATCGATCCAGGCTGCCCGGTCCGCATAGCCCCTCGTCGTGAACGCCTTGCCATAGAAGACTCGGCCCAAGCCCGCGGACGCTTGCTTGGCTCCCGCCGGGGTGCCCGCCCCGCTGAACAGGACGATCCCGAGGGCTCCGCGCGCCGTGGAGTTGGCAGGGTTGCTGACGAATGCGTTGACCCGAGCCCGATAGACGCCGGAGCCGGTCGACGAGGTCAGCGCCGAGCGTACGAAATTGAAGTCGGACGCCCGGTAGGAGCGGCGCGGGATCGCGAGCCGCGAGTAGCGCTGCTCGAACACGAATCGCACAGCCGCACACGCGCCGGCCTTGGCGGATGACGCGCCGAACACGCGTGTGGCCTCGGACGCGCCGCTCACACGGACTGCGGGGCACCAGTTGACCTTGCCATCCTGGACGTTCGCGGCCTTGGGATGACCGGGCCATGTGCCTCGGACGGCGAGCGGTGCGAGTGCGGCGCTGGGAGCAGGCGGTTTCGTCGTTGTCGCGCTCGGCGTCGGTGTCGCTGTCGTCTTGTGCGTGGCAGTCGCGGACGGTGAGGACGTGCCGCCGACCGAGCCATCCGGGCTCGACAAGCCGAGCGCAACGCTCACCGCGACCACCACCGCAACCGTGCCCGCAAGCACGGCAACCCCCTTCGACATCACGGCGTCAGCATAGGCGAGTTGGTCCGGATGAGTCTGGTCAGCGAGTGCCGGATCCCCCTAATGTGTCGGGATGGATCAGGCAGCGTTCTACGGAGTGGTCTCGGCAATCAACTTCACCTTGCTCGGCCTGTGGTGGGTCGCCGTCAAGGACAGGATCAGCGTCGGCAGCACCAGCGCCGGTTTCCACCGCATGGCATACTTCGTGTCTTTGCAGTTCGTGATCCCGGCGACGGTCTCCCTGCTGGCCCAGGTCGCCCCAGACCGGTCGGAGGTATGGAGGTCCGCCTTTGCGATTGCCGGCGTTGCGGGCGCAGTCGGCATCGGGATGCTGGCGCGCGAGATGACCCATCATTCGGCGTCGACGTACGTGCCGAAGGTTTTCGGCCTTCTGGGTGTCCCGCTGTACGTCTTGGTGCTTGTCGTCGCGTTGTGGCCCGGGGTCATCTCCGACATCGGAATCGATCTTGCGCCGATCGAGGTGGAGGGGCTGCTGCTCAGCGTGCTGATATTCCTCGGGGTGCAAGAGGCGTGGTTCGTCTCGATGACACCACCGCCCGCCGCTCAGTGACTCGCGTCAGCTGATTGCCCACTTGGGGTCCCAGCCCTCGACCTCATCGGCTCGGCGGGAGGGCGGCCCGACATAGATCGCGGACGGGCGGATCAACCGACCGGTGCGCTTCTGCTCGAGGATGTGAGCACTCCAGCCGGCGGTGCGGGCCGATGTGAACATCGCGGTGAACATGTGCGGCGGCACCTCGGCGTAGTCGAGGACGATCGCTGCCCAGAACTCCACATTGGTCTCGAGCACGCGATCGGGACGCCGCTCGCGCAGCTCCTTCAGCGCGGCCTGCTCGAGCGCCTCGGCGACCTCGGCGCGCGGTGCGTTGAGCTCCCGGGCGGTACGGCGAAGGGTGCGGGCGCGAGGATCCTCGGCGCGGTAGACGCGGTGGCCGAAGCCCATCAGGCGGTCACCGCTGTCGAGGACCTTCTTGACGTACGCCGTGGCGTCGCCGGTCTTTTCGACCTCTTCGATCATGGTGAGCACGCGGGCCGGGGCGCCGCCGTGCAGCGGGCCGGACATCGCGCCGACGGCTCCGGAGAGCGCCGCGGCGACATCGGCACCGGTGGAGGTGATCACGCGAGCCGTGAAGGTCGACGCGTTCATGCCGTGCTCGGCAGCCGACACGAGGTAGGCATCGATCGCCTTGGCGTGGTCGGGGTTGACCTCGCCGCGCCAGCGGGTGAGCATACGGCCGATGATCGAGTCGTTCTTGTCGATCTCTGCCTGCGGCACCATCGGCTTGCCGACTCCGCGCGCGGCCTGGGCGACATAGGAAAGGACCATGACCGCGGTGCGGGCAAGGTCCTCACGTACCTGGACGTCGTCGATGTCATACGTCTGACGAAGGCCCCAGGCGGGAGCGGTCAGCGCAATCGCGGACTGTACGTCGGCGCGAATGTCGCCGGAGTGAACAGGGATCGGGAACGGCTCAGCCGGGGGGAGGCCGGGTTCGTACGAACCGTCGACCAGCAGACCCCAGATCTTCTCGAATGGCACGCGGCCAACGAGGTCGTCGATGTCGACACCGCGATAGCGCAGTGCGGACCCTTCCTTGTCAGGTTCGGCAATCTCGCTCTCGAATGCGATGACGCCTTCAAGTCCGTGGTGCACTTCCACATCAGTCATACCCAGCATTCTGCCCTGCGCCGCTAGCGTGGGCTCATGGAGTCCCCGGATCTGGCGCACATGCGATCCGAGTACGCGCGTACCGGCCTCGATGAGGCGGCGGCGGGCGACGATCCACTGGCATTGTTCGGGCGCTGGCTCGATGAGGCGGTGGCTTCCCAGCTGCATGAGCCCAATGCGATGGCCCTCGCCACGGCGACTCCCGACGGTCGGCCATCCGTACGCATCGTGCTGCTCAAGGGGTTCGATGCCGGCGGTCTGAGGTTCTTCACGAACTACGACTCCCGGAAGGGTCTCGAGCTCGGCGCCAATCCACGTGCGGCCGCGGTCCTGTTGTGGCACCCACTTCAGCGGCAGGTGCGTGTCGAAGGTCCGGTGTCCGTCCTCGACGGCGCCGACTCCGATGCCTATTTCGCATCCCGGCCCCGGGGCGCACAGATCGGCGCGGTGGCATCACCGCAGTCGCAGCCGATCGAGGGTCGAGAGGCGTTGGAGGAGCGGGTCGCCGAGGTTGAGCGACTCTTCGAGGGGACTGGGGTCGAACGCCCTCCGGTGTGGGGTGGCTACCGGCTCGGGCTCGAGTCGGTCGAGTTCTGGCAGGGCCGCGAGGACCGTCTGCACGATCGACTGCGATTCGAGCGCCGGGGCGACGGCTGGACTCGTGAACGCCTGGCGCCCTGATCCCGACCAGTCGGTGCAGGTCAGCGGTGGTCGGCCACGGGGAGTGTCGTCGGGTGTTCACCCGGAATCCACCCTGAGGGACGCCCCGCGCCATGTCCTGGCGTCACGCTCAACGCATGACTGGTATCGCGCTGACCCTCGCCCTCGGGCTCGGTCTGGCCTTCGCCGAGTCGGGTCTCGGCCTCGGAATGCTGCTGCCCGGTGAAACCGCGATCGTCGTGCTGGCCGCGACGATGCGCTCCGGGCCAGAGATGGTGATGCTCGGCATCGCCGTCATGGTGGGCGCCACGCTTGGCGACCATGTCGGCTACCTTCTGGGCCGGCGCTTCGGCGAGTCCCTCCGCGAGACCACGGTGGTGCGGCGCCTCGGTGTGAGTCACTACGACCGGGCGACCGCTCTGCTGCATCGTCGCGGAGGGCTCGCCGTCTTCCTGACCCGACTCGTACCGATCATTCGCACCCTCACGCCGGCCGCCGCAGGCGCCTCCGGGCTGGAATATCGCCGCTTCGCTCCCGCCTCACTCGCCGGTTCGGCGACCTGGTCAGCGGCCTACGTCGGCGGCGGCTCGATCGTCGCGACGCTCACCTCGGTGACGACCGACGCGCTCGGTCGCGCCACCTGGCTGTTGGTGGTGCTGATCGCTCTGGCGGTGATCCCGGTGCTGTTGATTCGTGCCGTCGTGGGCGTACGACCGGAGGCTGCGGCTCCGGACGTGACATCGCTCGAACTTGCCGCAGGAATCGGCCACCGCGCCCCTGCGTACACGCCGCTCACCAGCGACATGTTTGTCTGACGGGCCGAGTGTCTAGAGGACGACGAATGCAGCTGCGATCGCCGGCAGCGCGCCGCACAGGACCCACGGCGACAACGGCGGGACGCGGTGGACGAGGCGGATGACGATCAGCGCGAGGATGCCGATCACCGCCATCACGCACAGCAGAATCGTGGCATCTGAGGTGCGACCGTTGTCATCGATCGTGTGGCCTACCGCGACGAGCGCTCCGAGCGGGAACAACGAGACAGCGGTGACCAGGAACGTGATGACCCAACGCTGGACCTGCTCGATGCTGAGCTGCTTGCGAATCTTTGTCGGACGACTCATCCCTGCCTCAATGATTCGTTCGCTGGCGCTCGCTCATGGCCTCAGTATGGGCGCCGTGCGTCGGGTGACTTCACCCGGTGACGAGCAGCTGGTCCTCGTCGACGGTGTGGCCCTCGGCGCAATGCATGACGACGTCGACCGTGGCGCCGCAGCCTTCATGCGTCACGGTCGGCGTGCCGCGGCGAACTGCGTGCTTGCGTCCCCAGGCGCCGAGCGCGACGAGCGCCGGGATCAGGTCGTGGCCACTGTCGGTCAGGACGTACTCCTGGCGCGTGCGTTGGCCCTCCTCGCGATAGGGGCGGCGCTCGAGCAGGCCCGCGTCGACCAGCTCGCGGAGGCGTGAGGCGGCGATCGCGTCGGTGATCCCGACCCGGGTGGCGAAGTCGTCGAACCGGGTGGTGCCGTAAGCGGCCTCGCGCATGATCAGCATCGCCGAGCGCGTGCCCACGACCTGCATCGCGCGATCGATCGGACAGAAGTCGCCCGGTGAACGGCGATCGGAACGGGCCAGGCGGCCGGAGAGCTGGACGGTCATGGAAGAGAGCATACGCCTCTGACTTGGCAAATACATAGTCAGCCTCTAGAGTCTCTGACTATGCAGAACTCAAGTCAGCGCACCCGGCTCATCGTCCTGGTCTCGATCGGGGCCGCTTTCATGTCGAGCCTTGATCTGTTCGTCGTCAACGTGGCATTCGATGACATCGGACGTGATCTCGGCATCGGTCGGCCCGGCGGCCCGAGTGCGGCCGACCTGAGCTGGGTGCTCAATGCGTACGCGGTGGTGTTTGCCGCGCTGCTGGTGCCATTCGGCCGACTCGCCGATCGATATGGCCGCAAGCGACTCTTCGTGGCCGGCCTGGCGGTGTTCGTGCTGGCCAGCGCGGCCTGTGCGGCCAGCGGCGACGTGTGGTCGCTCGTCGGTTTCCGCACCTTGCAGGCAGCAGGTGCTGCGGCGATGACCCCGACCAGTCTCAGCATCCTGATGGCGGCCCTACCTCCCGAGAAGCGGGTCGGTGCCGTACGCCTCTGGGCCGCCACCGGAGCGCTCGCGGCGGCCTTTGGTCCAACCGTCGGCGGCGTGCTGACCCAGATCTCGTGGCACTGGGTCTTCCTGATCAACATCCCAGTCGGTGTCGTGCTGCTCTGGCTTGCGGTGACCGAGGTCCGCGAGGTCAAGCCCGATGATGACGCCGAGCGTCCCGATCTGGCCGGGGCCGTGGTCTTCGCCGGCTCAGTCGCGCTGCTCGCACTGGGCCTGGTCAAGAGCCCAGAGTGGGGTTGGGGGAGCGGCCGAACCCTGCTTTCGTTCGCCGGCTCGCTTCTGCTCGCCCTGCTGTTCACCTGGCAGTCGCGCCGTCACATCTCACCGGTGATCCATCCAGCGCTGCTGCGGGTCCGGTCGTTCCGGTACGCCAACCTGGCGATGCTGACGTTCAACGTCGCCTTCGCCGCGCAGCTGCTGGTCGGCATTCTGTGGCTCCAGCAGATCTGGGGCTACTCGGCGATGCGTACGGGCTTCGCGATCGCCGTCGGACCTGCGCTGGTGCCGGTCACCGCCGCGCTGACCCACCGGTTGCTGCCGAACATGACACCTGCACGCCTGGTGGTGATCGGCTCCGTCATCTGTGCTCTCGGCAACGTCTTCCTCATCTCGCAGATGGGTACGCACCCGGCGTACGTGAGTGCGTACCTCCCCGGGTGGGCACTCGGCGGAATCGGCGTGGGCTTCGCGCTGCCCAACCTGATGGCAGGCGGAACTCGCGACCTCGCACCGGATCAGACCGCGACCGGCAGCGGCATCGTCTCGATGTCTCGCCAGATCGGCTTCGTGATCGGCATCAGCATGCTGTTCGCAATAGTCGGCACCGATCAGGGCGTGGCCGCCCAAGACGGCTTCCTGCAGACGTGGACCGTCTCGGCCGGAGTGCTGTTGCTCGCCGCGATCACGGCTCTCGGGATGTCGGCGAGGACGAAGGAGCCGGTCCAGGTCAGCGGGTGATCCGGTAGCGCACGAACGACGGCACGGCGAGCGTGGCGATGACCACTCCGATGATGACCAGGACGCCACCCCCGGCCGCGGTGGCGGAGGCACCGACTGCCGCGGCAGTCGTCCCGTGGAGGGTGTCCGCGATGCGTGGGCCGCCGGCCACGACCACCGTGAATACGCCCTGCAACCGACCGCGCATGGCGTCGTCGGCAGCGGACTGGAGCATCGTGGACCTGAACGACGCAGAGGCCGTATCGGCTGCGCCACCAATGACGAGCGCCAGCAGCGCGGCGAGGAGCATGGGCGTCTGCCAGCGGTCGGCGAGCGACACGGCGACGCCGAATCCCGTCATGGCCGCCCCCCAGAACAGGATGCACACAACGACGGCAAGACCGTGGCGCTCGACACGGGACACCCAGCCGCTGAACACTCCACCGATCACGGCGCCGGCCGGTATCGCGGCAAACAACAGGGCGAAGACGATCCCGCCGTTGTTTGGCCCGTGGAAGTTGAGGTGCGCAATCTCGGGGAACAGGGCGCGAGGCATGCCGAACACCATCGCGATGAGGTCCACGAGGAAGGACATGAGCAGTACGGGTTGGGTGCGCAGGTAGACGAGACCGTCGGCGATCGCGCGAATGCCCGGGGTCGCGGTGGCGGCGTCGAGAACGCGGAGCGGCGGGAGCCGGATCACGGCACCCAGTGTCGCGAACAGCGTGAACGTGTCGATGAGGTACATCCACTGGAAGCCGATGACTGGGATCAGCACGCCCGCGACCATGGGGCCGGCGATCGAGCCCGCCATCAGCACGGTCGTGTTGAGCGAGTTGGCTGCCGGGAGCAACGAGCGGTCGATCAGCCTGGGCAGGATCGCGCTGCGAGTCGGCTGGTTGACCGCGAAGAACGCCTGTTGCAGGGAGAACAGCGACAACAGCAGCCAGACATTCGTGTTGCCGGCGGCGGCCTGGAGCCAGAACAGGCCGCTGGTCACGATCAGCCCGGTCGTCGTGATGACCAGCAGCGTGCGGCGGTCGAAGACATCGGCGAGCGCTCCGCCGTACAACCCGAAGACGATCAGCGGCACCAGGCCGAAGACCCCGGCAAGCCCGACATACGCCGAGGACCCGGTGTCCGCGTAGAGCTGGGCCGGCACGGCGACGACGGTCAGCTGAGCACCGACCACCGTGACGATGTTGGCAAGCCACAGGCGGCGGAAGTGCTCGTTGCGGAGCGGCCGGGTGTCGGCGAACAGGTGAGTGAAGGATCGCCGTGGCACGTCAGGAGAACTTACGGCACGAGGTCTAGCCGAAGTCGGCGAGATCGATCAGGATCCAGGTCTGCTCGGCCCGGCCCAGCAGCTCGCCGTCCCCGGTATACAGCGCGGTGTCGGTCAGGAACTTGCGACCCTCCTGGGCGTGCAGGCGCCCCACCGAGAGGCACGGTTCGCCCGTCGCGGGTCGGCGCAGGATCTCGGCGGTCATCCGGCCCAACACGATCGTGTTGCGGGTGAAGTCGGCGGCCCAACCGCCCGGGCAGTCCAGTGCGGCCCACATGACGGGTACGTCGATCGTGCCGTCCTCGCCGGCGAAGGCTTCGTGTGCGGTCCACGGTCCGGCGGTGAGGCCGTCGCCGATCGGTCCGGTGAACAGCCGGAGCCCGTCGCCGGGATCGCGCTGCGTGCCACAGGTGAAGCAGCGGTCGAACGGGTGGTGGTGGAATCCGGGATAGGCCGCGAGTCCCTCGACAGCCTGATCGGGAGTCGGGCACGGCGGAGCCTTTCGTACGAACTCGCCGGGCTTGGCTGTGCCCACGACAGCGCCGCCCGCGGTGAGCAGCCGCAGCTCGTCGGCGTCGCGCTCCCAGCTCAGCGGCACATTGAGCGGCGGCGGGACGCGCAGCGTCGAGGTGGCCGGCCCGGCTGAGCCAAGCTCGCCACCCAACATCCCGGCGACGTATCCGCCATTGCCGCTGCTGTCAGGCCCGTTGAACTGCGCCGCGATCGTCACCATGGCGCCAACCTATCGAGGACGGATCTCGTCGTACCTGCGCAACGACTCCAGCCGCTCCTCCGCGTGGTCGACCAAGGGCGGTGGATATCCGGGCGGTGGCTCGTCGAGCTCCCACGGCGTGTGGATGTGCTTCGCCGGCACGTGCGCGATCTCGGAGACCCACCGGCGTATGTACTCACCATCGGGGTCGAATTTCTTGCCCTGGGTCGTCGGGTTGAAGATCCGGAAGTATGGAGACGCGTCCGTGCCGCAGCCGGCGACCCATTGCCAGCCGTGTTGGTTGGACGCAAGATCGGCGTCGACGAGCAGGTCGAGGAAGTGCCGCGCCCCGTACTGCCATTCGAGGTGCAGGTCCTTGACCAGGAAGCTCGCCACGATCATCCGGACGCGATTGTGGATCCAACCCTCGGCGAGCAGCTGACGCATACCGGCATCGACGATCGGGATTCCCGTGCGGCCCTGCTTCCACGCCTCGAAGTCGGCGCCGGGCTCGTCGTACTGCATCGCCTCGAACGATCGGTTGTAGTAGCCGAAAGCCGAATCCGGGCGATGATGGAGGACGTCGGCGTAGAACTCGCGGAACGCCAACTCGCGCCGATAGGCGTCATCGCCCGGACCGAGGTCGGCGAGCATGGTCCGGGGATGGATTTCACCGTGCGCCAAGGCCGCCGACATGCGGGACGTACGGTCGACGCCGGGGAGGTCGCGCGTCGCGGCGTAACCGGCGAGGTCGCCTGCCACGTAGGCGCGCCAACGCTCCCGGGCGGCTGCTTCGCCGGATTCGGAAAGGTGGAGGCCCGCCGGGGTTCGGACTGCGGGGAGCTCCTCTCCGCCGGTAGGCAGCACCCAGTCGACCGCGACCGGTTCGGACGGCGCACGCCAACCGTGCTCGAGCCAAGCGGCGTAGAACGGTGTGAACACCCGATATGGGGTGCCGTCGCCCTTGACGACGCGTCCGGGCGAGACGGCGTAGGCCGAACCCGTGACGGTGAGGTGGCATCGCTCAGCCACGGCGGCGTCCCGGGCCACGGCATACGGTACGGAGTCGCCAGCCACATGGACCCTGGCGCCGAGCTTGGCCGCCAGCTCAGGAACGACATCGATCGGGTTGCCGTGCCGTACGTGAAGGCCGCCGATCTGTCGGCGGAGGGCATCGAGCGAGGCACTCAGGTACGCCTTCTGTGGTCCGCCGAGTCTGGCCCATTCGGCGGGGTCGACAACGTACAGCGGCACGACGGTCCCGGATCCCTCATCGACCGCGGCGCTCAGGGCCGGATTGTCGCTGAGCCGCAGGTCCCGCCGAAACCAAAGAATCGAAGGGGACATGGAGCCATTGTGGATGTGGGTGGAAAATTCGGCGATTTGTTTCGGAATCGTGACAGTGACGTTTTCCCTGAGAACTTGGAGATTGTGACCAATTTCGGTCAACCGGCCCAAAATGATTGTCCGCCGAAACCATTCCCCTGGTGCTCTCAGGACTGCTATACAACTCCTGCGAACGATTTCTTCGCGAGTTCGGGGCCGCGTTATGAACTGGATGACCGATGCCAAAACTCCCACCCGTTCGTCTCCGCCATGCCACCACGCGCGCCCGTCGCTCGGTTGCCCGAAGGTCCGTCGTGGCCATCCTGGCTCTCGTGGCCAGTGGCCTGGTCGTCGGTCTGGCGCCCTCAGCGTCCGCCACGCAGGCGTCCGGTGACGATGTCGCGGCGTGGTCGAACGGCTGGTCGTGGACCTACGCGACGGTGTTCCACTATGTCGACTCGACGAGTGACACCGACGCGTCGATCAACGAGAACGTCACGTACACCGTCGCGGGTTCGACCACGTTTGGTGGCCAGGACGCCTACCAGCTGAACATCACTGGCAACATCACCGGCGGCAGCGGTCACACGGTCATCGAGGGCACCGGCACCGTCAACCTGTCGGGCTTCTCCGGCTCGGTGAGCGGTACGCGAATCGTCCGCAAGTCCGACCTGGCGCTCCTGCAGGAGAACCAGGCCCAGACACTCGCCGGCTCGGCGAAATACAGCATCTTCACGATCGGCGTCAACGCCAACATCAACCTCCAGCTCACGCCGTCTCCCGGCTGGCGGAGCCGTGACTTCCCGCTCAACGCCGGAGACTCCTGGCAGAACAACGAGTCGCTCGCCTACACGGGCGGGTTCAGCTACACGAGCTCACTGGCCAACGGCTCGTCCCCCTTCGACGGCGCATTCGACTTCGATGGACCGTCAACCGTCGCCAACCAGACCATCTCGGTGGGTGCCGGATCGTTGAGTACTAAGGCGATCAGCGCCCAGTCGAACACTCCCGACGGTCTCGCCGTCGACAACATCTGGTGGTCGGCTGACCGCAAGAACGACGCCCAGGAGCACCTGCAGCTGCCGCTCGACTCGGCGACGCTGACGATCGACCGCAGCCTCAGCTCGTCGTCCACCCCGGCGCCGAGCACCTCGCTCACCGCGACTGCCACCCCGTCGCTGACCTGCGCCGGTGGCCAGGTCACCGTGGCCGGCAAGCTCGGCAACGCGAGTGGCGTACCGGTGTCGATCTATCTCGACAAGTCCCAGATCAGCGCCGGCCAGCAGGTCACGGCGAACACAGTCACCGGCACGAACGGCGCCTACGCGGCTACCCTGACCGCTCCCGCCGAGAGCGACGGCCTGGCCAAGAATGGTTCGCGCGGCAACTGGGGCATCTACGTCTCGGGCGGCGGCGTCAACGCGGCCACGACTCTCGTCGTCACCCCCAAGGACTGCACAACCCTCGAGTACACCGGGGCAACCACGGCACCTCGCGCGACCAACGCGTCCGTGAGCGCAAAGCTGACGAACCTGGCGGGCAGCTCGGTGAACGGGCGCACGGTCACCTTCAGTCTCGATGGCGGCGCATCGGTGGACGCCACCACGAACAGCAGCGGGATCGCCACGGCAAATCTGCCGGTCGGCGACACAGCGCGCACCACCACCGTCCGCGCCCACTACGCCGGGTCGGCGACATCGGAGGCCGCTGACACCTCGACCGCGTTCGTCGTCGGCAAGGTCGGCACCGTCACGTCGGTCTCGCCCTCAGTCCCGAGCGTGGAGATCAATGACCCGGTGACGTTCACCGCAGACGTGACGACCACCCAGTCCGGCGTGGGCACACCCGACGGGTCTGTCCAATTCACGATCGATGGTACGAACTTCGGCGCCGCAGTGTCGGTCGCGAGCGGCTCGGCGACGAGTGCGGCATTCTCGACCAGCAGCATTGGCAACCACACCGTCCAGGCGATCTACAGCGGCAGTGCCGGCTTCAGCTCGAGCACGTCGACGGACTCGACGTTCGCGGTGACGCCGTCACGCGCGCCGACCACGACAACTGCATCGGCCGCGCCGTCATCGAGCGTCTTCGGACAGTCGGTGACCCTGTCGGCGACGGTCACGCCGAATGGCGGCGGAGCCACTCCGACCGGCAGCGTGACCTTCAAGCGTGGCGCCACCGTGATCGGCTCGGCCGACCTCGACGGTGACGGCAAGGTCACCCTCGCGACCGACGCGCTCCCCGTGGGCACGATCGCGGTCGTGGCCACGTACTCCGGTGACGACACGTACCGGAGCAGTGCCTCGAGCCCACAATCGGTCGTGGTCTCCAAGGCGGCCGTGAGCGTCGATCTGCAGTCCTCGAAGTCGCCGACCGTCACCGGTGAGGGCGTTGACTTCACCGCTTCGGTCAGCCCGGTCGCACCTGGCGCCGGCTTGCCCAGCGGCAGCGTCCAGCTCCAGGTGGACGGCGCCGACGTGGGCGCGCCAGTGGCCCTGACCGGTGGCGTCGCGACATTCGATGCCGTGACCTCGCTGCACGCCGGCGGTCACACGGTCAAGGCGGTTTATAGCGGTTCCTCGAGCTTCGAAGGCGACACCGACTCGATCTCCCAGGACGTGAACAAGGCAGACACGACCACCACGGCGATCACCTCGCCGGAGGTCTCCAACGAGAACTCACCGTTCACCATCACGGCGACGGTCGTGGCCAATGCACCCGGCTCGGGCACACCGACCGGCAATGTGACCTTCTCGGCGGACGGTTCTGACATCGGGGCGTCCTCATTGGGTACCGACGGTCAGGCGTCCATCTCGGTCGACAATCTGCCGCCCGGTGACCATGCGATCACGGTCAGCTACGTCGGCAGTTCCGACTACGGCGACAGCGCGAGCGAAAGCGTGAACCACTCGGTCATCGAGGGCGCAGCCGTCGTGCCGACGAGCCTGGACCTCAGCTCCTCGGAGAACCCCACCACGTACGGTCGGCTGATCTCGTTCAGTGCACAGGTGAATGCCGAGAACGGCAGCACGCCGGCAGGGACTGTCCAGTTCTCCGTCGACGGCACCAACATCGGTGACCCGGTCACGGTCGGCGGTGACGGGATTGCGACGAGCGCGCTGCTGGCGGCCCCGGAACCCGGCGATCACACGGTGATCGCCGCATTCCAGGCCGATGCCGGATATGCCGGTAGTGGCGCGATCATCACCCAGACAGTGACCGACGCAGGGGTCGTACTGGACCTCGGCTCGTCGGACGCGAACAGCGACTACGGCCAGTCCGTGCACTTCACGACCCATGTGGCCTCAGCGCAGGCCGGCACCGCGACACCGACCGGATTCGTCCAGTTCCGTGTCGATGGCGCCGATCTCGGTGACGCGGTCGAGGTTCACGACGGCGCCGCCGTCAGCCCGGCTGTCTCGGATCTGGCTCCGGGCGACCACCAGGTCACCGCGGTCTACTCCGGCGATGCGCACTTCGTGTCGGACCAGACGACGCTGACCCAGAAGGTCGCCAAGATCGGGACCACCACGAGCCTCGTAGTCTCACCGACCACGAGCATGTACGGCGATCCGCTCGACCTGACCGCGACCGTCGCCCCGAGCCAGAACGGGCTCAGTGCGCCGACCGGATCGGTCGACTTCATGGACGGCAGCACCACGCTGGCCACCGTGCCGCTCGCGGCGAGCGGAGGCAATGGCACGGCGCACGTGGTGCTCCATGATCTCGGGGCCGGCGCGCATTCGATCAAGGCGGTCTATGCAGGTACGGCGAACTTCGCGGGCAGCAACTCGGCGTTGAAGGCGATCAGCATCGCGAAGCGAGCGACGTCCGTCAAAGCCGAACCGGCAGTCGTGAAGGTGCTCCCGCTCGGTCTGCCCCTCGGCCGCCTGCAGGTCAAGGTCAGCTCATCGCTCGGCCCGCTGGTCGGCGTGCCAGTCACGTTCACGATCGGGTCGAAGACGGTGGGGACGTCGACGACTGACGTCAATGGAGTCGCCAGCGTGAACGCCTCCAGTCAGCTGGTGCAGCTGATTCTGGCCGGCGGCTACACGGCGACCTTCAACGGCACTTCCAACTTCGAGGGCTCGTCGGCCCACGGCGCGATCCTCCAATGATGTTCTCCCGAGAAGGAAGTACCACCGTGCGCAGACTGATCATTGTCCTCACTGCCCTCATCACGGCGCTCGGACTCACCCTGGTGTTCGCCGAGACTGCCAACGCGAACGTGACTGCGCCGGCAAGTGGCGCGATCCTCACCGGGAACACCACCCTCTCCGAGTCAGGTGGGTATGACGACTCGACGATCAACCACTGCACACTGACGAGCGGCAGTGGCTCCACGACTCTCCAGCTGATCAACTCCGGTGGGACCGTGGTCTTCAGCCAGCACTGGGACGGCGAGGGAGCGCGAACCACCGACACGATCGACACGCACAACTATCCGAACGGCAGCTACACCGTCCGCGGCACCATCGGGATCATGAAGAACAGCGGATTCCTGGGCCTCGGGTGCTCGACAACCACGGTCATATCGAACCAACCGGTGACGATCAGGAACATCAGCTCGATCGCGTACTCAGGGGCCACTTCCGGTGCGGCGACGACCTCGGCCACGGCCACGGCCACGCTGACCGACCCGAACAAGTCGCCGGCAGGGATCAACGGAAAGACCGTCACCTTCGCCCTGTCTGGCGGTACTTCGGTGACTGGCACCACCAACTCGAGCGGTGTCGCGACGGCGGTCCTACCGATTTCGGGACCACCGCGCAGCGCAACCATCACCGCGAGCTTCGCCGGCGACACGTTCTTCGTCGCCTCCTCGACACCCACCGCGTTCACCGTGACGAAGCAGGCGTCGAAGACGACCGTGGATTCGCCACCTGATGTCGTGCACGGTCAGGCGACGCACTTCACGGCACACCTCACCGCAGCCGAGGGAACCGGCACGCCGAACACCGGCACGGTGCAGTTCACCGTGGATGGCTCGAACTTCGGCGCACCCGTTGCCATCTCGAGCGGCAGTGCGACGAGCACGTCGACGTCCACGTTGAGCACCGGCGACCACACCGTCGGTGCGGTCTACAGCGGTGACGCGAGCTTCCTCGGCAGCACCGCGACGACAACCACGCAGCACGTTGCCAAGGCCCAGACCACGACGTCGCTCGTGCAGGACATCAACCCGACGACTCATGGCCAGACGGTGACGTTCACCGCGACCGTCGCCGTTGTCGCGCCCGGAGTGGGCGGTCCCGGCGGCGCTGTGCAGTTCACGATCGACGGCAACCCGGTCGGTACCGCGGTGTCGATGACCGGCGATCACGCGACGCTGCAGACGTCTTCATTGCATGCCGGCAACCACGACGTTGTGGCGACCTACAACGGCAATGGCGACTTCGCCTCGAGCGACTCCGCGACGATCGTCCACGGTGTCGACCAGTCGCAGACCCACGTCAGCCTCACGTCATCCGACGCCAGCGCGGTGTCCGGCCAGCCACTGACATTCACTGCCCACGTGTCACCGACCGGCAATGGCGCGGGCGACCCGAGCGGGACCGTGACATTCTTTGCCGGTGGCGAGCAGATCGGCTCCCCGGTCGCCGTCGTGGACGGCTCGGCGACTTCGAGCACGACCAGCCTCGACGCCGGCACCCACGAGATCACCGCCACCTACAGCGGTGACGATGACTTCGCCGGCTCCTCGACGTCGATCGACCAGGCAGTCGCCGCGGCCGCGACCACGACGACGGTCAGCTCCTCGCCCAACCCGTCGGTGTTCGGTCAGTCGGTCTCGGTCCACGCCGAGGTCACCCCGGTGAGCCCGGCCACCGGACACCCCGTCGGAACCATCAAGTTCAATGTCGACGATGGCGCGAACGTCATCTACGTCGACCTCACGGACGGCGCCGCCGATTCGACGCTCAACGGCCTTGCCGTCGGCGACCACACGATCAAGGCGACCTATCTGAGCGGTGACACCAACTTCGTCACCAGCACGTCCGCACCGCGAACCCAGACCGTCAACAAGGCGGCCACGGAGACCACCGTGGCGAGCTCGGCACCGACATCGGTGTTCGGTCAGCCGGTCACCTTCACCGCGACGGTCTCACCTGTCGCGCCGGGTGCCGGATCGCCCGCCGGGACGATCACGTTCAAGGACGGTTCGCAGGTTCTGGGGACCGCGCCGGTGAGCTCCGCAACTGACGAGCAGGCCTCGATCCAGGTGTCGAACCTGTCCGTGGCACAGCACGCGATCGTGGCGACGTACGACGGCGACGGCTCCTTCCAGGGCAGCAATGGATCCGTCGCGCAGAAGGTCGAGAGGGCACACACGTCCACGCTTGTCACCTCGTCGGCTAACCCGGCGAAGTCTGGCCAGGCGATCACCTTCACGGCCAACGTTTCTCCCGTCGCTCCGGGCGCCGGTGATCCGCTGGGAACCGTGACATTCACGATCAACGGCGCTCAGCTTGGCAACGCGGTGATGGTGGCCAACGGCCAGGCGACGAGCTCGGCCTTCGCGACGCTGTCGCCCGGGACCTACCAGGTCAAGGCGACGTACAGCGGTGACGGACACTTCGTGGGAAGCAACGGCGGCTTCGACCAGGGCGCGGGACTGGATGTCGTCAAGGCGGCGACCACGATGACGTTGGGCTCCTCGGCCACTCCGGCGGACTACGGCGCGCCGGTGACGTTCACGTCGACGGTTGCCGCGGTCGCCCCGGCGACCGGCCGACCTTCTGGAGTGGTGCAGTTCTGGGAGGGTGCCAAGCTGCTGGGGGCAAGCAACCTTGCTGCCGCATCTGCTGCAAACACCTCCGCGGCGGACTTCGTGACCTCGACGCTGGCTCCAGGACCTCACGCGATACGTGCGGTGTATGTCGGCAACTTCAACTTCGACGGCCAGACATCAACCACGTCGCAGGACATCGGTCAGGCATCAACCGTCACCGGAATCTCTTTGACGCCGGCATCCTCGACGTTCGGTGATGACGTCACGTTCACCTCGACGGTCACCGGCACGCCGGGTGCTCCGGGATCGCCGTCAGGCACGGTCACGTTCCGCGAGGGGTCAACGGTGCTGGGAGTGGCACCGTTGAGCACTGTGGACGGCAGCCGACAGGCATCCGTGGTGGTCTCTGGCCTGCACGGTGGCGATCACGCTGTCACCGCGACGTACTCCGGCGACACCTCGTTCGCACACAGCGCGTCGGCCGAATACGTCCACCATGTCGATCGGGCAGCCAGCACGGTCGAGGCCGCGAAGCTGATAACGATCAACGGCGATGGCGTCGACGCAAAGATCGGTGTCGTCAAGGCGACCGTCACCGGACTCGATGGAGGTCCGCTCGCCGGCGAACCAGTGGTCTTCACGACCATCCGTGAGGGTGACCACCTCGTGCTGCCGGTGTGTCAGGCAGTGACGAACGACCACGGAGTTGCCACCTGCACCTCGGAGATCAAGGAGGTCGTCCGGGTGTCCGTCCTGGAGGGATACGACGCGACGTTCTTGGGCAACGCCGACTACCTGCCCGATGCCGACCACGGAGCCCAGTTCTGACGCTCAGGTAGGAGATTCGTGGATCCATGCGACAGAATGGACGCATGAGCGAGCGCCAGCGAGTGAACAACGAGGCTGGATTCAGGCCGTTGCATCCGTATCTTTGCTCTTCCACGGAGGGAACGGCGTGAGCGACCTGATCGACACCACCGAGATGTATCTCCGCACGGTCTACGAGCTCGAGGAGGAGGGCATCGTCCCGCTGCGCGCTCGCATCGCTGAGCGCCTCCACCAGAGCGGACCGACCGTCAGCCAGACCGTTGCCCGCATGGAGCGCGACGGTCTGCTAACGGTCAAGGGTGATCGACACCTCGAGCTCTCGCCCAAGGGCCGCCAGCTCGCCACCCGCGTCATGCGCAAGCACCGCCTGGCAGAGCGCCTGCTGACCGACATCATCGGCCTCGAGATCGAGTACGTCCACGAGGAAGCCTGTCGCTGGGAACACGTCATGTCCGAGCAGGTCGAGCGCCGCCTCGTCGAGCTGCTCAACCATCCGAGCGAGTCCCCATACGGCAATCCGATCCCCGGCCTGTCAGAGCTCGGCGAAACCCTTGGAGACACCGACTTCCTCGAGGGAGTCGTGCCCATGACCAAGGCCGTCAGCGGATCGATCGAGCCGCTCCGTCTCGTCGTGCGCCGCATCAGCGAACCCCTGCAGACCGACACCGAGGTCATGTCGGTGTTGCGCCGAGTCGGTGTGCTGCCCGGCAATGACGTACTGGTGTCGCAGGGTCACGACGGCGTGATTGTCGCGCGACAGGGCGAGACCGCCGAGATCGACTCGGAGTCAGCCGCGCACATATTCGTATCAAGCTGAGTTTCGTCTCGAGCTGAGCTACTTCTTCGGGGGTAGCGGCACGAATCCGCTGGTACGACGTACGTACTCGTCATAGCCGGGCTTGCTCTTCCTCATGCCCTTTTCGTTGAGGGCTGCGCCGGTGACCTTGGTGAGGAACACTGTCATCGCGATCGGGCTGATCACGGTGGCGACGCCGGCCCAGGAGCCGGCCGCGACGATCCAGACCCCGGTCCATACGCAGGCGTCGCCGAAGTAGTTGGGGTGGCGGGTGTAGCGCCACAATCCCTGGTCCATCAGCTTGCCCTTGTTGGCGGGGTCGGCCTTGAAGTCCGCGAGTTGGGCGTCACCGACCCCTTCGAACACGTTGCCAAGCGTGAAGACCGCGAGGCCGAGGCCGACGAGCCACCACACGATGTCCTCGTTGTTGGCGCCCACCATGATCGGCGTGGCGACCAGGAACATCGCAATGCCCTGCGGGAGGAACACCCGGTTGAGAGCCACCTGCGCGAATGGCCGACCGTCGGCCTCGGCCAGCTCGGCGTAGCGCGGGTCTTCGGGCAACTTGGAGTTGCGGCGGTGCAGGTGCCAGGCGAGACGCAGACCCCATACGGCCGTCATTCCCAACAGGATCCAGTGGATCGCCGGGTCCCCGTCGCCGCCCGATGAGACCAGCACCGTCTCGGCGGCGATCAGGACGAAGCCGATGCCCCACATCGTGTCGACGACCGTGAGCTTCTTCTGGCGCTGAGCGATCGCGAGCCCGATGCCCATGAACGCGATGACCACCCCGAGACCTCCGAGAAGCGTCGTCCCGGTCTGGCCAAGATCATTGGGGGTCATGCGAGCCAAGATAGCGGCGACGACGGCATACCGCTGACACCGTTGACACTGGGCTTGACCGCGAGGATCTGGTCGACGCCCATCCGGTTCTCCTCGAACGCCAGCGCACCGCCGGCGAGGTAGAGCCGCCACACCCGGGCGTTCTCCTCGCCGATAAGGGCCACCGCGGTCGACCAGTTGCTCTCCAGGTTGTCGGCCCAGCCGGCCACGGTCTGCGGATAGTGCTCACGCATGGCCTGGACGTCCCGGATCTCCAGCCCGGCCCCGGCGATCAGGCCGATCGTCTTGGCCAGTGGCTTCATGTGCATGTCCGGTGCGATGTACGTCTCGATGAACGGCCCACCCCCGGGGCGGTCGCCGACAGCGTCGTTGCTGCGCGACATCTGCTGGATCAGGACGCGTCCGCCCGGCCGGAGGTAGCGGTGGATCGACTCGGTGAACACGACGTACTCCTTGTCACCGACGTGCTCGCCCATCTCGATCGAGGCGATCGCGTCGATCTGGTTGTCGCCGACGCCGGATGCCTCGAGGTCGCGGAAGTGGCGCAGGCTGACGCTGACCCGGTCCTCGAGCCCTCGCTCGGCGGCCTTCTTCATGACGTAGTCGCGCTGCTCCGACGACAGGGTGACGCCGGTGACGTGGACACCGTAGTGCTCGGCGGCGTACAAGGTCAGCGAACCCCAGCCCGACCCGATGTCGACGACCCGCATCCCCGGTTCGAGCGCGAGCTTGCGGCAGATCAGCTCGAGCTTGGCGGTCTGCGCCTCTTCGAGGGTCATCTCCGGCGTCAGATGGAAGCCGCTGGAGTAGGCCATGTTGGGGTCGAGGATCAGCTCGTAGAAGTCATTCGACAGGTCGTAGTGGTGCGAGATCGCTGCCTGGTCGCGCTCCTTGCTGTGCAGCTCACCGGTCAGATTGGACTCGGCCAGCGGCTTGGGCGGCCGGCGTCCGATCGCGCCGAGTCGCAGGGCCAGGGCGGCACCCTTGGCGACCTGCTTCGGCCCGATCTTGGGACGTCCGGCGGTCGCGTCAGCCACGCGGGCGTCGCGTACGGCATTCCAGATCGCCCGCAGGCCGTCGGCGAGGTCGCCCTCGATGTCGAGATCGCCCTGGACGTACGCCCGTGCGACGCCGAGCTCGCCGGGCTGCCAGATGATGTGGCGCAGCGCGCGCTTGCTGCGGATCACGACGACCGGCGCTCTGGGCACACCTGCCTCGCTGCCGTCCCAGGTCCGAAGGCGGATCGGCAGCTTCAGGCCGAGCGTCTCTTCGGCGAGGTCAAGCAGGGCTGACGCGCGGTTGATGCGTAGAGGGTTCACGGGCCAATTGTTTCCCGGGCCATGGGGTTGCGCCATCTCAAATGTGGGGGGCTGCTGTCATCATTGAGCCATGGGCGTCGGGAGCACGGTGGCGTCGTGGCTTCGCCGCACCGGTGTGGAGATCGTCGGCTGGATCTTGATCCCGCTCGGGATCTTCCTGATGCCCGCGCCCGGCCCCGGCACACTGGTGCTCGTCGCCGGCATCTCGCTGCTCGCGCGCCGCTATGTCTGGGCTCAGCGGATCCTCGATCCACTCGAGCGACGTGCCATCGCCGCGGCCAAGTATGGCGTCGCGACGTGGCCACGAATTCTGTTCAGCTTCCTCGGCGGTGTGTGGCTCGTGGCGCTCGGGTTCATCTGGTGGAACAGCCCGAAGATCCCGGAGTTCACCTTCCTCAGCGTCGGCTTCGGCCCTCAGCTCCCTGCGCACGGCTGGGCGACGGCGCTCGGCCTCTGGGCCTCTGCGCTGGCAGCCTGGGGCCTGCTGGCATACAGCGTCGTCCGCTGGCACGAGTCGAGCGGCAATGCTCACTCGAATGCGTAGCGGAAGATCTCCTTGCCGGCGAGGCTGAAGACCCAGTAGCCGGTCTCGTGGAAGTCATTCGAGACATAGATCGACATCGCCGGCTGACCTTCCCAGGCGTTGAGGATCACGTACGTGGTGTCGACATTCTCGACGCCCAGCACTGAAGGCGACCGCTTGATGGCGCTGGCCATTGCGGCGGTGTTGACCTGCGCAAGGTCGATCAGGGGCGTGTTTGGGGCAGTCGTGCCCTTGCTGGGACTCCCCTCATATCCCTTGGCGAAGTACCACCGTTCGGTGTGCCTCGGATTGGCCGCCGTCGCAATGTTGACGCTGGCGTAGTCGGGATAGAGCGCTGCCGACTCGACCAGGGTGGTGCCGAACTTCGCGTGGGTCAGGTCGACGAACTTGGCGAAGCCAGTAGCCGTGTGCAGGGCGAGCTTGCCCTTCAGGACAGGTGGTTGCGGAGTGATCGTGGGTGCTGACGTCGCCGGCAGGCTCGGGAACGAGGGGTCGGGGCCGGCGTCCTTGTCGCCCGTGCCGGAGAAGGCCCAGATCACCAGCGCGATGAACGCGACGACCGCCGAGACGACGAGGACCACCAGCAGCGCACCCCGCGAGATGACATGAGCCGGAGGATCCGGTGAAAGGCTGGGGAGCTCCTCGAACTTCGGCGTGGGAGGCGCCTTGGGCCTGGGCGTCGTCTTGGTCTCGGGACGCAGGTCCGCCACGAGGGCAGACAGCTCGCCGAGGGTCGTGGCCTGCAATGCCGACTGCGTGCGCGACTCCCGCTCGGGATCGTTGATGCGCCCATCGGCGAACGCGGACTCGATGTCCTCTACGCAGGCGTCGCGGTCAGCGTCGCTTGCCCGGGTGCCCGCCATGACGAGCACGATAGCGGCAAATTTCGCGGCGGTGTCGGCTTCGCCAGACCCCCATCGCGTAACGCCTCCGGCCCTGGAGCGTTGATCGATAGGACGCATTCGAAAGGCGACTCATGGGTGCAGTACTTGCAGGCTCGCACCTCCGGCGCGCCGCGGTGATCCTGTCCGCCGCGACCATGATTCTCGCGACGACCGGCACGGCCGCACTGGCGAGCGAGCCGACGCCTCTTCAACGGCTGGCGGCGTCAATCCTGGCCACGGCACAGCCGGGGCAACCCCTGCGAGTTGTCGTCACCACCCGCACCACCGCGGCTCCACAGATCGTGGGCACCACCGCGGCATCGCGCTCACAGGCGCTCAAGCTCATCACCGCCGGGTTGTCGAAGAAGTCGACCGTCGGCGTCGATATCGCCCACACCGTACGCGCAACGGCCTCGACTTCGAATGACACCTACCGGTCCAAGCAATGGGCACTGACCCGCTTCCATGCCGAGTCGGTGTGGAAGAAGTCGACCGGTAGCGGGGTCGTGGTCGCAGTTGTCGACACCGGCGTCAGCGCGAGCCATCCCGACCTGAAGGGTCGTGTGCTCAGCGGCACGGACCTGGTGGCCCCGGGCACCTCGGCCAACGATGAGAACGGACACGGCACCCATGTCGCGGGCATCATCGCAGCCGTCGCGGGCAACAAGCGCGGTATCGCCGGGCTCGCCAACAATGCGCGGATCCTGCCGGTCCGGGTGCTGGACTCCAAGGGATCCGGCTCGTCGGACGATGTGGCCAACGGCATCATCTGGGCGGTCAAGCACGGTGCCGATGTCATCAACCTCTCGCTCGGCTCGACGCAGACCGACACGGCCGAACAGGCCGCGGTCGCCTACGCCGTCTCCAAGAACGTCGTCGTCGCAGCGGCAGCCGGCAATGACGGGTGCCGCGCAGGGCTGCTGGGCCTTGGCCGCACACGACCGAGCTATCCCGCCGCCTACCCGAGCGTGTTGGGTGTCGGAGCAATCTCCTCAGACGGCAGCCTGGCGTCGTACTCCGACTGCGGGTCGTGGGTAGACGTCGTCGCTCCCGGCAACGGCATCCTGTCGACCATGATCAACAAGCCCAGCTCAGACCTGGGTTGCTCTGCCGGGAGCGGTTACTGCACCCTCTCCGGCACCTCGATGGCGACGCCGTATGCATCCGCCGCAGCCGCGCTCGAGATCGCCAAGCTCGGCAAGGGCTGGAAGCAGAGCACCGTACGAAGTCGCCTCCAGTCCTCGGCTGACAACCTCGGGCCGTCCGGCCGTGACGACAACTCCGGCTATGGCGTCATCGATCCAGCTCGTCTCCTGGCGTCGAACTAGTCGGGTTTCGAAGCCAGCAGGACCGGGTCGTACCTCGGCACATACACCCGCAACCAGCCCGCCCCGACGTACGACACCACGCCCATCGCGACACTCGCCGCGGCCAGCGGGAAGGCGATCGTGATCGCGCTCATCAGCAACGGACCAAGGGCAGCGCCGCTGTCCGACATCAACCGCCAACAAGCCAGGAACTGGGCTCGACCGACGGCCGGCGCCGCATCGGCGGAGAGCGTCATGATCAGCCCCGAGCCGATCCCGTTGCCGATGCCGAGCAACACCCCGACCCCCACGAGTGACCAGAAATCGTTCGTGAAGACGATGGCGATCATCCCGGTGCCCAGCAGCAGCATGCTCGGAATCGCCACCGCGACTCGACCGCGCCGGTCCATCATCGCGCCGCCCGGATAGAACAGCAGCATGTCGACACCGCCCGCGATGCCGACGATCAGCGAGGCATGGGCCGCGTTGAGACCCAGCGACGCCGCCCACAACGGCACGATCGCGATGCGGGCGTTGCGCGCGGCTGACAGCAGCATCACGCCGATGCCCAGCGTGAGGAAGATCTTGCGGTTCCGTACGAAGGATCGAAGCACTGACAACCGGTTCTGGTGCTCCGGGCCGGTGCGCTCGCCAGCGGTGATGTCCGTGCTCGCCACGACCAACGCGAAGGCAGCCACGGAGGCGAACATGTCGACGGCGTACGCGCCATGGATCCCGAACGACAGGATCACGACAGCACCGATGAACGGCCCGATGAATGCGCCGATCCGGCTCACGCCGCCGAGCGTTGACATCGCGCGGGCCCGGAGCGGGACGGGAACCACGACCGCCATGTACGACTGACGCGCCAGGCTGAAGATCGACGACGCGACACCGATGACCAGGATCGATGCCGCCAGCACACCGATGTCGCGGGCAAGCAGGCAGCCGAACCCACCGAAGAACTCGAGGACCGAGGCGAACAACAGCGCCCGCTTCTCGCCGAATCTCGCGGCGATGGCGCCGGCCGGGACATCGCCGATCAGCTGACCGACGCCCAGCAGCGCCACCATGAGGGCCGCCGTCCCGACACTCGCTCCGAAGCTGCGGGCGGTGAGGGCGATGACCGGGATGATCGCCCCGGTGCCGATCGCGGAGAAGAACACCGGGCCGTATGCCGCGATCGCGATCGGCTTCAGATCCCGAAACGACGGCTCACTCACAGATCCACAATAGTTGCAGGCTGCCACGACTCTGACGGCCGTTGCCGCTGGCGGCCCGGCCGCGCGTGCCGGAGGATGAAGGTATGAGCTCCAAGAGTTGTGACGTCGTTGTCGTCGGTCTCGGACCCGGCGGGGAGGCGCTCGTCGCCCGCCTCGCCAAGGCCGGCCTCTCCGTGGTGGCGGTCGAAGCCGAGCTCGTGGGCGGAGAATGCCCATACTGGGGCTGCATCCCGTCCAAGATGTTCATCCGTGCGGCCAACGCTTTGGAGGAAGCCCGACGGGTCGAGAAGCTGGCCGGCTCGGTCTCGGTGACTCCCGACTTCTCGATCGTGGCGAAGCGCATCCGCCAGGAAGCCACGGACAACTGGGACGACACCGTCGCCGCCGATCGCATCACCGCCGCCGGCGCCACGCTGGTCCGCGGGCACGGCCGACTCGTCGGCGACCGTACGGTGGAAGTGGACGGCGACCGATTCGAAGCGTCGAAGGGGGTCGTGCTCAACACCGGCACCACCGCGTCCGTACCGCCGATCCCGGGCCTGGCCGACACCCCGTACTGGACCAATCGCGAGGCGCTCAAGGCCGAGGCCGCGCCGGCATCGCTGATGGTGATCGGCGGCGGCGCGATCGGTCTCGAGCTGGCCCAGGCGTACTCGCGTTTCGACACGCAGGTCACGGTGCTCGAGGTCGGGCCGCACATCCTTGGACCGGAGGAGCCCGACTCGTCGGCGCTGCTCGCAAAGGTCTTCGAGGCCGAAGGCATCGGGGTGCACGCTGGGATCACGATCGACCGGGTCGACCACGACGGCGAGCGGTTCACCGTCACCTGCGGCGATGCGACGTATGACGCCGAGCAACTGCTCGTCGCTGCCGGGCGCAAGTCGCGCGTCGACGACATCGGACTGGAGACGGTCGGCGTGGAAATCGGCCGATTCCTCACCGTCGACGACTCGATGCAGGTCAAGGATGGACTGTGGGCGATCGGCGACATCGTCGGCCGCGGAGCCTTCACACACTTGTCGATGTATCACGCGGAGCGCGCCGCGCGTTCGATCCTGGGCGAGGAGCAGAGCGAGTACGACTCGAGCTTCCCGCGCGTGACGTTCACCGATCCGGAGGTCGGGGGAGTCGGGCTGACCGAGAGCCAGGCGCGCGACAAGGGCATCAACGTCCGCATCGGCCTGACCGACCTCGCCGCGAGCAGCCGCGGCTTCGTGCACGGCGTCGGTAATGACGGCCTGATCAAGATCATCATCGACGAGGATCGCGACATCATCGTCGGAGCGACGAGCGCCGGTCCGGCCGGCGGCGAGACGCTCGCCGCATTGGCCTTCGCGGTGCGCGCCGAGATCCCGGTGGCGACGCTCAAGAACACGGTCTACGCCTACCCGACGTTCTGGCGCGCCATTGAATCGGCACTGTGAGTCCGCGCTCTGACCCTCAGGCCCGTCGCAGTATGCGCAGCACCTGACGCTCGAGCGTTCGACTGATCGTGGCGCCCGGTGCCACCGGCCGGTGATCGGGCTTCACCGTGACGCCGTCGTTGAACAGGTCCACGACGCGCGGATCCACGTAGGCCGACCTGGCGATCGCCGCGGTGTTGCCCAGGTGGTCCGACACGGCTTGCATCGCGGCCGTCACCGAGCGCTTGCGTGCTGTCGGGGTGGCGCGATCGGCACGGGCGAGCGACAGAGCCGCGATCGCCGTGCCGCGCCAGGTGCGGAAGTCCTTGGCCGAGTAGGGCTCGCCGAGCAGGTCCTTGACGTAGGCGTTGACGTCGTCGGCGTCGAGCTGGCGCCAACGGTTGCCGGCCTTGTACGCGAGCAGTCGATCGCCACCGCCCCGACGACGCCGGAGTGCCTGAAGCACATCGCACACCCGGTCGTCACGCACGGTCACCTCGACCTCCTGCCCTGACTTCGCCGGGTAGGAGAACGACACCCCGCGTCCGGACGCGTGCACGTGCTGCTTCTCCAAGGTGGTCAGCCCGTAGCTGCCGTTCTCCTCAACGTAGCGATCGGACCCGATGCGGAACATCCCGAGATCGAGCAGGCTGAATGCGGTCGCGACGACTCGCTCGAGGCCGAGGTCCTCACCGCCGAGATCGCGGCGAGAGGCTGCGCGATGCTTCAGCAGCGAGGCGGCAAAGCCCTCCATCCTCTCGAACTTCTCGAGATCACGACGGATCCGCCAGTCCGGGTGATACAGGTACTGCCGCCGACCGGCCGCATCGGTCCCGACCGCCTGGAGATGGCCGTTCTCGATCGGGCAGATCCACACCTCGGTCCACGCCGGCGGAATCACCAGTCGGCGACAGCGCTCGATGTCGATCTCTGAGAGACTCGCACCGTCTTCGTCGAGATAGCGAAAGCCGCGACCGTGCCGTACGCGCGCCCACCCCGGCGAGCTCGATGACGTACGACGCAGGCGGACCATGATGCATCACGCTAGGCCGACGGGACGAACGTCGCACGCCGATCGAGCGCCCACGTGGTGCCCCCGACAGGAATTGAACCTGTGACCTACCGCTTAGGAGGCGGTCGCTCTATCCAACTGAGCTACGGGGGCGTCGAGGAATCAGGTTATCGAGTCTTGGCCCGGGCCCCTACGATCGCCTCTATGTTCTGCGCGTCTCGCTGGTTGCGTTCCTCGAGGATCGTGTCGTGACGCGCCGGCTCGGTGCACTGATCGCTGTGCTGCTCACCTGCGCGACGCTGGTGTCGTGTGGCAAGACCGACGCACTGCGGCAATCGAGCGATGCCTGCTTCCCGGCGCGATCGTTGGCGACGGGCACGACGTACATGTCGATGGACGATGTCAGTGGCAAGCGCACGTACTTGCTGCATGTGCCACCCGGATACGACGGCACGACCCGCACCCCCGTTGTCGTGTTGTTCCACGGGCTCGGCGGCAATTCGGCGGCCGTGGCCGGCTCGACACACATGGTCGCGCTCTCCGACAAAGCCGGCTTCATCTTGGTGGCACCGCAGGGACTGGGCAAGCTCTCGAGATGGGACTTCCGATCCCCGCCAACGGCGACGCACTCAGACCTCGGATTCGCCAACCGCCTGGTGACGTCGATCAAGCGCAGTGCCTGCATCGACCCTCATCGGGTGTACGCCGCTGGGTTCTCCAATGGTTCCGCACTGACTCTTGCCCTGGCTTGTGAGGGCAAGACCGACTTCGCGGCGTACGGGGCGGTGGCAGCGCCCTATTTCGACAAGATGTGCACCACGGCGCCGGCCGCATCGATCATCTACTTCCACGGAACGGCCGACAGGGTCATCCCGTTCGGCGGCGGCAACACCGTGATCGGACCGCTGCCGGGGGTCATCACGGCGCTGCAGGGCTGGGCCGGGCACGACGGCTGTGCATCGCGTCGGGCAGACACCACCGTGGCGCCCCACGTCCGCCACTTCGGCTGGTCCTCATGTCGCGGCGGCAGCAGCGTCGAGGCCTATGAGGTCATCAACGGCGGCCATGCCTGGCCGGGTCAGGCCACCGGATCTCTGGGCCGCGTGCAGGGTGTCCAGACCCAGGAAGTCGATGCGTCCGAGCTGATCTGGCGATTCTTCGAAGCTCACGTTTCTGGTGGACAATAGAGGCATGACACTGGGTGCACGATGACAAAGCCGATCGAGACCTGGCTCACCGACATGGACGGTGTGCTCGTCCACGAGGAGAAGGCGATCCCCGGCGCAGCCGACTTCATCGCGCGCCTTCGCGAGACCAATCGCAAGTTCCTGGTGCTCACCAACAACTCGATCTTCACGCCGCGAGACCTCTGCGCGCGACTTCGGGTGGCCGGCATCGACGTGCCCGAGTCGGCGATCTGGACCTCCGCGCTTGCCACCGCCAAGTTCCTCAGCGAGCAGCGGCCCGAAGGCACCGCATACGTCATCGGCGAGGCCGGTATGACCACTGCACTGCACAACGTCGGCTACATCATGACCAGTCAGGAGCCGGACTATGTCGTACTCGGCGAGACCCGGACGTACTCATTCGAGGCCATCACCCGCGCGATCCAGCTGATCGAGAACGGTGCCCGATTCATTGCCACCAATCCGGACGCCACCGGCCCCTCGCCGAGTGGCTCGCTGCCCGCCACCGGATCCGTGGCGGCGCTCATCACCAAGGCCACCGGCGTCGCTCCGTACTTCGTCGGCAAGCCCAATCCGCTGATGATGCGCAGCGCGCTCAACCAGATCGAGGCGCACTCCGAGACGACGGTCATGATCGGCGACCGGATGGACACCGACGTGCTCTCGGGACTCGAGTCCGGACTCCGCACGATCCTGGTGCTGACCGGATCGACCGCGGCCAGCGAGGTCGAACGCTTCCCGTTCCGGCCGACCCATGTGTTCGACTCGATCGCCGACGTCACACCCCTCATCCAGGCCTGAATTCACCCGCCGGTGTGCACATATCGGCCGGAACGTTATCCTTTTGTAACCATTCGGTCGGCGACACCACTGTCGGTCGGAAAATCCCCGGCCACGCCGGGGCACCCATTCAGGGAGTGAAGAGTGAAGGTATTCCTCACGGGTGCAAGCGGAGTGATGGGCCGATCGTCCATCGAAGCGCTGCACCAAGCGGGCCACAGCGTTGTCGGCCTTGCACGTACACCCACGTCAGCCGCACGGATCGAGGCACTCGGTGCCCAATCCTGTCTCGGCGACATCTATGACATCGGTGCCCTCACCGCGGGTATGCGCGGCTGTGACGCCGTCGCCAATCTCGCCACCAAGGTGCCGGTCGGGACAGCGGCACTGATGCCGGGTTCGCTCCGGGCGGTCGATCGCATCCGCGAACGCGGCTCGAAGGTCGTCGCCGATGCCGCGCGGCAGGCCGACGTCGGCCGCATCATCCAGCAGAGCCTGAGCTTCATCTACGCCGACCAGGACGATGACTGGGTCGACGAGCACAGCCCGATCGACGTCACCAAGGCCTCCGAGCCGGTCGTCGTGGCCGAGGACACGGTGCTCGGGTTCACCGCGTCGGGCGGCACGGGGGTCAGCCTGAGATTTGGTCTGATCACCGGTGATGACCGCAACTCGGCATGGTTGTTCAAACGTGCCGCCGCCGGCAAGCCGATCGGCCTGGGAGCGGAGTCATCCTGGATGCACGTCGTGCACCCCGACGACATCGGCTCTGCCGTGGTGCACGCACTGACCGCACCCGGCGGCGTCTACAACGTCGGCGCTGAGCCGGTGCAGCGCCGCGACTACGTCGACACGATGGCTCAGGCGGCCGGACGCAAGAACGGACGCTTCATGCCGTCCTGGGTGCTGCGCCTCGGGTCGGAGAAGCTCGAGATCCTGACCCGTTCGCAGCGGGTCAGCTCGCAGCTGTTCAGCGACCGTACGGGCTGGCATCCGCAATATCCCAAGCTGACGCCGGACTGGTTCGATGCCCTCATCTGAGCCGGCGCCGGAGTCTTCCGACTCAGAACGCGAGGCCGAACGTCGCCGCCGAGCCGCCGAGCTGCTCGGTGACCTGCTCCCCACCACGACGACGGATGACACCGACGAGGGTTGGGGCGAGCAGGCAGCACCGACCAGTGACGAAGAGTTCCTGCGCGACGTACCTCCGCACCACGGCTGAGCCGACTGGCGGCTAGGCCCGGCGCTGCAGCGAGTCCCGGATCTCGCGCAGCAGCGCGATGTCCTCGGGCACGGCCTCCGGCTCGGGATCGCCGGGCTTGCGCAGCGACTGCAGCTTCTGGACGGGTACGACGATCGCGAAGTAGATCACGGCCATCGTCACCACGAACACGATCAGCGCGTTGATGATGCCGCCGATGTCGACGAAGGTCGCCGCGCTGTCCCTGATGTGGAAGCCGAACCCCTTCGAGTCGGCTCCGCCTCCGCCGATACTGGCAACGATCGGCTTGACGAAGTTGTTGCCGAAGGCTCCGACGAGAGTGGTGAACGCAACGCCGATCGCGATGCCGACGGCGAGGTCGACGACATTGCCGCGCATCAGGAAGTCCTTGAAGCCTTTGATCATGATTCCCCCAGTGGGTCTGATGTGAATGACACGTCGACCCTAGCCATCGCCGATCGGCGATCACCAGAGGCGTACGGGTGGCAGCTCGCCAGATTCCAGTCCCAGAACGCGAGTGATTGTCGCCCGAAGATGGTCCACCTCGACCTGACCAACCACCGTCGCCCACTCCTGCTCGAGGTCGGCATAGATCTCATCGACGACAGCAAGGAGCTCGCGGCCGCGGGTGGTGAGCGCAACCGGTCGCTGGCGAGCGTCACTCGTGTCGACCGTGCGCGCGAGGTAACCGGCCGCGTCCATCGTGTCGATCAACTTGGAGGCAGCCTGCTTGGTCATGCCCATCAGCTGGGCGAGTGCGGTCGTACTCGTCGGTTCATACCTGCACGCGAGCAGCACCGGCCCGAATGCTGGGCGTACGTCGTTCCACCCACGGTCGCGAAGCGCAACATGCAGGCCGTCGACCAGCGAGCGGAAGGCGACGGCGAACAGTCTGGCCAGGGGTTGGCTGGTGGGCGTTGGAGTGTTCACTTGGCCCATGGTGGCGTGAAGGCCGTGCCGTCGGCGAGCCGGGCTTGTCCGCCGACCGGGAGGCAGCAGATGAGGCGTAGCGTGCGCTCGCCGCGGTTGGCAAGCTCGAAGGGCACCTCCGCCGGGACGACGATCGCATCGCCTGGTCCCGCCGTGCCGGCGTCGCCGTCGATCACCGTCGCGGCATGGCCGGCGAGGACGACGAAGATCTCTTCTCTGGTCAGCGAGTGCGGCGTCGGCTCAGTGCCTGGCGCAATCTCGACAACCCAGATGGCAGTGTCCTGGGATCCTCGGGATGGTGTCGCGAGCGATGTGAAGGTTGTCCCCTCCAGAGAGTGGGTGGGCGTGATGGGTGCAGGGAGCACGGGCACGGGATTCCTCCTGATGTAGTCAACGTGGTTGACCAATAGCGTGGCCGAACGTGCCGGGAAAGTCAACTTGGTTGACTATCTGGCTGACGACACCACAGAGAACCGGGACTCCAAGGCGGCCGTGGCAAGCACCAAAGCCACGTGTTCGCTGGTCACGATGCCGAGCGGAGTGGCCTCGTTGTCGCTGGTGGCCGACGGGACGGCGACGACCTCGACCCCACGGGCCAGCACCGTCGCCTTGGTCTCGCCGTTGGGATCGACCGCAATCACGTCGATGCGGTCGCCGACCTGGATGCCGGTCAGGCCGTCGGCCTCGGCGACGCGCACGGTGGTGAGTACGGAGCCGGGGCCGTAGCCCTTGAGGGCGTCTGGCCGCAGCACTCGATAGTCGGTCAGCGCCTCACCCTGCCGCATCGGACCGGCGATCCGACGACCCACGGCGTCCGACCTGCTGAGCTGATGGTCGGGCGCGCTGCCCGCGGGTACGAGACTCGTGTCGAGATCGGCCGCGGTGATGACGTGTCCGCTGGCGAGATCACGGCTGGCGACGACGATCGCGCTGCCGGACGGCGAGCCACGTACGGCGCTCAGGGCAGCCAACACTGCGAGGCCCGCGCAGATCGCGGCCAGGACTCGGCGGTGCTCAAAGACGAATCGGTGCAGTTGGTTCATGGCCGGACTCTAGGAAGATCCGGGGCGGTATGCAGACCGCCGTCCACAGCTCAGGCGGCGGAGTCGGAACCCGTCTTCTTGGCCGCAGCGGGTGTGGAACTGGGCGTCGACGGCTCCGCTGACTTCGCCGGCGTCGACGACTCCTTGCTGCCCGACTCCTTGCTGCCCGCCTTCGCCGGCTCGCCCGAACTGGTGGTCTGGCGGCTGTCGTTGCGGTAGAAGCCGGAACCCTTGAACACCACACCGACGGCATTGAAGACCTTGCGCAACCGGCCGCCACAATTGGGGCAGACGGTCAGCGCATCGTCGGTGAAGCTCTGCTGGACTTCCAGCGGTTCTCCACACTCGGTGCACTGGTATTGGTAGGTCGGCACTGCCTGCTCCTGGTCGATTGAAACTGCCTCCCAAGGGTACAGTTGCCGCATCGTGGCCGATCACTTCCCTTGGCGGGCCAGTCCTCGACGACTCTGTCTCCCTCGACGACACTGTCCTCCCCGAGGCCAGCGATGACCGAATGGCTGCTTCTGGCCACGTCCGTCCTTCTGATGGTCGTCTGCGGTGCGTTCGGAGCCGCCGAATACTCGTTCGTGACGGTGGACCGCGCGACCGTCGAGCGGGCGGCCGAAGCCGGCGACAAACGCGCCCAGGGCACGCTGGCGGCACTGCGTACGCTCTCCACTCAGCTGAGTGGCGCGCAGCTCGGCATCACGATCACCAATCTGGCGATCGGCTTCCTCGCGGAGCCGGCCCTCGGCACGATCCTGCGCGACCCGCTCAAGCAGCTCGGGCTGGACGGTGGTGCGCTCAAGGCAGTGGCGTACGGCATCGCCCTCGCCAGCAGCACGATCGTGACGATGCTGATCGGGGAGCTGGTGCCCAAGAAGCTTGCGCTGGCGCTGCCGTTGCAGATCGCCAACCGAACCCAGCTGCTCCAGCGATTCTTCACCAGGGTCATGGCGTGGCCGATCCGGATTCTGAACGCGATCGCCAACGCGATCCTGCGTTCGGTCGGGGTCGAGCCCCAGGAGGAGCTGCGATCGGCGCGCTCACCAGTCGAGCTGCGTTCCTTGGTGATGCGGTCGGCGTCCCAGGGAGAGCTTGACGACGAGACGGCTGACCTCGTGGCTCGCAGCATTGCCTTCGGTGATCGGACAGCCGCGGACGTACGCACGCCACGGGTGCGGGTGCACTTCCTCGAGGGTCGAGACACCGCGCACGATGTCATCGAGGCCGCCCGGCAAACCGGGCACTCGCGTTTTCCGGTCATCGGCCGCAGCCCCGACGACGTGCTCGGCGTCGTCCACGTCAAGCAGGCCGTCGCCGTCGCGCCCGACCGCCGTCGCAACGTACGCGTGTCCGACATCGCCGATCCGGCGACGACGGTGCCCGACAGCATCGAGCTCGACCCGCTGCTGACGCTGTTGCGGGAGCAGGGCATGCAGCTGGCGATCGTCGTCGACGAGTACGGCGGCACCGACGGCGTCGTCACACTCGAGGACCTGGTCGAGGAGATCGTGGGCGATATCGCCGATGAGCACGACCGTCTCTCTGCCCGCAGCAGACACCGGCGCGACGGCACCTGGTCGCTGTCGGGGCTCCTTCGACCCGACGAGGTCGAGGAACAGACCGGAGTCGCCCTCCCCGAGAGCGAGGACTACGAGACCATCGCCGGCCTGATCAACGCCGAGCTCGGTCGCATCGCCGTGCGAGGTGACGTCATCACCCTGACCCTCGATCGCACCCCTGATGATGACGTCGACGATCCCGAGCCGCTCCTGGTGACCCTCGCGGTCGAACGCATGGAGGGTCGGAGGATCGATCGGGTCTCATTGACCGTCGACGACTCGCCCGAGCCCCTGGCGGGTGGTGACTCATGAGCCCGGTCGCCGCGCTGCTGTTGACGGTCACGCTGCTGGCCCTCAATGCGGTGTTCGTCGCCGCGGAGTTCGCCCTCATCTCGGCGCGCCGCACTCAGCTCGAACCTCGCGTCGCGGCTGGCTCGCGGCCTGCCCGCATGGCGTTGCGGGCGATCGAGAACATCACGCTGGTCATCGCGGCCGCCCAGCTGGGCATCACGATCTGCTCGCTGGGCCTCGGTGCGGTGGGGGAACCGGCCATCGCCCATCTGCTTGAGCCCATCTTCGACGCGGTCAATCTGCCCGAGGGCGTCGTGCATCCGGTCTCCTTCGTCATTGCCATGACGGTCGTGGTGTTCGCGCATGTGGTGCTCGGCGAGATGGTGCCCAAGAACCTCGCGCTCGTCGGTCCTGATCGTGCAGCCCTGATCCTCGGCCCCTTCATGCTGGCGATCGTCGCGATCCTCAGGCCATTCGTCATCGTGCTCAACGGAGCCGCCAACCTCATCGTCCGGTCGCTTCGGGTCGAGCCCAAGGAGGAGGTGGCGTCGACATACAGCCATGACGAGGTGGCCGGTTTGGTCGAGGAGTCACGCCGCGAAGGCCTGCTCGACGAGCACGAGTACGGCCTGGTGTCCGGCGCACTCGACTTCTCGGACGGCACGGTCGACCAGGTGTTGCTGCCGCTCGACGGCCTTGTCACGATCCCTCCGACCGCCACACCTGTCGACATCGAGGAGGCGTGCGCCGAGACCGGCTTCTCGCGCTTTCCGGTCACCGACGCCGCGGGCGACATCAACGGCTACCTGCACATCAAGGATGTGCTGGAGACCGACGAGGCCTCGCGCCACGAGACGATTGCCGACAAGTGGGTGCGGCCG
>JAOPXO010000068.1 GCA_025965115.1 Aeromicrobium sp.
TGCGCCGTCGCCGAGCCACACGCGAAGTACTCCGGCGAGACCCGTTTCCCGCTGTTGGGCCAGAACCTGCACCGCTACTTCTTCTACGCGGCCGGGATCATCTCGCTGATCAACACGTGGGACGCGAACAAGGCGTTCGAGAACGGCGACGGAGGCTTCGGATTTGGCCTCGGCAACATCGTGTTGCTGGTCAACGTGATCATGCTGTGGGCCTACACCGCGTCGTGCCACTCGTGCCGCAGCCTGATCGGCGGCCGCCTCAACCATTTCTCCAAGCACCCGGTGCGCTACAAGCTCTGGGGCTATGTGTCCAAGCTCAACACCCGGCACATGGGGCTCGCTTGGACAACGCTCGGCACCCTCGCGTTCACCGACTTCTACGTTATGGCCGTTTCGGCCGGCTGGTTCTCCGACCTGCGCTTCATCAACTGACGGACTGACATACATGAGCGAGCGCCAGCGAGCGAACCGTGACACAGGGATCATGCCGGAGCCGACATACCCTGCCCTTTCAATGAAGGCGAAGGCATGACTGCTGAAATCGAGACACACACCTACGACGTCGTCATCATCGGCGCCGGTGGCGCCGGACTTCGCGCCGCGATCGAGGCCCGCCTCCAGGGCAAGAAGACCGCGATCATCTCCAAGTCGTTGTTCGGCAAGGCTCACACCGTGATGGCCGAGGGTGGCTGCGCGGCGGCTATGGGCAATGTCAACGACAAGGACAACTGGATGGTGCACTTCGGTGACACCATGCGAGGCGGCAAGTTCCTCAACAACTGGCGGATGGCCGAGCTGCACGCCAAGGAGGCTCCGGACCGGGTCTGGGAGCTCGAGACGTACGGCGCACTGTTCGACCGCACGCCCGAGGGCAAGATCAGCCAGCGCAACTTCGGTGGCCACACCTACCCTCGCCTCGCGCACGTCGGCGACCGCACAGGCCTTGAGATGATCCGCACCCTGCAGCAGAAGATCGTGTCGCTGCAGCAGGACGACTTCCGCGACACCGGCGACTACGAAGCAAACATCAAGGTCTACGACGAGTGCACGATCGTCGACCTGATCAAGGATGGCGACCGCATGGCCGGCGCGGTCGCCTATCTCCGCGAATCGGGCCGTCACCTGCTGTTCGAGGCGCCTGCCTTCGTGATGGCGACCGGCGGCATCGGCAAGTCCTACAAGGTCACCAGCAACTCCTGGGAATACACCGGCGATGGTCATGCGCTTGCGCTCCGGGCCGGCGCCGCACTCATCAACATGGAGTTCCTGCAGTTCCACCCGACGGGCATGGTCTGGCCGCCGTCGGTCAAGGGCATCCTGGTCACCGAGTCCGTCCGTGGTGACGGTGGCGTGCTGACCAACTCCGAGGGCAAGCGCTTCATGTTCGACTACATCCCGGACGTGTTCAAGGCGCAGTACGCCACGACGGAAGAAGAAGCCGACCGGTGGTACACCGACGCTGACAACAACAAGCGTCCGCCGGAGCTGTTGCCTCGCGACGAAGTCGCCCGCGCCATCAACTCTGAGGTCAAGGCCGGCCGCGGCACACCTCACGGTGGCGTCTACCTCGATGTCTCCAGCCGCATGCCGGCCGAAGTCATCATCAAGCGCTTGCCGTCGATGCATCACCAGTTCAAGGAGCTGGCGGATGTCGACATCACCAAGGAGCCGATGGAAGTCGGCCCGACGTGTCACTACGTCATGGGTGGCATCGAGGTCGACCCCGAGACCGGGTCTTCGACGGTTGCCGGCCTGTTCGCCGCGGGTGAGTGTTCCGGCGGTATGCACGGGTCCAACCGTCTCGGCGGCAACTCCCTCTCGGACCTGCTGGTCTTCGGCCGCCGCGCCGGTGGCGGCGCTGCGCAGTATGTCGACTCGCTCGGCGGCGAACACCCCAAGGTGTCGGAAGCTGCTGTCAAGGAAGCCCGTGATCGTTCGGTTGCACCATTTGGTGACGGTGGCCAGGTAGTCGCCGAGAACCCGTACACCCTGCACCAGGAGCTCCAGCAGAACATGAACGATCTGGTCGGCATCATTCGCAAGGCCGATGAGGTCGAGCGGGCGATGACCAAGATCGACGAGCTCCGTGAGCGGGCGAAACACATGGTCGTCGAGGGTCACCGGCAGTTCAACCCTGGCTGGCACCTCGCGCTCGACCTGCGCAACATGCTGCTGGTTAGCGAGTGCGTCGCCCGTGCGGCGATCATCCGCACCGAGAGTCGTGGTGGTCACACCCGCGACGACTTCCCGAAGATGGATGCCGAATGGCGCCACCAGCTGCTCGTCTGCAACATCAAGGACGACGGCTCGGTCGATGTCCAGCACAAGGAACAGATCCCGCTGCGGCCCGATCTGCTGGACCTGTTCGAGATGGATGAGCTGACCAAGTACTTCACCGACGCCGAGCTTTCCGGAAGGAAGAACTGATGGGTTACCAGCAGAGTTTTCGTGTGTGGCGCGGTGACGACGAGGGCGGCGACTTCGCCGACTATGACGTCGAGGTCAATGAGGGCGAGGTCGTCCTTGACGTGATCCACCGCCTCCAGGCGACCCAGACGCCCGATCTGGCCGTGCGTTGGAACTGCAAGGCCGGCAAGTGCGGGTCATGCAGTGCCGAGATCAACGGTCGACCCCGCCTGCTGTGCATGACCCGGATGTCGACCCTCCCCCAGGAGAGCACCGTCACGATCACCCCAATGCGTACGTTCCCGGTGATCCGCGATCTGGTGACCGATGTGTCGTTCAACTATCAGAAGGCTCGCGAGGTCCGCGCGTTCGTGCCCCCGGAAGGTGTCGAGCCGGGCGACTATCGCATGCAGCAGGTCGACGTCGAGCGCTCGCAGGAGTTCCGCAAGTGCATCGAGTGCTTCCTGTGCCAGGACACCTGTCACGTGCTGCGCGACCACGAGGAGAACAAGCCCGCGTTCTCGGGTCCGCGTTTCCTGATGCGCGTCGCCGAGCTCGACATGCACCCGCTCGACGCGGCTGAGGAAGCCGGTGTCAACCGCAAGGCAGCCGCGCAGGACGAGCACGGTCTCGGCTTCTGCAACATCACCAAGTGCTGCAGCGAGGTGTGCCCCGAGCACATCAAGATCACCGACAACGCCCTGATCCCGCTCAAGGAGCGCGTCGTCGATCTCAAGTTCGACCCGATCATCCGGCGTCGCAAGAAGTCCGCCAAGGCCTGAGCCGAACCCGCAACCACAGACATACTTCGGTATGCGGTGGTTGCGGTGTGCCCTCCTGGTGGTCTGCCTGACCACGCTCGGCGGATGCGACGTCGCGAGACCGTCGCCGCACGACATGTCGCCCGGTGTGGATCCGGCGGGCGTGTCGCCGACCCTCCCGGACGGCTGGCGCTGGGAGTCCTATCGCGATGTCGAGGTCGGCGTTCCTGCGGACTGGGGCTGGGGGAGCGGCGAACAGCGGCTTGGCCAGTGGTGCATCAACGAGAGGCACCCGAAGCCAATCGTCGGGCGACCCGGCTTCAGCACACTGGTCGGCTGCCCGTCGGCCAAGCCCGCCGCGCCGGATCCTGAGACCCTGATCGCGAACACCGGCTGGATCGTCGCCTTCGAGGACGCGAGGACCGGGACGGGTGGCACTCCGCTCCCTCACGGTGGTGACCGTCAGGTCGTCACACTCGGCCACGTGACCGTCGTGGTGCAGGCGCCGGAGAGCATGAGGACGACGATCATCGCGACGATCCACCTGATGAAGATCGACCACCACGGCTGCCCCGCCTCGGACGCGGTGACAGCGCATCCCGGGCGTCGACCACGCGCAAGCAGCGTCACCACCCTCTCGGACGTGTCGGCGGTCAGTGTCTGCAAGTACGCGATCGCCCGCAAGGGTGACCAAGCCCCGAAGGCAGGGTTGCTGTCGTCATCGAGCTATCGAGGCTCATCGGCGGCGAAGATCGTCCGTGAGATCGCCGATTCGCCAGTTCGCGGTGGTCCGAACAACCGGAAGGTGTGCACGTACACGTATGGCGACGAGATCATCGTGCTGCGGGTGACGTCGTCGACTGGAGTGTCTGAGATCTATGCGCGCTACTCCGGGTGCGACCACAACGGATTCGATGACGGCATCGCGGTGCGAAGGCTGACCCGCGCCCCGATGCAGGCACTGATCGCCGGCGCCAACGCCGTGTCGAGCTGGGACGGCTTTCTCGGTCCAATCCTCGATCCGCGGCCGTGACGGCAGCAGCCCGCCTAGGATCCTGAGGCATGGCCGCACCTCGTACATCAGCACCCACCGGCACCCTCGACGGTTGGAGCGTTGCCCCGTTCACCGGCGGCGGGATCACCCACGACTGCTACGAGAAGGGCAGTGGCCCGGGCGTTGTCCTCATCCCCGAGATTCCGGGGCTCACGCCGGAGGTGCTGGGCCTGGCCGAGCATCTGGTGTCGTCCGGGTTCACCGTTGTCGTGCCGTCACCATTCGGCACGCCCGGTCGTGCGGAGTCCATGCCGTACGTGGTTGGCATGGTCGCGCGGCTCTGCGTATCCGCGGAGTTCAGAGCCTTCGCGACGGGCGCCACTCGGCCGATCAGCGAGTTCCTCCGTGCCGTGGCGCGCGACCTCCACGCTCGCACGCCCGGACCCGGCGTCGGGGTCATCGGGATGTGCTTCACCGGAGGGTTTGCGCTGGCTGCGGCGGTTGACGACTCGGTGATCGCTCCGGTCATGAGTCAGCCTTCGGTGCCATTCCCGCTCGGTGCACGACGTCAGGCCGACCCGGGGCTGTCCCCCTCTGAGTTCGCGCGGATTGAGGCTCGGACTCGGGAGGACGGGCTCTGCATCCTCGCCCTCAGGTTCAGCGGTGACAGGGCCGTGTCGCCGAAGCGTTTTGCGACCCTCAAGGAGCGGTTGGGTGATGCCTTCACGGTCATCCAGCTCGACTCCAGCAAGGGCAACTCGGGTGGATTTGGCAAGGGTGCCCACTCGGTGATCACCCATGAGGTGCGCGAGGGCAATCAGGTACGACGCGCGCCGTCAGGTTGTCGAGTTCCTCACTGAGCGGCTGGCGCCGGCCTGACCCGGTTCACATACCTTCGGCGCCCTTGACGATGGCTTCACGGATGCGGTGATAGGTGCCGCACCGACAGATGTTGCGAATCTCATCGAGGTCGGCGTCAGTGATCTCGCGGCCGGCGGCGCGGACCTGCTTGACCTTGGCGACGGCGGCCATGATCTGGCCGGGTTGGCAGTAGCCGCACTGGGCGACGTCGATTTCAAGCCAGGCCTCCTGCATGGGATGCAGTGTCGAGCCGACCGTGTCGGCGAGCCCCTCGATCGTGGTGACCTCGTCGGTGGCTTTGATGTCCGAGACAGGCACCGAGCACGGGTTGAATGCCTTGCCGTTGATGTGCGACGTGCATGACTTGCAGACATTGAGACCACAGCCGTACTTCGGGCCAGTGACCCCCAGCTTGTCTCTGAGGACCCACAACAGCCGCACATCATCCTCGACGTCGACGGCGACCGGCTTGCCGTTGAGCGTGAATTTCTGGGTAGGCATGGAGGCTCCTCAGTACGTGGTCTGCAGGCCGTTGGTCGGCGATTGCGGGATCGGCGGCGAGACGGGCAACGGGGTGAACGTGAACGCCTCCTGGTGGTTGATCGGGAACTCGGTCGGCATCGTGCCCGTGGCACGCGCATAGGCGCACGCGGTGGCCGCGAAGGAAGCCGCCACACCGAACTCACCGGCGCCACCAGGCACGCCGGTCGTCGTGGGCATCACCACGAGCTCGAGCTCCGGCGGTGTGTTCCACTGCCGGGTGTAGTGATAGTCGTCCCAGCTGCCTTCGGCGAAGTGTCCGTTCTCGAGATGCAGGCTCGAGCTGAGCGCGAGCGCAATCCCGTCCATGATGCCGCCCATCATCTGGGCCTGGAGGCCGAGCGGGTTGACGGGGAGTCCCACATCGACGACGAAGACGACCTTCGTCACGCGCGGTCCGGTGTACGCCTCCGGAATCTTTCGATTGACCGTGGCGGGTCGGCAGTCGATCTCGACGACGGCGGCGCACGCCCCTTTGTACTCGGCGTGGACGGCGATGCCCTGCGCAGTGCCCGTCGGCATCGCGCGTCCCCAGTCGCCGACCTCGGCGGCCTTGTCGAGCACAGCGCGCATGCGCGGGTCCTTGAGGAACTGCTGACGGAATTTGTACGGATCCTTGTCGGGCCGCAGTTGTGCAGCCAGCTGGTCGACGATGAGCTCCTGGGCACACCGAACGTTCGGGCTGTAGATGTTGCGCATGCTGCCGGTGTTGAATCCTTTGTCGACCTCATTGAGCAACTGTGTCGTGACGCCGAAGTTGTAGGGAGTCGTCTGGGTCAGCATGAAGATCGACTGGGCAAATGTGTAGTCGCCTGCCGGGAGCTTGGCCGCGTACGACGTCAACATCTCGCCGAGGCCGTGGGTGAAGTCGGTCGAGATGCTGGTGTGGCGTTGCTCGCAGGCGAGCACTTCCTTGCCGAGGTAGCTCGCACGCACGTGCGACGTCGACATGGGATGGGTGCGACCGTGGCGGAACTCATCGGTGCGATGCCACATGAGCTTGACCGGTTTGCCCATCGCCTGCGATGCTTCCGCCGCCTCGAGGGCCGCGTCCTGGAACAGCTTGCGGCCGAATGAGCCGCCGCCCTCGACAACGTTGACCTTGACCTGCTTGATCGTCATCCCGAGCTTGCTGGCGATCTCCTTCTGTGCCACGAGTGGGGACTTCATGCCGGCCCAGATCTCCGCGCCGTCCTTGCGTACGTCCGCGATAGCGCAGTTGGGTTCGAGGGCGGTGTTGCTCGCAAACCGGAACGTGAAGGTCGCATCGATGCTCTTGGTCAGGAGCGGCAGCTTCGGCAGCACCATCGGCAGCTCAGCACGTTTGAGGGCGGCAAGGATCGTGGCATCCGACGACGCGTCCTCGGTGCCTTTGTTCCAGGTGACCTGGAGGGCGCGCACTGCATCGATGCACTGCCCGAATGTCTCGCCCCGCACGGCGACACCGGTCGAGATCATCGCGACATCGGTGATGCCGGGCATCGCCTTGACCTCGGCAGCGTTCTGAACCGACTTCGGCGTGCCCTTGATCGAGGGTGCGCGGCACACCATCGTCGGCAGCGCATTGGGCACGCTCATGTCCATGGCAAAGGTCTTCTTGCCAGTCACGATGTCGTGCGCGTCGATGCGCTTCTGCGGCGTGCCGATGATCTTGAATGACGACGCGTCCTTGAGGGTCACGTGCTTCGTCGTCGACTTCGGGATGGCGGCCTTCAGGGCGAGATCGCCGTACGAGACCTTGGCTCCACTCTTGGCGATGACCTGGCCCAGCTGGGTCGACAGGTTGTGGACGTTGTCGCCCAGCAGGATCGCGGCGGCGTCGAGGAGGGCGCCTCGCGCGATGGCCGCGGCGACACGGATCGGTGTGTATGTCGAGTTGGTCGTGTTCGAACCGCCGGTGAGCTGGTTGAACACGAGCTCCGGCCGTGCCGGCGCCAGGGTGATGTGCACCTTGTCCAGTGGGAGGTCCAGCTCCTCAGCGATGATCATCGCGGTCGACGTGGTGATGCCCTGGCCGACCTCTGCGCGCGGCAGGGCGAACGACGCCGTGCCATCCGTATGGATCTGGATCGCGATCAGATTGGACGTCGGCATCGCAGCCAGGGTCTGCAGATCGGTGAGGTCGAAGACGTCTGCGAGTTCCGGCACACTCGGAATCGCGGCATCGGCTCGATCGGGTGCGAAGATCCCGGAGCCGAGCGGTGCTGCCGCGATCAGGGTCGACCCGGCCAACAGATAGCCGATGAACTGGCGCCTATCCACGCCGTCGGGTGTTGCATCGTCAGATGTGATGTCGTCGGGCTGCTGGACCATCGTTTCCCCCGGTGGCTTTCCCTCGAAGTCACCCTGTTGCGAACTGCGGCACGTGCGCTCCCTCCGCCATTAGATAAGAATGTGGCCACGGTCACAACCCGAGATTGAAAATTCATCCATAGGAGGCTGAGGAGATGTCAGGGCCCGTCGGACTCCTCCTTGCCGCGGGTGCTGGTCGACGCATGGGTATGCCGAAGGCGCTCGTTCGCGGCGATGACGACATCCCCTGGGCGGTGAGCGCCAGCCGGACACTTCGCATAGGTGGCTGCGCCGAGGTCGTCGTGGTCATCGGAGCTGAATCCGCACGAGTGCGAGCAGTGCTTGCACACGAGCCCGTCACGGTCGTCGAGGCCGCGGACTGGGCCGCGGGGATGGGCGCATCCCTTCGAGCCGGGCTCGCGACTCTGTCCTCGATCGAGACCAGCGCCGCGTTGATACAGCTCGTCGACCTGCCCGACGTCGGAGCCGATGTCGTCGCGCGGTTCGTCGATCTGGCCGCCCCGGCCGCGCTGGCCAGGGCGCACTATGGAGACCGCCCCGGTCATCCGGTGCTGATCGGTCGCGATCACTGGGAAGCCGTCGCCGAGGGGATCACTCCCGATCGAGGCGCGCAGAGTTTCCTGACCAGCCGAAACGTCGTCAATGTCGACTGCTCGGATCTCGCGACGGGCGTCGACGTCGATTCCCGCGGACCTATGCTGGCCGGGTGATCTCGAGTGCGTGAAGTCGTTGGAGACGTGCTTCGTACTTGGCACGGCGGCGAGACGGGTGCGCTCGCGACGGTTGTCCGAGCCATCCGCTCTGCGCCCAGGCCGCCGGGTGCATCGATGTTCGTGGCGCCGGACGGCACCGTGTCGGGATCGTTGTCGGGCGGCTGTGTCGAGGGCGCCGTCTACGAGCTGGCGCAAGAGGTTGCCGCCGACGGCACACCGGTGCTGAGGCGGTACGGGTTCACCGACGAGGAGGCATTCGAGGTCGGGTTGACCTGTGGGGGGATCATCGATGTCTTTGTCGAGCCGGTCTCGTCTGCGCGCTTTCCGCGCTTCGACGACCTTGCTGGCGACATCATCGACAACCGGCCGGTGGCGGTCGCAACCGTCATCGAGCATCCAGACCCTGATTGGCTGGGCCGGCGACTGATCGTTCGTGCCGATGACGTCCAGGGCGACCTCGGCCTCGCGCGTGTGAACGATGCCGTCGTCGACGATGCGTTGGGCCTTCTCGAGGGCGGCACCACCGCAGTCCTGACCTACGGACCCGAGGGTGAACGGATGAACACCGGGTTGAGTGTCTTCGTGGCGTCGCACCAGACGCGACCGAGGATGATCGTGTTCGGCGCGATCGACTTCGCGGCGGCTCTGGCTCGCCAGGGTGCGATGCTCGGGTTCCATGTCACGGTGTGCGACGCGCGCCCGTTGTTCATGACACGGGCGCGATTCCCGATGGCCGACGAGATCGTCGTGGCCTGGCCGCACCACTACCTCAAGGAGCAGATCGGTGAGGGGCGGATCGATGGCCGCACAGCACTCTGCGTCCTCACGCACGACCCGAAGTTCGACGTTCCGGTGCTGGACGTCGCGCTTCGCCTGGAAGGGTCGCAGCGGCCTGCCTACGTCGGGGCAATGGGCTCGCGGTCGACCCACGACAGCAGGGTTGCCCGACTCGAAGAGGTGGGCCTCACGACTGAGCAGCTTGGCCGTCTGTCCAGCCCGATCGGCCTGGATCTCGGTGCTCGTACCCCCGAGGAAACCGCAGTGTCGATCATCGCCGAGATCATCGCGCAGCGGTGGAACGGGACCGGCGACCGCCTCAGCGATATGCCGGGCCGAGTGCATCACGATCGGAGCGATGCGTGAGAGGCGACTTTAGTTAGCATAGGTAATGAGGTATGCTAACTACATGCCGACCGACTCTCACCACCTTGCTCGCTCGGTCGCGCGACTCAATCGCCGACTGCGCCAGGAGCGCCAGACAGACCTCACGCCCACCCAGCTCTCTGTGCTCGGCACGATCCGCGTGCTCGGCCCTTCCACCCCCAGCGCCATCGCCGCGTACGAGCGGGTCCAACCGCCGTCCATCACGCGTTCGCTCAACTGCCTCGTCGACGAGGGCCTCGCGATTCGCGAGCCGCACCCCGACGACGGCCGCCAGGTCATCATCTCGGTGTCAGACAAGGGTGAAGCCGTGCTGGCCGAGGAGCGAGCCCGCCGCGACCAGTGGCTCGGACATCGCCTTGCCGAGCTCACCACCGCCGAGCGCAAGATCCTGAGGGAGGCGACCGCGCTGCTGGACCGGTTGGCAGTCAGTTGAGCCCCACGTTCCGGGCGCTCGCCAACCGCAACTACCGCATCTACATCGCCGGATCGGTCCTCTCCAACACGGGCACCTGGATGCAGCGCGTCGCACAGGACTGGCTTGTCCTCCAGCTCACCCACAGCGGTACGGCGCTCGGTATCACGACGGGCCTCCAGCTGCTCCCTGCCCTGCTGTTCTCACCGATCGCCGGCGTCGTTGCCGACCGCGTCCCCAAGCGCACGATCCTGCGGTTCACCCAGGTCGCAATGGCCCTGCCCGCCGCTCTGCTCGGTCTGCTCGCCGTCACGGGCGTCGTCCAGACCTGGCAGGTCTATGTGTTGGCGTTCGTGTTCGGCATCGGCACCGCCTTCGATGCGCCGGCGCGACAGTCATTCGTCGTCGAGATCGTCGGCCGCGACGACCTCGCCAATGCCGTCGGCCTGAACTCGGCCTCATTCAACGTCGCGCGCATGATCGGCCCCGCTGTCGCGGGTGTCCTGATCGCGGCGCTCGGATCCGGCGCGAGTGCAGCCGGCTGGGTCATCCTGATCAACGCGATCAGCTATCTCCCGGTCTTCATCTCGCTCAATCTTCTCGACGGCAGCCTGCTCCGTCCCTCGCCGGTGACCGGCACCCGCAAGCGGGCCGTGCGCGACGGGGTGGCATACGTACGCTCGCGCCCCGATCTTGTCCTGATCCTGTGCTGCGTGTTCTTCGTCGGCACCTTCGGCATGAACTTCCAGATGACCAGCGCCCTGATGGCGACGTCGGTGTTTCACAAGGGCGCGGGGGAGTACGGCCTGCTGGCGTCGATCATGGCGGTCGGTTCACTGGCCGGCGCCCTGCTCGCGGCCGGCCGCACCAAGCCCCGGCTGTCGTTCGTCGTCCTTGCCGGTGCGGCATTCAGCCTGATCGAGATCGGATCGGGCCTGATGCCCAGCTATGTCACGTTCGCCGCTGTGCTGCCGCTCCTGGGGCTGGCTGCGCTCACCATGATCACCTCGGCCAATGCGATGATCCAAATGACTTCGACGCCGATGATGCGCGGCCGGGTCGCGGCGCTCTACATGATGATCTTCCTCGGCGGGACGCCCTTCGGATCACCCGTCATCGGTTGGGTCGGCGAGACCTTCGGCGCTCGGTGGATGCTGGTCGGTGGGGGTGCGGTGTCATTCCTCGGCATTGCTGCGGCCACCGCTTGGTATGCGCACCGCCACCGCAGCGGTGAGCTGCGCGCCGCCGCGAGCGATCTGCGCTGGCGGAGTGTCCGCCGGGAGGACGTTGTCCGAGCTGGTTGAGTCAGCTCTGGACGATGTGCTCGCGGGCTGCGGCGTGCTGGGCATCGTCGATGACGTGACGGTTGTGCAGATCGTCGATCATCGCGAGCTTGGCCTGCTGTGCCTTGCGCATGACGACCTCGGCGCTGTCAGCGACACCGGGGACATCGGGCGCCATGGCCGAGGTCACGATCGACGAGTGAGCGGCTGACACGCCGGCAGCCCCCATCGCCGCGGTGATCTTGGCGAGCATGTCCTCGGAGAGGAATCCACTCTTGCCGAGGGCGTCGAACATCGCCGTCTGTGACGTGGCCGGTGTGACGCCGGCCGGCGCCATCGTCGGTTCCTTCTGGATAGCTGCCTTGAGCTCGGTCAGCTTGGCATCGGTGATCTGGCCCTGCGCGTGGAGCTGCTCGAGGTTGGCGATTCGTTCGGCCGAGGACTGGGCCTGGCCCGCACCCTCGACCATCGCCATCTGCTCGGCGATGAGCTTCTGGACCTCCGGCGTATTGGCCATCTGGGTGGCCATGGAACGCATGCTCATCAGACCGCGGACCGTCGGGAGCGAGATCCCGCTGGCACGCCACGCAGCACGAACGCGGAAGACCGTGCGGAACACGAAGATGACGGCGACGACGACGATCACCAGCAGGACCAGCGCCGCCACGTGATCGGCGGGATGAGTGAAGACGTCCCCAACTCTGTCGGGCATGGCCAGACATTAGCGGGAACGTCGCCCTCAAAACAGCGATATCCTGACCCAATGTCCCTGCCAGAACGGCTCGCTCGCTCGATCGAGGTCGTCACACCCGACCTGATCGAGCTGCGTCGTGACCTGCACTCCTATCCGGAGCTGTCGTGGCAAGAGGAACGTACGACCGATGTCGTCGCGAGCTGGATGGACAAGAGCGGCATCCCCTACGAGCGCCTGGAGGGCACGGGCCTGATCGCCGAGATCGGACCCGCCGAAGGGCCGATTGTCGCGCTGCGAGCCGATCTCGACGGACTGCCGGTCGACGACACCTCACAGGATCCCTGGAAGTCGAGCATCCCCGGCGTCTCGCACTCCTGCGGCCATGACGTGCACGTGGCCGCACTGATCGGCGCCGCCGTTGCGTTGGCCGAAGCACACGCCGACGAGCCACTGCCGGTTCGCGTGCGCATGATCTTCCAGCCCGCCGAGGAAGTCATGCCCGGCGGCGCACTGAAGCTCCTTGCCGCCGGCGCACTCAAGGGCGTCGCCCGCATCTTCGCGCTGCACTGCGATCCGTCCCTAGACGTCGGCCAGGTCGGCCTGCGCGAAGGGCCGATCACCGGCGCTTCCGACCGCATCCACGTCGTGCTGTCCGGGCGCGGAGGCCACACCTCGCGTCCTCACCTGACCGAGGACCTGACGTATGCGCTCGGCAGCCTGGTCACCCAGTTGCCCGCCGTGCTGTCACGCCGCTTCGACCCGCGCGCCGGAGCCAGCATGGTGTGGGGCAGCATCCACTCCGGCAATGCCGCCAATGTCATCCCGGCGAGCGGCGAGCTCAGTGGCACGCTGCGCATGCTCGATGCCGCCGCGTGGCATCAGGCCGAGCACCTCGTACGAGGCCTGATCAGCGACATCATCGAGCCGTTCGGGGTGAGCGCCGAGGTCAACTACGTACGCGGCGTCCCGCCGGTGGTCAACGACTTCCGTGCCACCGAGATCATGCGCCAGGCCGTCACGGCTGCGATTGGGCCCAGTGCGGTGGCCACCACTTCGCAGAGCCTCGGCGGCGAGGACTTCGCGTGGTACGTCGAGGCGGTGCCCGGCGCGATGGGACGCCTCGGCACGCGCATGCCCGACGGTCCGACGTACGACCTGCACCAGGGCAACCTCCGCGTCGACGAGCGCGCGATCGCGGTGGGTGCCAAGGTGCTCGCCAGCGTCGCGATCGCCTGACCCAACGCCGGCTCTTCCGCGGGTTACAAATTGGTATCGACTCCGGGCAATATCTCCGAGGCCCTGCCGCGTCCCGCGTCCGACTACTAGGGTCGGAACGTGCCGGACCCACGGCTCTCGTACTCAGGAGGAATTTTGCGTCGACTGACCAAGCTTTCCGCCGTCACCGCGGTTGCCGCGCTCGCTCTTGCGGGCTGCGGAGGTAGCAGTGGTGGCAGCGATGGTGGCTCGGGCAACAAGCCCAGCGCCAGCAAGGACATCTGCAAGACGGCCAAGGGCTCCGGTCCGAAGATCGGACTTGCCTACGACGTCGGAGGACGTGGAGACCAGTCGTTCAACGACTCCGCATACGCCGGCCTCGCGAAGGCCGTGAAGGCGTTCAAGGCGACCTGTGTCGAGGGCGAGGCCACCGATGGTGAGGCTGAGTCCGCTCGCGAAGACCGTCTGCGCCAGATGGCTGACGGCGGCGCGACTGCCGTTGTCGGCGTCGGCTTCGCTTACAGCGACGCGGTCAACGCCGTGGCGCCTGACTACCCGAAGGTCAACTTTGCGATCGTCGACGGCTTCGACCCCGACACCAAGGCCAACGCCAACGTCGCTTACCTGACGTTCGCCGCCAACGAGGGCTCGTACCTCGTCGGTGTTGCGGCCGCGGAGAAGTCGAAGTCGGGCCAGATCGGCTTCGTCGGTGGCGTCCACAACGACCTGATCAAGGGCTTCGAGGCCGGCTACACCGCTGGTGCGAAGGCAGCCAAGCCCTCCATCAAGGTTGACGTCGCCTACATCCAGGAGTCCGACCTCAAGGGCTTCGCAGATCCGGCTGGTGGCAAGGCCGCCGCAACAGGTGAGTTCGACAAGGGTGCAGACGTCGTCTATGCCGCTGCCGGAGCTTCCGGCTCGGGTGCCTTCGATGCAGCAGTTGCTGCCGGTGCCGGCAAGTGGGCCATCGGTGTCGACTCCGACCAGTACCTCACGGCGACCGCCGCGCAGAAGCCGCACATCCTGACGTCGGCGCTCAAGCGCGTCGACACCGCGACGTACGACTTCATCAAGTCGGTCAACGACGGCAAGCCGGCCACGAGCTACACCACCTACAACCTCAAGAACGACGGCGTCGGCTACTCGACGTCAGGTGGATTCGTGGACGACATCAAGTCTGATATCGACGGCTACAAGGCCAAGATCATCAGCGGAGACATCACGGTTCCGACCAAGCCGTAACGGTCGAAACGCACGACACGAACCTGGGCTGGGCGCGCATGCGTTCGGCCCAGGTTCGTGGCCTTTGGGGTGCCGTAGAGTCCACATGAGATTGACCGAGGAGGAGTGGCCGTGACGCAAGGAACCGACGCCGTCGAGTTGCGGGGGATCGGCAAAAGTTTCCCCGGCGTGATCGCCAACCACGACGTCGACCTGACGATCCGGCCCGGCACGGTCCATGCGCTGATCGGTGAGAATGGCGCCGGCAAGTCCACCCTGATGAAGATCCTCTACGGGGTGCAGCGTCCCGATGAGGGCACGATCCGCATCAACGGCGAGGACGTCGTCCTGAAGAGTCCCACCGATGCCATCGAGCACGGTATCGGGATGGTGTTCCAGCACTTCATGCTTGCCGACAACCTGACGGTCCTGGAGAACCTCGTGCTCGGCGCCGAGAAGCTGCACGGCATCGGTGACGACGCCCGCGCCGAGATCAGCCGCATCTCCGACCGGTTCGGCTTCGGCCTGAAGCCCGATGAGCTCGTCGAGAAGCTGGGCGTCGCCGATCGGCAGCGGCTCGAGATCGCCAAGGTGCTCTACCGCGGCGCCAAGATCATCATCCTCGACGAACCCACCGCCGTCCTCGTGCCGCAGGAGGTCGATTCGCTGTTCGCGAACCTGCGTGAGCTCAGAGATGCCGGCAACTCGATCCTGTTCATCTCCCACAAGCTCGACGAGGTGCTGGCGATCGCCGACGACATCACCGTCATGCGTCGCGGCACCACGGTCGGCAGCGCCGACCCGAAGACGGCGACCAAGCGACAGCTCGCCGAGCTCATGGTGGGCTCGGAGCTGCCATCGCCAGAGACGGGCGAGTCGACGGTCACCGACACCGTCGAGCTGACGCTGAGCGATGTGACGCTGACCGACGAGTTCGGCCGCAACCTGCTCAGTGATATCTCACTGTCGATACGCCGCGGCGAGGTGCTCGGCATCGCGGGGGTCGAGGGCAACGGACAGTCCGAGCTGGTCGAGATGATCATGGGCATGCGCATACCGTCGTCAGGCCACATCACGCTCGGCTCCGAGGACGTCACGCACTGGCACACCCGTCGCTTGCGGGAGGCCGGCATCGGCTACATCCCCGAAGACCGGCAACGACACGGTCTGCTGCTCGACGCCCCGCTCTGGGAGAACCGCATGCTTGGCCACCAGACCGAGGCCCCCAACGCCAAGGGGCCGTGGATCAACCGCGCGGGAGCCCGCAAGGACACCCAGCGGATCATGACCGAGTACGACGTACGTGCTCCCAGCATCGACACACCGTCGCGGGCGTTGTCGGGTGGCAATCAGCAGAAGCTCATCGTCGGTCGCGAGATGAGTGGTGACCCGTCACTTCTGATCGCTTCGCACCCCACCCGTGGTGTCGACGTCGGCGCGCAGGCGGCCATCTGGGACCAGATCAAGAAGGCGCGTCGGGCCGGGCTTGCCGTGTTGCTGGTCTCGGCGGACCTCGACGAACTGATCGGCCTGTCCGACACGATTCAGGTGATCCTGCGTGGGCGCTTCGTCGGGACGTTCGAGCCCAGCTCGGTGACACCCCAGGACCTCGGCGCCGCGATGACCGGGGGCGAGGCCGCATGAAGGGATTGAATCTGCGGTCGATCGGTCTTTCCCTGCTGGCCCCGGTCATTGCAATCGTCGTGAGTGTGCTCGTCACGTCCTTGGTGATCGCGGCGGTCGGCAGCTCGCCGGGCGACTTCTGGTCAGCGATGTTCAGCAATCCGTTGCCGCGCCTACGAGTCAACATCGTCAACCAGACCGCGATCATCTACATCGCCGCAGTCGCCGCCGCGATCGGCTTTCGCATGAACCTGTTCAACATCGGTCTCGAGGGCCAATACACCTTGGCGTCCTACGCGGCCGCCGCGTTCGCCGGTGGGGCTTACCTCAGCGGCTTCGCCAATGTTCTCGTGTCGATCCTGATCGCCATCGCGGTCGGCGCAGCGTGGGCTGGCATCGCCGGTGTGCTCAAGACGACCCGAGGGGTCAGCGAGGTGATCTCGACGATCATGCTCAACTCGATCGCGATCTTCCTCGTGGGCTATCTGCTCAACCGCTACGGCGTACACGAGGGCAACTCGGTCCACACCACCCGGCTCGCCGACGGCAGCACGTTGACCGGCTTCACGCCGTACCTCCCTCGTGACGGGCAGATCTGGGCATTGTCAGTCCTGGCGGTCATCGTCGGCATCGGCTTCTGGGTTCTGCTCAACAAGACTCACTTCGGCTTCGACCTCCGTGCCAGCGGGATGTCTTCCACAGCTGCCGTCGCCTCGGGCATCAACCCGAATCGCATGATCATCACCGCGATGATGCTGTCCGGCGGAGTTGCGGGACTGATCTGGCTGCCGGCGTTGTTCGGCGGCGCCACGTCGTACGGCACGTCGTTCCAGTCCGGCCTGGGGTTCCTCGGCATCTCGGTGGCGCTGCTGGGGCGCAACCGCCCGCTCGGCATGCTGTTCGGTGCGGTGTTGTTCGCGTTCCTCAACTCCCAGTCCAACACGCTGACGTTCAGCACCGACATCTCTCCGAGCATCGTGCAGATCACGGAGGGCGTCGCCGTTCTGGCGGTCGTGGTGGCCTTTGAGGTCGTTCGACGCTGGCGCGCCAGGCTCGAGCAACGCGTCGTCGGGCGAGAGCACGCCGTAGCGACGGAGGTGACCGCGTGAGTACGACGACCAAGTCCCCGAGCTCCAGCCCGCTGTCGCGGGTCAAGAGTGCCGCTCGGGCCAACTGGCTGTTCATCTCGCTGGGTGCGATTGCAATCGTGTCGTTGGTGCGCATCGTCACCGACACGAATGACCTGACCTCCACCGGCACGATCCGGGCAGCGATCATCGCCACCTGTCCGATCCTCATGGCGGGGCTGGGCGGCCTGTGGGCCGAACGCTCGGGCGTCGTGAACATTGGCCTCGAGGGCCAGATGATCCTCGGCACGTGGGGGGCCGCCTACTTCACCTATCACTCCGGCAACAACCCGTGGGTCGGCGTCCTCGGCGCTGCACTGCTGGGAATGATCGGTGGCCTGTTGCATGCAGTTGCCACCGTGACGTTCGGTGTCGACCACATCGTGTCGGGTGTCGCGATCAACCTGATCGGGCTGGGGGCGACGACGTACCTCGCCGAGGCGACGTTCAGCGACCTCCCGGGTGGCGGGCCGCGCCAGCTGATCGGGCTGGACAGTCCCACCCAGATCACGATCCCCGGCATCTCGGATGCGGCGAGCAACTTGGCCGACAAGAACTGGTTCTTCGTGTCTGACGTCGGATCGCTCATCGCCGCGCTGACCACCAAGATCTCCTCGCTGAGCCTGGTGATCTTCGCCCTGGTGGCCCTCTCGGCGTGGATCCTGTGGAAGACCTCCTTCGGTCTTCGACTCCGCTCGTGCGGCGAGAATCCGCAGGCTGCGGAGACCCTGGGCGTCAACGTGTCTCTCTACAAGTACGTCGCGGTGCTGATCTCCGGAGCCCTCGCCGGCATCGGTGGCGGATTCCTCGCTCTCGTGTCCTCCAGCGGATTCAACACCGGCCAGACCGGTGGTCGCGGCTACATCGGCCTCGCGGCGATGATCTTCGGCAACTGGCGCCCTGGCGGGTTGTTGCTCGGCGCTGTGACCTTCGGCTACACCGATGCGCTGCGCCTGCGCGACGCCCACGCGGTGCATTCGTTGCTGCTGCTCGTGGCTCTCGGCCTGCTGGCGCTCGCCGTGCTCCGTCTCGTGCGCCGACAGATCGGCGGCGCCATCACAATGGGTGTCGCCGGAGCGGCGATCCTGGCGTGGTTCCTGCTCACCGACAGCGTGCCGCGTGACTTCACCAGCATGACGCCCTACGTCACGACACTGTTCGTGCTGGCGCTCGGCACCCAGAGACTGCGAATGCCCGCGGCCGACGGCAAGCCCTATCGCAAGGGCAGTGCCGGCTAGTGACGCTTGGGATCACGGGGCCCGACGATCCGATCGACTGGGACGCCCTCAACCGTTACGCCACCGAGGTCATGGAGCGGGCCTACGCGCCATACTCGCGGTTCAAGGTCGGCGTCGCCGGCCTGGTCGACGACGGCCGCGTGGTGCTGGGCTGCAATGTCGAGAACGCCGCCTATGGAGTGGCGCTGTGTGCCGAGTGCGGCATGGTGTCGGCCCTCCACGCGACCGGCGGTGGCCGGCTGCTCGCGGTCGCCTGCGTCGACTCGCACGGCAAGCCGTTGATGCCGTGTGGACGCTGCCGCCAGCTGCTGTGGGAGAACGGCGGCCCCGACATGCAGCTGATGACCCCGAGCGGGGTCAAGACCATGACCGAGGTGTTGCCGGATGCGTTCAGCGCCGACGACCTGGAGAACCGTTGACCCGTTATGCAGTCCAGCTCGATCCCGGTGAGCCGGAGTTCCTGCGGGATCCCTACCCCGTGCTGGCATCGCTGCGAGCCAACGGCCCGGTGCTCTGGCACGAGCCGATGGGTATGTGGTTGGCGACGAGCCACGAGGCGGTCAGCAAGGTGCTCCGCGATCGCGCCTTCGGGCGGCTGTGGTCCGACTGGGAGCCGGTCGATGAGCTCGAACCGTTCAACGCCCTGCACCGCAACCAGATGATGGAGAATGAGCCCCCCGCACATACCCGGCTCCGCAAGCTGGTGGCCGGTGCTTTCGGGCGCGGCCACGTGGAGCGCATGCGACCCCGCATCGAGGAGCTGGCCTCGACGATGGTCGACCAGCTGGACGAGACGTTCGACGTGCTGGCCGACTACGCCGAGCCGATGCCGGTCTATGTGATTGCCGACCTGCTCGGCGTGCCGCGCGAGGACCACCAGCGGCTTAGGGCGTGGTCGCAGGCCATCGTCCACATGTATGAGCCCAGGGTCGGCGCCGAGGTCAAGGCGGCCGCGGTCGAGGCCAGCACGGCGTTCTCCGATTACGTACGTGACGTCGTGACCGATCGCCGCCAGCATCCAGGTGAGGACCTGATCAGCGATCTGATCCGCGAGCGCGGCCGTGGCGCCAAGCTCACCGATGACGAGCTCGTGGCGTCCGTCGTCCTGCTGCTCAACGCCGGCCACGAAGCCTCGGTCAACGCTTTCGGCAATGGCATCTACGCGCTGATGGCGCACCCTGGCCAGCTGGCCCGCATCACGTCGGGAGAGGTGCCGATGGAGATCGCGCTCGAGGAGCTGATCCGCTTCGACGCCCCGTTGCAGCTGTTCGAACGCACGGCCACCGCCGACGTCGAGGTCTGCGGCCAGACGATCCAGGCAGGTCAGAAGGTCGCCTGCCTGATGGGGTCGGCCAACCGTGACGCGGCAGCATTCAACGATCCCGACACCTTTGATGTGGGCCGCGATCCCAATCCGCACGTCGGATTCGGCATGGGCCGGCACTTCTGTCTGGGCGCACCGCTGGCCCGGCTCGAGCTCCAGATCTCGATGTCCCACCTGCTGGGTCGATTCCCCCGACTCAGTCCTGTCGGCGAGGCGCCGCGCCGCCCGACCTGGGTGCTGCGCGGCTTTGAGAGCATCCCCGTGGAGGCGATCGCATGAGCGAACCGTTTGATGCCGTCGAAGTCATTGCCGCGAAGCGGGACAAGGCGGAGCTGGGAGACGCGCAGATCGACTGGGTCGTCGATGCCTACACCCGCGGTGTCGTGGCCGATGAGCAGATGTCGGCCCTCGCGATGGCGATCCTGCTCAATGGGATGAACCGTCGCGAGATCGCCCGATGGACCAACGCGATGATCAACAGCGGCGAACGCATGGAGTTCTCCGCGCTGTCGTGGCCGACCGCCGACAAGCACTCGACCGGCGGAGTCGGTGACAAGATCACCCTGCCGCTCGCGCCGCTCGTCGCGGCCTGTGGCGTCGCCGTGCCCCAGCTTTCGGGCCGCGGGCTCGGCCACACCGGCGGCACCCTCGACAAGCTCGAGTCGATCCCCGGCTGGCGCGCGGCGCTGACGAACGAAGAGATGATGGCGCAGCTGGAGGACGTCGGCGCGGTGATCTGTGCCGCTGGCGCCGGGCTTGCTCCCGCCGACAAGAAGCTCTATGCGTTGCGTGACGTCACCGGCACGGTCGAAGCGATCCCGTTGATCGCCAGCTCGATCATGAGCAAGAAGATCGCCGAGGGCACCGGCGCCCTGGTGCTCGACGTGAAGGTCGGCTCCGGCGCGTTCATGAAATCCGAGGCGATGGCGCGCGAGCTGGCCGAGACCATGGTCAGCCTCGGCACTGACGCTGGCGTGACGACCGTGGCCCTGCTGACCGACATGTCGACGCCGCTCGGGCTCACCGCCGGCAATGCCGTCGAGGTGGCCGAATCGGTCGAGGTGCTGGCCGGTGGCGGTCCGGCCGACGTCGTCGAGCTGACGATTGCCCTGGCCCGGGAGATGCTCACCGCGGCCGGCAAGCCAGATGTCGACCCTGCCGACGTACTCGCGTCGGGTCGGGCCATGGATGTGTGGAAGCGGATGATCTCGGCGCAGGGCGGCGACCCCGATGCGGCGTTGCCGACTCCCAAGGAGACGCACACGATCTCGGCCCCGGCGAGCGGCACCTTGACTCGCCTGGATGCCCTCGCGGTCGGTGTGGCGGCCTGGCGGCTCGGAGCCGGCCGATCACGCCCCGGTGAGCAGGTGCAGGCTGCCGCCGGCATCGTCCTGCACGCGAAGCCCGGCGACCCCATCGCCGCAGGTCAGCCCCTGTTGACGCTGCAGACCGACACACCGGACCGGTTCGAGCGGGCGATTGCTGCGCTCGAAGGTGGGTACGACATCGGCACGGGCAGCGCAGAGGCGCCTTCCGTCGTGATCGACCGGATTGGCTAGGTTGGACTGATGCGCATCTTGAACAACAGCAAGGAGATCGCGGCCGCCGCCGGCGAGGAGCTCGGCGTCAGCGAGTGGCTCGCGATCACACAGGAGCGGATCGATCTTTTCGCCGACGCGACCGGCGACCGCCAGTGGATCCACGTCGACCCCGAACGCGCGGCCGACGGTCCGTTCGGTGCCACCGTTGCGCATGGTTATCTCACCTTGTCGATGCTGCCGTTCCTCGGCGCCCAGGTGTATGCCTTCGCCGGCGACGTCGCACGGGTCAACTACGGCCTCAACAAGGTGCGGTTCGTGTCGCCCGTACGTGTGGGGTCCAAGATTCGCAACCGGGTCGAGCTGCTGACGGTCGAGGAGATCGACAAGGGCCAGCGGGCGACGCTGCAGCACACCGTCGAGATCAAGGGCAGCGACAAGCCGGCTTGTGTCGCCGAGACCGTCGTACTCCTCATGGCGTCTTGATGGCGGCCACAGCTGCGCAGATTGCGGCCGCCCCCAAGGTGGCGCTGCACGAGCACCTCGACGGTGGCGTCCGCCCCGCCACGATCGTGGAGATCGCCGATGAGATCGGCCATGACCTGCCGGCCTCCGGAGCCGAGGCACTCGGTGCGTGGTTCGAGGAGTCATCCAGCTCCGGATCACTCGAGCGCTATCTCGAGACCTTCATCCATACGGTCGCGGTCATGCAGCGTCCGCAGGATCTTGCTCGGGTTGCTCGTGAGTCGGTTGTCGACCTGGCGTCCGATGGGGTCGTGTACGCCGAGCTGCGCTGGGCACCGGAGCAGCACCTGTCGGCTGGTTTGAGCCTGCGCGAGACGGTCGAGGCAGTGCAGGCGGGCATCGAGCAGGGTTGTGAGGATGCCGCCGCGCTGGGTCATCCGATCGTGGTCGGCCAGCTGCTCACTGCGATGCGGCACGCCAAACGCGGCCTCGAAATCGCTGAGATCTCGGTCGAATATCGCGACCGTGGAGTTGCCGGCTTCGACATCGCCGGCGCAGAGGATGGCTTCCCGCCGATCCTGCACCTCGAAGCATTCGAATATCTCCGCCGCGAGAACGCTCACTTCACGATCCACGCCGGTGAGGCCTTCGGCCTGCCATCGATCTGGCAGGCCATCCAGCGCTGTGGCGCCGAGCGCCTGGGCCACGGAGTGCGGATCGTGGACGACATCGACTTCAGCAATCCCGATGCCCCCGTGCTGGGTCGCCTGGCCGCGTACATCCGCGATCGACGCATACCGCTGGAGATGTGCCCGTCCTCCAACATGCAGACGCACGCCGTCCCCAACATGAAGACGATCGCCGATCACCCGATCGGAGCGCTCAAGAAGTTGGGCTTCCGGGTCACGGTCAACTGCGACAACCGGCTGATGAGCGGCACCTCGATGAGCCGCGAGATGCAGCTCCTGGTCGATGCCTTCGACTACGAGGTCGAAGACCTCCGGTGGTTCACGATCAATGCCATGAAGAGCGCGTTCCTGGCCTTCGACAAGCGCCTTGCGATCATCAACGACATCATCAAGCCTGCGTATGCAGAGCTGACTGCTAGCTGACCGTCCATGCGTCGGGGCCGTCGAGCAGGTCCTGCAGCGTGGGGGTGTCGCCGGCGAGCGCGGTCTGCTCGCGGCTCAGATCGTCGTACGTCGGACGTTCGACCTGCCGGAAGATGCCGATCGGCGCTCGCCTGATGACGCCGCTGTCGGTGATGCGGGACAACGCGAACGCCATCGTGGCATCGGGAGCGTACGCATCGTGGACCAGCACATCGTCGGCATTGGATTCGTTGATCTCCGCCACCTCGACGCCGCCTCCGGCCGCGCGGATGACACCGAGATGGCCCTCGAGCCCGAACCGGATCGGCTGGCCGTGCTCGAGCGGGATGATCGCGTCATCGCGCGTCTCGGGGTCCTTGACCGCGTCGAATGCACCGTCGTTGAAGATCGGGCAGTTCTGGTAGATCTCGACGAGCGAGGTGCCGCGGTGCCGGGCAGCGGCAGAGAGCACCGCCGTCAGGTGCTTGCGATCCGAGTCGATCGTGCGCGCCACGAAGGTTGCCTCGGCGCCCAGCGCGAGCGACAGCGGGTTGAGCGGGGCGTCGATCGAGCCGAAAGGGGTCGACTTGGTGATCTTGCCGGGCTCTGACGTGGGGGAGTACTGCCCCTTGGTGAGTCCGTAGATGCGGTTGTTGAACAGCAGGATCGTCATGTTGACGTTGCGCCGCAGCGCGTGGATCAGGTGGTTGGCGCCGATCGACAGGGCATCGCCGTCCCCGGTCACCACCCACACGCTCAGGTCGGGACGGGTCGTCGCAAGCCCTGTGGCGATCGCGGGGGCACGGCCGTGGATCGAGTGCAGGCCGTAGGTGTCGAGGTAGTAGGGGAAGCGGGCGGCGCAGCCGATGCCAGAGATGAACACGATGTTCTCCCGGCGCAGTCCGAGCTCGGGCATGAAGCCCTGCACAGCAGCTAGCACGGCATAGTCGCCGCAGCCCGGACACCAGCGCACCTCCTGGTCCGACGAGAACTCCTTGCGGGTCTGTGCCTCGGTCGTGGTGGGTACGCCCTCCAGCCCGCGGCCGAGCGGCATCCCCAGATCGGTGCTCATTCCTGCCTCCAATCAGAATCGGTCTTGGTGCAGATCTCGATGAAGTGCGCGCCGAGCTCGGCGGCGCCGAATGGCATACCGCGTACGGCGTTGTAGCCCTCGGCGTCGACGAGATACTTCGACCGCAACAAGCTGCGCAGCTGACCGAGGTTCATCTCCGGGACGATGACCCGCTCGTATGCCGCCAGGACCTCGCCGAGGTTGGCAGGGAACGGGTTGAGGTGACGCAAGTGGGCCTGTGCGATGCGGTGGCCGGCGAGCCTGGCCCGCCGACAGCCCGCACCGATCGGGCCGTATGTGGATCCCCAGCCGATGACCAGGACCTTGGCGTGGCCGTCGGGGTCGTCGACCGTGACCTCGGGGATCGCGGCGGCGATGCCGTCGATCTTGGCCTGCCGGGTGCGGACCATGAGGTCGTGATTGGCCGGATCGTAGGAGATGTCGCCGGTCTGGTCGGCCTTCTCCAGGCCACCGATGCGGTGCTCGAGCCCGGCAACTCCCGGCGGCGCCCACGGCCGTGCCAAGGTCTCGGGGTCACGGGAGTACGGCAGGAAGACGGCGTCCGGGTCGGCGGTGGCGAATGCGGGTTCGATCCGTGGCAGCGCGGCGACATCTGGGAGGGTCCATGGCTCGGAGCCGTTGGCGAGGTAGCCGTCGGACAGCAGGATGACCGGCGTCCGGTAGGTGATCGCGATGCGTGCCGCCTCAAGGGCCGCGTCGAAGCAATCGGCCGGTGACTGGGGGGCGACGACCGGTACCGGAGCCTCGCCGTTGCGGCCGTTCATGGCCTGGAGGAGGTCGGACTGCTCGGTCTTGGTGGGCAGGCCCGTCGACGGTCCGCCGCGCTGTACGTCTATGACGAGGAGCGGCACCTCGAGCATGACCGCCAGGCCGATCGTCTCGCCCTTCAACGCCAGGCCGGGGCCGGACGTCGTCGTCACGCCCAGCGCGCCGCCATAGCTCGCGCCGAGTGCCGCGCCGACGCCCGCGATCTCGTCCTCGGCCTGGAACGTCGTGACGCCGAATGCCTTGTGCTTCGAGAGCTCGTGCAGGATGTCCGACGCGGGGGTGATGGGGTAGGCACCGAGGAACACCGGCAGGCCGGAGAGCTGCCCCGCAGCGACAATCCCGTACGACAGCGCGGTGTTGCCGCTGATGTTGCGATAGCGGCCCGCCGGGATCACAGCCGGCTTGACGACGTACGAGACTGCGAACGACTCGGTGGTCTCGCCGAAGTTGCGCCCCGCGCGGAGCGCCGCAACGTTGGCATCGCGGATGTCCGGCGCCGAGGCGAACTTCTTGCCGAGATAGGCGATGCTGCCGTCGATCGGCCGGCCGAACATCCAGCTGACCAGACCGAGGGCGAACATGTTCTTGGCGCGCGATGCGTCCTTGCGCGAGAGGCCGAACTCCTCGACGGCGCCGATCGTCAGCCCGGTCAGGTCGATCGCATGGAGCTGATAGTCGTTGAGGGACCCGTCCTCGAGAGGATTGGCGGCGTAGCCCACGCGCTTGAGGTTGCGGTCGGTGAACTCGTGGGCGTCGACGATCGCGATGCCGCCGGGCTGTAGGTCCGCGATATTGGCCTTGAGCGCCGCTGGATTCATCGCGACCAGGACATCGGGTCGATCGCCCGGCGTCAGGATGTCGTAGTCGGCAAAGTGGATCTGGAACGACGAAACCCCCGGCAGGGTCCCTGCGGGGGCGCGAATCTCGGCGGGGAAGTTGGGCAATGTCGACAGGTCATTGCCGAAGTCGGCGGTCTCCTGGGTGAACCGGTCACCCGTCAGCTGCATGCCGTCGCCGGAGTCGCCGGCGAAACGGATGACGACACGAGTGCGCTCCTCGACCGGTTTGGCCTCGGTGGTCATCGTCACCTCATTTTGTTGCTGTGCCCCACCTCACACCGTACCCATCGAGCAATGGATACGGTGTGAGGTTCTGGCTTAAGCCGCGGCATGCGCTCCTGCGGCAGCAACCGGCTCGAGCGCCAGCGCGAGGATCTCTGACACGTCCGCCACCGGGCGTACGTCGATCTCTGCCAGCACCTCGTCAGGCACGTCCACCAGGTCGACCTCATTGCGTGCCGGGATGAAGATCGTCTTCAGTCCGGCGCGCTGGGCCGCCATGAGCTTCTGCTTGACCCCGCCGATCGGCAGGACCCTACCGTTGAGCGTGACCTCGCCGGTCATGCCGACATCGGCACGGACATTGCGTCCGAGCGCGAGCGATGTCAGCGCGGTCACCATCGTGACGCCCGCGGACGGTCCGTCCTTGGGCACGGCGCCGGCCGGCACGTGCAGGTGGATCGAGCGCTCGAGAGTGTCGGGATCGATACCCAGAGCGTCGGCGTGCGACCTGACGTACGTCAGCGCGATCTGCGCCGACTCCTTCATGACATCGCCGAGCTGACCGGTGATCGCGAGCCCGCGCTCCCCGTCGTACGCGCTGGCCTCGATGAAGAGCACGTCTCCGCCGAGTCCGGTGACGGCGAGGCCGGTGGCCACACCCGGCACCGCGGTGCGCTCCTCCGACTCCGGGGTGAACCGGGGCCGACCGATGTAGTCGACCAGCGTCTTGTCGTCCACGATGACCGGCTGTTTGACGTCAGGGTCGGTCAGCTTGGTCGTCACCTTGCGGAACACCTTGGCCAGCAACCGCTCCATCTGGCGGACGCCGGCTTCGCGGGTGTACGACGCGGCGATCTCGTGCAGCGCCTCGTCGGTGATCTGCACCTCGTCGGCGGTCAACGCGGCGCGCTCGAGCTGGCGAGGCGCGAGGTACTGCCGCGCGATCGCGACCTTGTCGTCCTCGGTGTAGCCGTCGAGCTGCACCAGCTCCATGCGGTCCAGCAGAGCCTGCGGGATCGACTCGATGACATTGGCGGTCGCCAGGAACAGCACGTCCGACAGGTCGAGGTCGAGATCGAGATAGTGATCGCGGAACGTGTGATTCTGCGCCGGGTCGAGCACTTCCAGCAGCGCCGCCGCGGGATCACCGCGGTAGTCGGCGCCGACCTTGTCGATCTCGTCGAGCAGCACGACCGGGTTCATCGAACCGGCCTCCGTGATGGCGCGTACCAGACGTCCGGGGAGCGCACCGACGTACGTACGACGGTGGCCGCGGATCTCCGCCTCGTCGCGCACGCCACCGAGGGCGACGCGGACGAAGTTGCGGCCCAGTGCCCGCGCGACGCTCTCGCCCAGCGATGTCTTGCCGACACCGGGAGGGCCGACCAGCGCCATGACGGCACCGGAGCCGCGTCCGCCGACCACCTCGAGGCCGCGGTCCTTGCGACGCGAGCGGACCGCGAGATACTCGACGATCCGGTCCTTGACGTCGTCGAGGCCGTGGTGGTCGGCATCGAGCACCTCACGAGCGGCCGAGATGTCGGCGTTGTCGTCGGTCTTGACGCCCCACGGCAGTTCGAGGACCGTGTCGAGCCAGGTGCGGATGTAGCCGGCCTCGGGGTTCTGGTCACTGCCCCGCTCGAGTTTGCCGACCTCGCGGAGCGCAGCCTTGCGTACGTCCTCGGGGAGATCGGCCTCCTCGACCCTGGCGCGGTAGTCCTGGGTGCCCTCGGGCTCGTCGTCCCCGAGCTCCTTGCGGATCGCCGCAAGCTGTTGACGCAGGACGAACTCGCGCTGGTTCTTGTCGATGCTCTCCTGCACCGACTCCGAGATCTTCTCGTTGACATCGGCTTCGGTCAGGTATTCGTGCGCCCAGCCGATCAGCAGTGTCAGCCGCGCCTCGACATCGGGGGTCTCGAGCAGCTCACGCTTCTGCTCCAGCTCGAGGTATGACGCATAGCCCGCCGTGTCGGCGAGCGCGCCGGCGTCGGTCAGTCGCTGGACCGAGTCGATGACCTGCCAGGCGTTGCGCTTCTGCAGGATCGTGACGAGCAGTCCCTTGTAGTCGCCCGCGAGCTCGCGCAGGTGCTCGGTGACGGGCTCGTCGTCGATCAGCTCGGCCTCGACCCAGAGCGCCGCGCCGGGGCCGGTCACCCCGCCCTGGATGTGGGCGCGCTGCTCGGCGCGGATGACGGCGCCGGGTCCGCCACCGGGGAGGCGGCCGACCTGCTGGATCGTGGCGATGACGCCGTGGGTGGCGTACCGGTCCTCGAGCCGGGGTGCGACCAACAGTCGGTCGTCATTGCTCGTACGGGCGGCGTCGACGGCGGCGCGTGCCGGCTCGTCGAGCTCGATCGGTACGACCATGCCGGGGAGGACGACGACGTCTTCCAGGGCCAGTACCGGGAACT
>JAOPXO010000083.1 GCA_025965115.1 Aeromicrobium sp.
CAGGTGGACGTGTCGTGCGAGCATCCGTTGACCTCATTGGCGACGGTTCCGCATGTACGCTCCCGGCTCGGCGACGTCTATCGGGGGGCCGAGCGGGCCGGGACGCGAGCCGCGGACACCCATGTCCTGGTCGTCGTGGAGCTGCCACACGCCGATCACGGAAATCAGCTCGAGGAGTCGCTGCACGCGCTCGAGGTGGCCGAGACGATGCGCGCGGTGTTTGCCGGGGAGGAGACGATCGCGCAGATGTCGGCTCGGCGATTTGTTGCACTGGCGGAGCGTGAGCATGCCGTGCCGTTGAAGATCAGCCTGCTGGCCGCGCTGCTCCAGCGGACTCTCGGGGATATCGGACCGCCGCGCCTGTGGGTCGAACAGCTGCCGGGATCGCCCGACGACATCGCGACATTGCTTGCGGCTCTGTCGACCTGACCGCGATTCGCGCAGCGATGTCGGTGTCGCGTGGCACGCTTGAGCCATGTGCGGCCGCTATGCGACAACCCAGACCTCCGCATCGCTCAACACCGCGTTCGAGGTCGATCTGGCCAACTCGTTCGTCGAGCTCGAGGCCGACTACAACATGGCGCCGACCAAGCTGGCGCCGCTGTTGATCGGCCGCGCGCCCGAGGAGTCGACCGACCGCCCGGTGCGCGAGCTGCTCACGGCACGCTGGGGTCTGATCCCGAGCTGGGCCAAGGACCCGTCGATCGGCAACCGGATGATCAACGCGCGATCCGAGACGGCAGCGGAGAAGCCCGCATTCAAGAAGGCCTTTGGCAAGCGGCGTGGGTTGATCCCGGCCGATGGCTATTTCGAGTGGTACGCCGGGGAGACGACCGAAGGAGCCAAGCCCAAGAAGCAGCCGTTCTACATCACCCCCAAGGACGGCTCGATCCTCGCGATGGCCGGGCTCTACGAGTTCTGGAAGGATCGCGAGGCCGATGAGTGGATCATCAGCTACACGATCCTGACCACCACCGCCGAGGACGATCTCGGTCACCTGCACGACCGCATGCCCCTGTTCATCGAGCCCGAGGGCTATGACGCGTGGCTCGATCCGGCGCCACATCCCACCGAGGCGTTGCTCGGGCTGCTGATCCCGGCCGCGCCGGGACGGCTCGATGCCTTCCCGGTTTCGACGGCGGTCAACAACGTACGCAACAACGGTCCCGAGCTGATCGAGCCGCTGCCCCCGGAATAGTCGGACTCGACGGGCGGTTGAACACCTCAGGAGGTCCGATGCAGACATATGCCGCACGCCGCGCCACGAATGCCCAGCCTGATCTAGGGACGATCATGCCGCTCAGCCCGCGTCCCACCCCGGGAGTAGGCTGGGATGCGATGACCGTCAGTGACGAAACCCCCGAGATCCCCGAGACCCCGGAGCAGCAGCAGGCCCGCTTCGAGGCCGATGCGTTGCCCTTCCTCGACCAGCTCTATTCCGCTGCGTTGCGCATGACGCGCAACCCGCACGATGCCGAGGATCTGGTCCAGGAGACCTACTCCAAGGCGTTTGCGGCGTTCCACCAGTTCAAGGCCGGCACCAACCTGAAGGCCTGGCTCTACCGCATCCTGACCAACACCTACATCAACTCCTATCGCAAGAAGCAGCGCCAGCCGCAGCAGATCACCGATGAGATCGAGGACTGGCAGATCGCTCGCGCGGAGTCGCACGGGTCCAGCGGCCTCAAGTCCGCCGAGATGGAGGCACTCGAGCATTTGCCGGACAGCGACGTCAAGGACGCCCTGCAGGCACTGCCCGAAGACTTCCGCTACGCCGTCTACCTTGCCGATGTCGAGGGTTTCCCCTACAAGGAGATCGCCGAGATCATGGACACACCGATCGGCACCGTGATGTCCCGCCTGCACCGCGGCCGTCGTATGCTCCGCGACATGCTTTCGGACTATGCCCGCGACCGAGGCATGGCCGTGACCGTGGCGGGTGACAAGGAATGAACGAACGCATCGGCAATTGCGAAGGACCCGACTGCGAGAAGGCGCTCCAGAATCTCTATCTGTTCATCGATCAGGAGATCGACAGCGCGAGCTCCTCGGAGATCCAGGCCCACATCGACGAGTGCAGTGACTGCCTCGGTGAGTTCGACCTCGAGCGTGTCGTGAAGTCACTCGTGTCCCGGTCGTGCAGCGAGGTTGCACCGGAGCCCCTGCGCCAGAAGGTGCTCGTCTCGATCCGCACCGTGCAGGTGCACATCAGCGAGACGAAGACCCACTGACGCATCCGGCGACATGAAGAAATCCCCGTCCATCGGACGGGGATTTCTTGTGTCTGTCAGCGACTCACGCGTTGGGGCGCTTGCCGTGGTTTGCGCCCTTCTTCTTGCGAGCGCGGCGCTTGCGGCCTCGTCGGCTCATGCCGTCACCTCCGTGATAGAGCAAAGATACGGAGGCATCGGCATGACGTGTGCTCTCTTCGCTCGCTGGCGCTCGCTCATGCGTGTTCCTCCTCCAAAAGCTGGTCGGACTAGTCTCCCACAGGCCCGATGCGCGACATGAATCGCTCCCGGTCGACGATGACCCGGCGGATCTCCCCGGTGGCCAGCAGCGTCCCGGAGCCGTCGAGCGCGGCTACCTGAAAACGTACGAGCCGACCATCGGTGTGGATCACGGTTGCCGTCGCGGTGACGACCGTCCCGACGGGGCTCGCCGCCAGATGCTCCAGATCGACCCGAGTGCCCACGCTCGTCCGGCCCGGCTCGAGGTCGAGGGCCGCACACGTCGCCTCCTCGCACCAGGCGAGTACGACGGGAGTGCCGAGCACAGCCAGGTCTCCGCTGCCGACCGCGAGTGCGGTGTGCTCGGCCGCAACGGTGTGCGTGACCGACGCGGTGGCGAGGTTGTCCATGGGTCGTAGGTTAACGGCCCGCGCTGAGCTACTCGGTCGACCAGGCGGCCCAGAGGTCGGCGTAGTGGCCGCCCGCCTCGAGCAGCTCGGCGTGTGGACCGTCCTCGATGATGCGCCCGTCGTCGAGCACGATGACCCGATCGGCATTGGCCGCCTGGGTCAGTCGGTGGGCCACGATCAGCGCGGTGCGACCGGCCGTGGCAGACAGGGCTGCCTCCTCGAGCTCGCGGGCACCGGTCGAGCCGGCCTCGGCAGTGGCCTCGTCGAGGATGGCAATCGGTGGGTCGGCCAGCACCAGCCGCGCCAGCGCGACGTGCTGAGCCTGCATCGGCGTCAGCGCGTGGGCGCCGTCCCCGACGGCGGTGTCGAGCCCCTGGTCGAGGGTCGACAGCCAGTCGGCACCCACGGTGTCGAGCGCAGCGAGCAGCTCCGCCTCGGTGGCATCGGGTCGGACCATGCGCAGGTCCTCGGCGAGTGGCCCGCTGAAGACGTGCACCTCCTGGCTCAACAGGACGATGTGTCGGCGTACGGCGGTCGAGTCGAGCGTTGCCAGGTCAAGATCGCCGACGTGGATCGAACCGCCGGTGGGTTCGAGGATGCCGGCAGCGATCGCCGCGAGTGTGGTCTTGCCGGCACCGGTCTGGCCGACCAGGGCGACCCGCTCCCCGGGCCGCAGCGTCATGGTCACGCCGTGCAGCACTTCACGGGTGCCGTAGGTGTGGGTGATCGCATCGATCGACAAGGTCGTGTCGCTCGCGGTCGGCTCGGTCAGACCGCCCGGCTTGGGAGCCAGGATGACGCCGGCGATGCGCGCAAGGGACGCCCCCGCGGACTGTGCGGTGTCGAACTGGAACATCAGCCCGCCGATCGGCGCAAACATCTTGTGGAAGTAGAGTGCCGCCGCAGTCGCCGCGCCGACCGTGAGGCTGTCGCCTCGTACGAAGACGAAGCCGAGCGACAGCACGACGGTCATGCCGACGTACTCGGCGCGGTTGATCCGCCCGAAGAATCGCCCGATCAGCCGGAATCGGGCGATCGAGATGTCGCGTGCGGCGGCGCTGCGCTGATCGATGCGCTCGAGGTGCTCGCCACCTTGGCGGTATGCCCGCAGGGTGCGCGCGCCGTAGATGCCGCTCATCAACACCTCGGAGCGTTCACCCTGGGCGACTCGCTCGCGGGTGTAGTAGGGCGATGACTTAGGGAGGTACCAGCGCAGTGACTGCAGGTAGAACGGACCGGCGACGAGACCCAGCAGCGCAAGGCGCCAGTCGAGCAGCAGGATGCCGGTCACACCGGCGAGGATGTTGACGAGTGAGTAGACCAGGGTCGGAACGACCTGGCTGACGGCGCGAGACACCAACGCGATGTCGTCGCCGACCCGTGACAGCAGATCGCCCTGCCCCGCCTCCTCGATGCGTGAGACCGGCAGCTCGAGGGCGCTCTGGATGACCTCCTCGCGGATCGTGCCGAGCGCCGGCTCGGTCACGCGGGCGACCAGGACTGTCGCCGCGCCCTCGGCGATGCCGCCGAACACCCCGGCGACCGCGATGACTGCAGCCCAGGTCCAGACGCGGCTGTCGCCGCCGCGGAGATCATCGATCAGCCGGCCGAGTGCCCACGGGCCGGCAAAGACGCAGGCGCCGCTGATGGTCATCGTCACGATGGCGCTTACCAGCTCGCGGCGCTGGGTGATCAGCGCGCGCAGGGCGAAGCGTGCGGTGTCTCTCGCATCGGCGATCGGCAGGATGTTCCTCATCGGAGCACCGCCTCGCGGTAGGCCGGAGACTCCCGCATGAGCTCGGAGTGCACACCCTCTGTCGAGGTGCTGCCGTCGACGACGAAGAGCACCCGATCGGCATGGTGCAGCAGTGAGGGGCTGCTGGTCAGGATGATCGTGGCCCGCTCGCTGTCGCGATGGCGTATGTCGCGTATGCCCTCGGCAATGATCTGCTCGGTGATCGCGTCGACCGCGGTGGTGGGCTCCTGGAGCACCAGAGTCGGCACGTCGGTGATCAGCGATCGGGCCAGGGCAACGCGCTGGCGCTGTCCGCCCGAGAAGGTGAAGCCGCGATCGGTGACCTGCTGGTCGAGGCCGAGCGGGTCGAGCTCGGCCACATCGGCCGCGGCGGTGGCGTGCAGGACGGCCTCGAGGTCGCCTGGCCCGACGACGATATTGCTGCGGAGTGTGCCCTCGAACAGGTCGACGTGATGGCGGCTGACCAGTAATCGGTCGTGCATCGCCCCGATCGACATCTCCTGCAATGGCACGCCGTCGAGCAGCACGGATCCCGTCGTGGGGCTGACTTCGCCCGAGAGTACGTCCATCAGTGCGTCCGACACCGTGGCGTCGGCGACCACCAGCGCGAGCACCTCACCGGGACGTGTCTCGAACGAGAGTCCGTGCAGATCGTCGAGGTGCAGGTCCTCGACCACGAGGTGGCCCTCGTGGGACGTCGGCTCCCGAGTGCCCAGGGTCAGCAGGCGGGGTGAGTTGAGGACGTCGGCGATGCGGTGCGCTGACGCGCGAGCACGGCCGAACTCCGCGGTGGCCTCACCGATCAGCGCGATCGGCTCGGCGAGGAACTGCACGACCCCGACGATCGCGATGAGCTGACCGATGCTGAGATTGCCGTTGGCGACATCGGATCCGGCGAGTCCGGCGACAGCAGCGAGGAACAGCCCGCCGACGAGGCTCGAAGCCCCGAACAGATAGCCGAAGGAGCTGGCAGTGCCGATGCGGGCGACCGTGGCGTCCTGGCTGAGCTCGCGATAGCGGCGTACGGCCTGCTTCTCGGCACCGATGCCGCGCAATGGACGCAGACCGCGTACGAGATCGGATGCCAGGGCCGCGACCTTGCCGATCTTGTCCTGCTCGGCTCGGGCGCGACGCGACACGATCGGGCTGAGCAATTGGATCGCACCGAGACCGGCGGGCAGGCCGACGAACGCCAGCACGCCGATGCGCAGGTCCATGGAGATCAGCAGCACTGCGGTGATCGCGATCGCCGCGATGCCCGTCGACATCCAGCCGAATGCCCAGATGCTGTGACCGCAACGCTCGGCATCGGAGGTGGCGACCGACAACAGCTCGCCGGGGAGGTGCTCGGTGTCGGCGCCGCGCTCGTCGAGGACGTGCTCGGCGATCTCGCAACGCAACAGGTGCATCTCCTGCTGCATTGCGTTGAACTCCAGGCGTGCGCCGAAGCGCCAGGTGAACGACAACACCACGAAGTCGGCGCCCAGCACCGCGAGCCAGATGAACAGACGGGTGGAGTTGCCGGTGGCGATCGCCTGGTCGACGACGACGCCGATCAGCACCGGAACGCCGAGCTCGGCACCCTGGTGGATCGACCGCAGGGTGGCTCCGCCCAAGATCGCCCGGATGTGGCGCCGGAACCCGCGAAGGATGATGCTTCGCGCGCTGAAGGGCCCCCGATCATCGCTCACCGATGAAGGCTATCGGTGCGGTATGTCAGTTTCGTACGAGGTCGAGCGAGTACGCCCAGAGGTGCACATCGGGCCGTGGAAACCAGTCGAGCTCGGGTCGTCGCACGAATCCGAGCGACTCATACAGCGTGTGCGCCGGCTTCATGACAGACACCGAGCAGAGCACGACCTCGGTCAACCCGGCCGCACGGGCGCGCTCCAGACAGTCGACGACCAGGGCACGTCCAACGCCTCGCCGACGCCCGGCCGGAGCGACCGAGAGCGTACGAAACTCCCCCTGGTTGTCGGCGACGGCGAGCTGGCGGTCGGGTGAGCCCGGCGGACACCAGGTGACCGTGCCCAGCAGCTCATCGCCATCCGCTGCAACCAGGAGGACGCTGCCCCGACCTCGCGGCGCGGTGTCGGCGAGCCAGCTGGCGTAGTCGTGGTCGTACGATCCGTTGGACCTCAGGAGATAGTCATCTGCCTCGTAGCCGGCGACCGTCAGGGCTCCGACGGCGGCGTACTCGTCCTCGCGGGCGACACGTACGTGAATCTCAGATTCCTGTCGTGGCGCGTGGATAGGCGGCGTTGACATCGGTGATGACGTTGATCAGGTAGGGAACTCCCGATGCGAATGCGCGATCGATCGCGGGGCCGATCTGCGCGGGATCGGTCACCAGCTCGCCGCCACCGCCCAGCGCCGTCACGACCTGGTCATAGCGGGTCTGCGGCGCCAGGTCGGCTGCGACGTCGTAGCCGTACAGCCAGTTCATCGGGCCCTTCTCGAGCCCCCAGGCTGAGTTGTTGCCGACGATCATCACGACTGGCAGGTTGTGGCGGACCAGCGTGTCGACGTCGATCAGCGACATGCCCGCGGCGCCGTCGCCGTAAAGCAGGACGACCTGGCTCGACGGGCGAGCGATGCGTGCGGCCATCGCGGCACCCATGCCCGCGCCGAGGCAGCCATATGGTCCTGGGTCGAGCCAGCCGCCGGGTCGCTTCGGCTCCACGAACTTGCCGGCGAACGACACGAAGTCGCCGCCGTCGCCGATCACGACGGCGTCGTCGGCGAGGCGCGGGAGCAGCTCGCCGTAGATGCGTGCGGGATGGATCGGGTCGGCGCTCGCTGTCAGCAGCTCATTGTCGCGGGCCGTGGCAACGGCAACCTCATCCTGGAGGCTGGCGACCCAGGCCGACCAGTCTGGACGCCGACCGTGCTCCGACGGGGTGGTCAGCGCGGCGAACAGCCCGTTGAAGACCAAGGTCAGGTCGCCGCTCGCCGAGGCGGCCATCTCCGCGTGGGTCGAGACCTGGCCGGGCGAGTCGGCGATGTGCACCGTGAGCGCCGGCGTCGCACCGTCCTTGCCGCCGAAGATGCCATAGCCCAGACGGAAGTCCAGAGGGGTGCCCACCACGATCACCAGGTCAGCCTGGTTGAAGGACATCGAGCGCGCCTTGGTCACGAGTTGCGGATGCCCGCCGGGGATGATGCCCCTGCCCATGCCGTTGGCGATGACCGGGACGCCGGTCTCCTCGACGAACTGGAGAGCGGCTTCCTCGGCGTGATCGGCCCACACATCGGTGCCGAGGACGAGTACGGGGCGCGCCGAGTTGCGGATCAGCTCGGCGATGCGGGCCAATGCGTCCGGGTCGGGCTCGATCGGTGCCGTGGTGTTCCCCGGAGACTGGACCTTGACCGTCGTGGTGTTGAAGAACTCGTCCATCGGCACGTCGACGAAGGTCGGGCCGCGGTGGGAGGAGCCGGCGAGGGTGAACGCATCATCGACGGTCGGCGCGATGTCGGTGACCAGGTGCGCGGTCGTCGCAGACTTCGACACGGTCTGGAAGATCGGCGGGTGGTCGAGCTCCTGCAGGCTGCCCGAACCCCATCGGCCGGCCGGCGCGCGGCCACCGATCACGACGAGCGGCGATCCGGAGAAGCTGGCCTGTGCGACCGGGCTGACCCCGTTGGTGACTCCGGGTCCGGCGGTCAGGACGGCGAGCCCGGGCTTGCGGGTCAGCTTGCCGATGGCCTCGGCGGCGAACACCGCGGTCGGCTCATGGCGCACGTCGATGATCGGCATCGGCGGATCAGCATGGACCGCGGCGTCATACATCGGGAAGACGTGGGCGCCCGACAGTGTGAACATCGTCTCCACACCGTGCGCGCGGGCCACGTCAACGGCGTGGACTCCGCCGTGACCTTCCTTTTCACCATTCGAAGGCTCAGTAGTCATGTGACGCACGCTACTGGATGGTACGAATCCCTCAGGTGAGTGGTTTGGCGCGGGTGGTGGGGCGGTAGAGCCACGGACTCTCTGCCCGGATCTGGTCGAGCACGGCTAGCAGCAGATCGGCGCGATGGGCCGGCTGTTCGGCGAACAGCTCAGCGTCGGCGCGCAGATCTGCACGCCCCTGCACGCCCAGGGCGAGCTGCAGATGGAGTGCGCGCAGGAATGACGACGTGTTGCGCACCGACGGAGACGGCCACTCGGCCTCGATGTGGCCACGGGTCCGCGGCGGCATGATGCCGGCGCCGAGACGTGCCAGCCAAGGCTCGACAATGCTCGGATCGAGCTCATTGCGGTGCAGGAGGGTCATCACGGCGAACGCGAGTCGGTCGTCCTCGCCATGGCGCCAGATGTACGCCGTCGGGGTGAGCACCCGATCGGCGATGACGTCGAGAAGCACCGTCAGCTCGAGGCGGCCGAAATGCCGCGATCGGGCCAGGGCGGCGAGCAAGTCGGCACCGTGAGCGATCGAGTTGGCCCAGCCCTGCTCGGGCACCCAACCGCGATGGTCCTGCTCGCGGACGTACCAGGCCGTCGCCCGATCGCCCCAGTCGAGCACCGACTCGGCGGTCATCAGGTGCTCGTTGTTGTCGCGCCCGATGATCTCGGCGAGCATCAGTGCGCTGTAGGAGCGACGGAGGACCGACACGTCGCCGTCATTGCCCAGCCCGTGGCGCAGTCCCGGGACGATGCCGTCGCCGAGGCCGGCGAGCAAGTCGTCGTAGACCCCCTTGTCGATCCACGTCGTCAACAGGGGATAGGCGAGGTCCTCGCGCCAGCGAGGGTTGGGATGCCCGAGCATCTCGACGAGCTCGACGGTGCACTCATCGAGGCTTCGATCGGGAGGAACGTCCATACCGTTCTGCATCACCGATTGCCAGTACGCCTCAGACACCCAGCCATCGTGCCATGCCGCGCACTACCCTGAATCCGTGCCCTCGCTGGACGACATCGCCAGATTCCAGACGTCGCTCACGGCCGACGACGTCTCGTGGTTGCATGCCCTGGTCACCGAATGGCAGATCATCGCCGACCTGTCCTTCTCCGATCTCGTGCTGTGGGTGCCGGATGCCGAGGCCAAAGGCGTATGGGCGGGCGCCCAGATCCGCCCCACGACCGGTCCGACAACCCTGCTGGAGGATGTCGCCGGCACGTTCCTCCCGACCGGCCGCACCGACCAGATCGAGAAGGCGCTGGCATCCGGTGAGATCGGTGACGAGCAGACCGAAGAGCTGGCCGATGGCTCACGGTTCAGGGTGCAGCCGATCCCGGTGACCCGCGCGGGCCGGACGATCGCGGTGATCTCCCGGAGGAGCAGCGAGAGTGCACTGCGTACGGCCAGCTCGCTCGAGAACACCTATCTCGAAGCGGCCGGAGAACTCGTCGAGATGATCCAGCGGGGCGAGTTCCCGTTGATCGGTGAGCGTTCCGACCTCGCCGACTCGCTCCGGGTCGGTGACGGACTTCTGCGCACCGATCCCAAGGGTTTGGTCAGCTACGCCAGCCCCAACGCGCTGTCCGCCTACCGTCGGCTCGGCCTTGCGGGCGATCTCGTTGGTGCCGACCTCGGCGAGGTGACGACCGGGCTGATCGACAGCCGTCCCACCCATCGCGCACCCCTCGGCCTGCTGCGTGGCGATGCCGGCACCGAGGCTGAGATCGAGAATGCTGCGGCGTCCCTGCTGCTCCGTGTCATCCCGCTGCGAGCGGGCGGCCATCGCAATGGGGCCCTGATCCTGCTGCGTGACGTGACCGAGCTGCGCCTGCGTGAACGCGAGCTCGTCTCGAAGGAGGCGACGATCCGCGAGATCCACCACCGGGTCAAGAACAATCTGCAGACCGTGGCCTCGCTGCTGCGACTGCAGGGTCGACGTACCGAGCTTCCCGAGGTCAGGGAGGCGCTCGATGATGCCGTACGCCGGGTCGGCTCGATTGCGTTGGTGCACGAGACGCTCAGCCAGTCGTTCGACGACAACGTCGACTTCGACGAGATCGCCGACCGGCTCATACGCACTGTGCTCGAGGTGTCACGCGAGTCGTCGGGTGCCGGCGAGGTGCGAGCCGAGCGCATCGGCTCATTCGGCTCTCTCCCGGGGTCGGTGGCGACGCCGTTGGCGATGGCACTGACCGAGCTGATCCAGAACGCGGTCGAGCACGCCTATCCGGGCGGCCGCGGAGGCACGATGACGCTCGCCGTCAACCGCATACGTGACCGCATACGTCTGCGGGTCAGCGATGACGGAGCCGGGCTGCCTGCGGAGTTCGACCCGACCGGAAGCCTGGGGCTGTCGATCGTCACGACCCTCGTTGAGGGCGAGCTCGGCGGGACGCTGGCATTTGAGAAGCGCCGGGCCGGAGGCACGACGGTCGTCATCTCGTTGACGGTCTGAACCCGCGTGGGGATACAAAGAACCCCGCGGCCAGAGGCCACGGGGTTCACCGATACGTGTACGTCAGGCAGTACGAATACGTGCCCGAGCATTGCGGCGCTTCAGCGTACGACGTTCGTCTTCGCTCAAGCCTCCCCACACA
>JAOPXO010000009.1 GCA_025965115.1 Aeromicrobium sp.
TCCCGTCAGACACGCTCGCCGAGCGGGGCATCCGTGGTCAGGCCGTGCGGCTGATGACGGCTCACCGATCCAAGGGCCTCGAGTGGGACCTCGTCGTGATCGCTGGAGTGCAGGACGGCGTCTGGCCCGCGATTCGTCCCCCACACAGTCTGCTGCGCTCGGAGCGGCTCGACCCGCGCGGTGATGGTCGACCGCCGACGTTCGGTGCGCTGCTGGCTGAGGAACGCCGGCTGTTCTACGTTGCCGCAACCCGTGGCCGCCTCCGGCTCGTGGTCACCGCAGTCGCCAGCGCGGCCAGCGACGGCGACCAGCCGTCACGGTTCCACCAGCAGATGGTGCCGTTCGCCACGAGCGCACCACCGCTCATACCCCTTGCCCGCCCGCGCCGGGGCGCCACATTGCGAGGGGTTGTGACGGAGTTGCGGCTCCTCGCCGAGGAGGGCGAGACCGACGAGGAGCGCGACGGGGCGGCGCGTCGCCTGGCCACGCTGGTCGGCGATGGCATACAGGTTGCGTCGCCCGACCGCTGGTGGGGGCTCGCCGACGTCACCGTGTCCGACCAGCCCGTGCGTCCCGTCGACGAGCCACTCAAGCTGTCGGGCACAGCGGTCGAAGGTCTCACCTCTTGTGCGTTGCGCTGGTTCCTGTCCCGGGAGGCCAAGGGCGAGGGCGGCTCGTCCACCGCACAGGGCTTCGGCCTCGCCGTGCACGTCCTGGCCGCCGAGCTCTTCGAGGATCCGGCGATCGATGCCGAGACACTGGTCACCCACCTCGATGCCGTATGGCACCAGCTCGACTTCGACACTCCGTGGATCGCCGACCGTGAGCGCGCCGAGGCCGATGCAGCCGTCCGACGACTCGTGCGTTGGCACCGCGATCGCGGCGAACGCTCGATGCTGGGCGCCGAGGTTGAGTTCGTGGTCGAGATCCCGGTTGGAGACGACGTCGTCCGCGTGCGGGGCTCAATGGACCGGGTCGAGGTCGATGCCGACGACCGGGTTCATGTCGTCGACTTCAAGACCGGCAAGGGCAAGCCCACCGCTGCCGACCTGCAGGAGCACGCCCAGCTCGGGGTCTATCAGGTGGCCGTCGCACACGGGGCCATCCCCGAGCACGACGTCAGCGGGGGCGCCGAGTTGGTGCACCTTCGCCAGGAGATGGCCAAGGCGCCGGGCCTCCCGGTCGTGCAGAGCCAGGCTCCGCCCGTGCCTGATGCGCCATTCTTCGCGTACGACCTGCTGGCCCGCTCGACTCACACCCTGCGAGCTGAGCAGTTCTCCGCGACGCCCAACGACCGTTGCTCGGTCTGCGCGTTCCGCAAGGCCTGCCCTGCGCAGGAAGGCCAGCCCACGGTCACCGAGGAGTCCCGATGACCCGGCTGATCCACGACGTGACCCATCTGTGCGAGGTGCTGGGCATCGCCTTCAGCGACGAGCAGACCACTGCAATCACGGCGCCTTGGGACCGCCCCAGCGTGATCGTGGCGGGCGCCGGATCGGGCAAGACCACCGTCATGGCGGCTCGTGTGGTCTGGCTCGTCGGTCATGAGGAGGTGGCGCCGGGTTCGATCCTGGGCCTCACGTTCACCCGCAAGGCCGCAGCCGAGCTCGGCCGCAAGATGCGCGACGACCTGCTGGCCATGGCCGACACAGCGACCGTGCTCGAGCTCCTCGAGACCCACGGCGAGCCGACCGTCGCGACCTACAACGCATTCGCCGGCACCCTGATCTCCGAGCACGGACTCCGCCTCGGGCTGGAGACCGATCTGCAGCTGACCTCCGATGCGACCCGGTTCCAGCGCGCCGCCCGTGTCATCCGGCGCTATCGCGAGCCGCTTCCGAACATCCGCGTCCAGCTCGCCGAGACGATCGTCCGGGTGCTCGCGCTCGATGGCGCGCTGTCGGAGCACTTGGTCACGCCGGAGCGCCTGCGTGAGCATGACCGTGACGTCGTCACGACGGTCGACCTGATCGACTCGCCAGTCGCTGCTCTCAAGCAAGCCCGAGTCGCAGCGCTGGAGCGCATCGACCTCAGTCGTCTCGTCGAGGCCTACCGCGATGACAAGCGCCACGCCGGCGTCATGGACTTCGCCGACCAGATGGCCGGCGGCGCGCGGCTGGCGATCGAGCGCCCCGAGGTCGGCGGGATGATGCGCGAACGGTTCGAAGCCGTCATGCTCGACGAATATCAAGACACGTCGGTGGCTCAGCGCCTCATGCTGCAGGGACTCTTCGCCGGCGGTCACCCGCTCACCGCAGTCGGCGACCCCGCGCAGGCGATCTACGGCTGGCGCGGCGCCTCGGCCGACAACATCGCCAGATTCCACGAACATTTCCCGGCCGCGGATGGCGCCGCCGGCGTCACCTTCGGCTTGCGCACGAGTCGGCGGTGCCATCCCGACATCCTCGACGTCGCCAATCGCGCCGCCAAGCCCTTCTACGAGGCTCATCCAGAGCTCACTCCGCTGGTGGCTCCCGATCGCGAGCCCGAGCGTCCAGCGGAGATCACCGCGGCGCTGTTCGACACGATCACTGACGAGTCGGCCGCTCTCGTCGACGACGTGGTGGCCGCCCGGGTCAGAGCCCCGGGCGAGTCGGTGGCGATCCTCGTCCGTACGCGCAATGAGATGCCGGCACTGACGGCGGCCCTCCGCGGCCGCGGCGTCGACGCCGAGGTCGTGGGCCTGGCTGGGCTCCTCACCCTCCCGCACATCACCGACGTCGTGAGCCTGTTGGAGGTCGTTTCCGATGCGGCAGCCAATGCTTCGATGTTGCGTCTGCTCACCGGTGACCGCTGGCGCATCGGCCCGCGCGATCTGGCGTTGCTCGGTCAGCGGGCTGATGCCATCGCCAAGGGGCTGGCTGCTCCCGGTGATGAGTCGCTGCACGGACGCCTATCTGACGCGGTGAGTGGCGCCGATCCCACCGAGATGGTTTCGCTCGCCGATGCAGTCGACGATCCCGGGCATCTGCCCTACTCGGCACCCGCGCTCGAGCGGTTCGCCGAGCTTGCCGACGTCGTCCGGTCCGTACGCCGCGGGCTCGGCGGTGCGGTCGCAGACGTGGTGCAGCTCGCCATACGCCGTCTCGATCTTGATGTCGAGACCGCCCTGCTCGGCACCGGCGCCGCGGCCGACCTAGCGGCCCTCGTCGATGTGGCGGCAGATTTCTCGGCTGTTGGCGACGCCGACACCCTGCCGGGGTTCGTGGCCTATCTGCGCGCCGAGGAGGAGTTCGGCAGCGGGCTCGAGGTGCCTGACCGAGCGCGCGAGGGCGCGGTGCAGATCCTCACGATCCACACCTCGAAGGGCCTCGAGTGGGATCGGGTCTTCGTGCCCTTCGTGGTCGGCGGATCGTTCCCGAGCTCCCAGGGCCGCGACCGCTGGACCTCCAACGCCAAGGGCTTTCCCTATCCATTGCGCGGTGACGCTGACGTACTCCCACAGCTCGGCGACTGGACCAGCAAGGGGCTGTCCGCGCTGGGGGACGCGTTCGTCGAGGAGGCCCTCACGGAAGAGATCCGGCTCGCCTACGTCGCCTTCACCCGGGCGCGCACGGCCCTGCACGTCAGCGGCCATCGCTGGGGACGCACCCAGAAGACGGCCCGCAAGGTGTCGGACTTCCTCGAAGCCGTGGCGGCCAGCTGTCGGGCCCAGTCCCGACCCGTCACCCAGTGGTCGGCCGAGCCAGCGTCTGATGACGTCAACCCTGAGCTGCTCGTGGTCACGACGAGCTGGCCGAGGGAGCCCGCCCCGATGCCGCGTCGCGAGAGAGCTGCTCGACTGGTGCGCCAATACGTTGCGGGCAACGGCCAAGCGGCTGACGAGACCCCTCAGCTGTTTGCCTCGATCGACCGCGAGCTGGCGGCATTGCGAGCCCGCGCTGCGCTCGCCCTGGGGCCCGTCGAGGTGCCGGTCCCGGCGTCGCTCTCGGCCACCGCGGCAATGGCGCTCGTGGCGGATCCGCAGGAGTTCGCCCGCTCCCTCGTACGCCCCGTGCCTCGCGCGCCGTCTGCGGCGGCGAGGCTCGGCACCCGGTTCCACGCCTGGGTGGAGACCTATTTCGGTCAGCAACCGCTGCTCGATCCATCCGAGCTGCCCGGCCGCGCCGACTCCGGGCTGGCGACTGACGACGACCTGCGTGACGTTGTCGAGCAGTTCATGACCGGGCCGTACGCCGACCGGACTCCGGTGCAGATCGAGGCACCGTTCTCGCTCATGCTCGGCAGCCAGCAGTTCGTCGGCCGCATCGATGCGGTGTTCCAGACGCCGGATGGCTTCGAAGTCGTCGACTGGAAGACCAACAAGCAGGCTTCTGCCGATCCGCTCCAGCTCGCGATCTACTGTCTGGCCTGGGCAGAGATGATGGGCATCGATCCGTCGGCCGTCACCGGCGCGTTCTACTACGTACGCCTTGGCGAGGTGCGGCGCTATGACGACCTCCCCGATCGCGCCGAGCTCGAGCGACGGCTCGAGCTGAGCGCAGGGGATGCCCCGATAGCCTGATCGGGTGGACTACGCCTTCGACATCGCCCGGCATGACCGCGCCGCGCATCTCCGCAAGGATGACGCCTGGCGCAAGGGCGATCAGGAGATTCGCGTCATGGTCATCGGCGGAGAGCACGTCGCCACGCACGGCGGCAAAGGCATCCGCTGGATCGCCCTCGACGAAGCCCCCGATGGTCAGTGGCTGTTCCTCGGCATCAAGGACGATGTCCGCTACGCCGCGGTCATGGTCGACCGGGTGCCCAATGAGCTCGAGCCGGTCAGCCTGCGCACGCTCGGGCCGTCGATCGCCGGTGACGAGGCGTCCCTCGCCGTACACGCGGTAGGCATCGCTCGCTGGCACCAGACACATGCCCACTGCGCGAAGTGCGGAGAGGTCACTGAGGCCGCCGAGGCCGGGCACGTACGTATCTGTCCGGCCTGCGGCACGCATCATTTTCCGCGTACGGACCCCGCCGTCATCATGCTGATCACCGATGGCGACGACCGCGCGCTGCTCGGCCGTCAGCCGATCTGGCCGGAGGGACGCTTCTCGACGCTCGCCGGATTCGTCGAGCCGGGGGAGACCCTCGACGACGCCGTACGCCGCGAGGTCATGGAGGAGGTCGGCATCAAGGTCGGCACCGTGACTTACGCCGGCAGCCAGCCGTGGCCCTTCCCATCAAGCCTGATGCTGGGATTCTTCGGTGAGGCGCTCTCCACCGACATCACGGTCGATCAGAACGAGATTGCCGAGGCGCGGTGGTTCACCCGCGAAGAGGTCACCGAGATGACCGCGGCAAGCGAGCTGTTGCTTCCGCCCAATGTGTCGATCTCACGCTGGCTGCTGCAGACCTGGCACGGCGGCACGATCCACGGCAAGTGGGCCTAGGCCAGTGCGAGTTGTGCCTTGACCTGGGCGACCGAGGGATTGGTCAGCGCAGTGCCGTCGGCGAAGATCAGCGTCGGCACGGTCTGATTGCCGTTGTTGGCCTTCTCGACGAGCAGTGCAGCATCGGGCTGAGCCTCGATGTCGACCTCGTCGAACTCGATTCCTTCGCGCTTGAGCTGACCCTTGAGTCGATGGCAGTAGCCACACCACGGAGTGGAGTAGACGGTGAACGTGCCCGACATGTTGTGTCTCCTTCGACGACTAGTCTGATCATCTCAACACGGACCCGGCTCAACTCAT
>JAOPXO010000090.1 GCA_025965115.1 Aeromicrobium sp.
GCGCGATCGCCTCGAGCGGCTACCGCTCGCTGGACGAGAACCAGAAGGTCGAATTCGACGTCGAGCAGGGCCAGAAGGGCCTGCAGGCGACGAACATTCGTCCCCTCTGATCTAGTTCTTGCCCGCAAGGGCGCCTAGATATTCGGTGAAGGCCCGGGAGCATTGCTCCCGGGCCTTTGTCATGCCCCCAGGCGTACGTTGAAGAGAGACTCCAATGAGGGGGACGACATGAGTGAAGACACGGACCCGCGGGAAGACAAGCGGGTGCTGGGAATGCCAGCCGACTGGAGCAAGCCCACCGTCGAGCGCGCGAAGTCGCGGCTGTGGAATCCCGAAGACCGGCGATTCTTCACCCCCAAGACCTTCGGTGTCGGCTGGAGCCTCAACTTCTACTGGGTCTTCCACCCGATCAAGCGTTCCCGGCTGAAGCCTCCTACGTCGAGCTGAGCGCGGTCAGCGTACGTTGGCTGCATGTATCGGGGGATATCGACAGCTGTCACGTCCGCGCTCGCTGTGACGCTTCTGGGCGCGTATGCGCTACTTGGCCAGCCGCTCTCCGCCTCCGCGGACGACAAATCCGTCCTCGGCCAGGACGGTGGCTCGCTCGTCCTGGTGCTCGACGGCTCGGGCTCGATGAAGGAGTCGTCCGGCACCGGCGGCACCCGGATGGATGCGGCGAAGAAGGGTCTGCGCTCGGTCATCGACCAGTTGCCGGCCGACTCCAAGGTCGGGCTTCGGGTCTACGGCTCGACGATCTCCGATGGCAAGGGTTCGTGCACGGACACCCAGCTCCTCGCGCCGGTTGCCACCGTCGACAAGGACAAGCTCAAGAGTGGTGTCGACAAGCTCAAGCCGCTGGGGAACACCCCGATCGCCTACAGCCTCCGGCAGGCCTACAAGGATCTGCCGTCAAGTGGCCCGCGCAGCATCGTGCTGGTCTCGGACGGCGAGGAGAACTGCGGCGGTAATCCGTGCAAGGTGGCGCGCGAGCTCCGGAAGAAGGGCGCCAACTTCTACATCGACGTCGTCGGCTTGCAGGTCGACGCCTCGTCACGCAATCAGCTGACCTGCATCGCCTCGTCGGGCGGCGGCACCTACTACGACGTCTCCAAGCTCTCTGACCTGTCGAGCACGCTGACCCGCACCTCGGTCCGTGCAGCACGTGGCTATCAGGAAGCCGGCCGCCCGATCGAGGGTGGCATCGCCGCCGGCTCGGCGGTCAAGGTCACCGACGGGCAGTGGCTCGACACGATCGGTGACAGCGGCACTGAGTACTACGCAATGCCCGACGTCGGCAAGGGCACTCTGCACGTCAGTGCCTCGACTCGTACGACGTCACCCGGTCTCTCCGACACCGAGTCCCTCACCATGACGCTGCTCAATGGCGCCGGTCGGACGTGCGGAGAACCCGCCAACACGCTCGTGCAGGGCGCGGTCAACCAGAAGGCGCCGTACGCCGTGGCGGTCGATTCGGCCTACGCCGAGCGAAAAGACTGCGGCAAGGGGCCGTACGTCGTCGCGGTGTCCCCGCCGGAGATCAAGGGCATCAAACCGCTCGAGCTGCTCGTACGCTCCGAGCCCGCCGTGAAGACAACCGCCGGCCTGCCGGGAGGTGACACGGTCGGGGGCTACTCGAATGCCACGAAGGCCGCCGAGACGCCAACCGGGACGCCGGTGCCGGCGTCCGGATCACCCAGCTTTGCCGGCGCACCACCGGTTGCGCCCGGCCTCTACAGCGACTCGATCCTGCCGGGAGAGTCGCTGCTCTACCGGGTGCCCAATGTCGAGTGGGGCCAGACGCCCGTGTGCGACTTCACCCTCAAGCCGACTCCAGCCGCGGCGTCGGCCCTGAATGACGCTGGATACTCCCTGACCACGGGCGCGAGCATCTACGGCCCCATGAAGTCCGACGTCTCCGACACGAATGCGTCACTCAGCCGGACATTCTTCCGCGGGAACAGGGACGGTGTCGTGCACGTAGCAGGCCCACCCGTCGACTACCTCAATCGCGATTCCGGGACGACCAATGTGACGGCGGCGTCACTCGATGGCAGCTACTACTGTGCGGTGACCCTGTTCAGCTCGAATGACAGCACCGATGAAGCTGTCGGAGAGGTGCCGATTCAGCTCGCCGTCGCGATCAACGGCACGTCCGATGGCGCGCCGGCATACGCCACGAAGCCGCCGTCGACAGACCCCGGCTCCTCGAACACCCCTGAGGACGGCAGGAACGTGCTCGTCACTGGCACTGCGTTGCTTGTGCTGCTCGCAGTGATCGGTGGAGCGTGGGCCTACCTGCGTTCACGCCGGTCCAGGGAGACCTAGACACTGTCGGGGTGAATGCGTTCCTCGCCATCGTGGCCATCCTTGGGGTGTCCGCGTCCGGGCCACTGATGGCGGGCGCCTCGGCCCCCGCTCTCGCGATCGGCTTCTGGCGCAACGCCCTGGGCACGGTCGCCGTGGCGCCGTTCGCGGCGTCTAACGCTCCACGCGAGCTTTCGGGCCTTGGGCGGGGCGGCTGGCGTACGACAGTGTTCGCGGGTCTGATGCTTGCAGCGCATTTCGGGACGTGGTGCACCGCGCTCAAGATGACTTCGGTCGCCGCTGCGACTGCGATGGTCAGCATGCAGGTCGTGTTCGTCGTCGTGATCGACCGGATGCGTGGAGTTGCCGCACCGCGCGCGGTCGTCGGAGGCATCGGGCTCGCGATTGTGGGGGTGCTGGTCATCACCGGCGTCGACTTCACCCTGTCCACGCGCGCCCTGACTGGCGACCTGCTTGCTCTCGTCGGTGGCCTGACGGCCGCCCTCTATCTGATGGCGGGGAGCCGGGTTCGGGAGCGCGTCTCGACCACTTCGTACACCGTGGCTTGCTACGGCATCTGCGCCGCGGCGCTAGGAGTGGCCTGCCTCGTCGGGCAGGTCGAGATGGTCGACTTCTCGTCGCGAACGTGGCTGGCGATCCTCGCCGTCACGGTGTGCGCACAGCTGCTCGGCCACTCCGTGCTCAACCACCTGCTTGCCGTCATGAGCCCCGGTCTCATCGCGCTGTTGCTCCTGCTCGAGGTGCCGGGGGCCGCCCTGCTCGCCGGGATCTTCCTGGACCAGACGCCGCCGGTCGGCGTCTATCTCGGACTCGCGCTGATCCTCGCGGGCCTGGTGGCCGTGGTCCTGCGCCGTCCGCAGAGCAATGTCGTGCTGGCTGAATGACGAACGTCACGACGCCCGAACAGGTCATCGAGGTTACTTCTCGGTAGAGTCAACAGGTCATCCCCGCAGCAACGCAAGGAGTTCACGATGGGTCGTCTCGCCCACACCGAAGGTCTGACCGAAGTCCAGGAGGAGATCCTCAAGACGGTGCGTACGTTCGTCGAGAAGGAGATCCTGCCGGTCGCCACCGAGCTCGAGCACAAGGATGAGTACCCCACCGCAATCGTCGAGGGCCTCAAGGATCTCGGCATCTTCGGCCTGATGATCCCCGAGGAGTACGACGGCCTCGGTGAGTCGCTGCTGACGTACGCGCT
>JAOPXO010000110.1 GCA_025965115.1 Aeromicrobium sp.
TGATCGTCTCGGGCTTCTTGACCTCGCCGAACGACCATCCGCGGATGTCGTCGGCGGTCGCGAGACCGATCCGGATTTGATCGAAGAAGTTCACGTCAAGCACGTTGGTCTTCTTTCCCTTTCAGAATTCTTGCTGGGCGCGTGGTGGGGGTCCGAGCCAAGGGGCTCAGACCTCCTCCACGCTGGAAGGCTCACGCCGGGACAGGTCGATGCCGAGTTCTTCGGCGGCACGGAAGAGATCCTCTTCCGCGTCGCGCATCTCGACGGCCGAGCCGTCACTGGAGAGCACCTCTACGTTGAGACACAGTGACTGCATCTCCTTGACGAGAACCTTGAACGACTCCGGAATACCGGGTTCGGGGACGTTCTCGCCCTTGACGATTGCTTCGTAGACCTTGACGCGGCCCAGGATGTCGTCCGACTTGATCGTCAGAAGCTCCTGCAACGCGTACGCGGCACCGTAGGCCTCGAGTGCCCACACCTCCATCTCACCGAAGCGCTGGCCACCGAACTGGGCCTTACCGCCAAGCGGCTGCTGGGTGATCATCGAGTAGGGGCCGGTCGAACGAGCGTGGATCTTGTCGTCGACCAGGTGGTGCAGCTTCAAGAGGTACATGTAGCCGACCGAGACGGGCTGCGGGAACTTCTCGCCGGATCGACCGTCGAAGAGCACCGCCTTGCCGTCACGCTTGACCATGCGCTCGCCATCCCGGTTGGGGAGGGTCGAAGCCAGCAGTCCCTGGATCTCGTCTTCACGGGCACCGTCGAAGACGGGCGTCGCGATGTTGGTCGACGGCTCGGCCTTGTCTGCCTTGATCTTGCGCAGACCCGCAGCCCACTCGTCCGTCTCGTCGTCCGGAATCTGCCAGCCGGTCTTGGCGACCCAACCGAGGTGGGTCTCCAACACCTGTCCGACGTTCATACGACCGGGGACACCGAGCGGGTTGAGCACGATGTCGACGGGCGTGCCGTCCTCCAGGAAGGGCATGTCCTCGACCGGAAGGATCTTGGAGATGACGCCCTTGTTGCCGTGGCGGCCGGCGAGCTTGTCACCGTTGGAGATCTTGCGCTTCTGCGCAACGTAGACGCGCACCAGCTGGTTGACACCGGGGCTGAGCTCGTCGCCCTCGGCCGCGTCGAACACGCGAACGCCGATGACCGTGCCGGACTCACCGTGCGGAACCTTCAGCGAGGTGTCGCGCACTTCGCGCGCCTTCTCACCAAAGATCGCACGGAGCAGACGCTCCTCAGGCGTCAGCTCGGTCTCGCCCTTGGGCGTGACCTTGCCGACGAGGATGTCGCCGTTGCCGACTTCAGCACCGATGCGGATGATGCCGCGCTCATCGAGGTCAGCAAGCATTTCCTCGCTGACGTTGGGGATGTCGCGGGTGATCTCCTCAGGTCCGAGCTTGGTGTCGCGGGCGTCAACCTCGTGCTCCTCGATGTGGATCGAGGTGAGGAGGTCGTCCTGGACAACGCGCTGGGACAAGATGATCGCGTCTTCGTAGTTGTGGCCCTGCCACGGCATGAAGGCGACCAACAGGTTGGTGCCGAGCGCCATCTCACCCTCGTCGGTGCAGGGACCGTCGGCGAGCGGAGTGCCCACGACGACCTTCTGACCTTCGACCACGAGCGGACGCTGGTTCGTGCAAGTGCCCTGGTTGGAGCGCTTGAACTTCGACAGCCGGTAGGTGAAGTACGAACCGTCGTCCTGCATGATCTCGATCGCGTCAGCTGACACCTCGTTGACCACACCGGCGGCCTTGGCCACCGTGACATCGCCGGCGTCGACGGCGGCACGGAACTCCATGCCGGTGCCGACGAGGGGTGCGTCATTGCGGATCAACGGCACGGCCTGACGCTGCATGTTCGAGCCCATCAGGGCGCGGTTGGCATCGTCATGCTCGAGGAACGGGATCAGCGCGGTCGCGACCGACACCATCTGGCGGGGCGAGACGTCCATGTAGTCGACATCGGCCTCGGGACGAAGCTCGGCCTCGCCACCCTTCTGGCGGACCAGCACCATGTCCTCGGCGAACGTGTTCTTGTCCGTCAGGATCGAGTTGGCCTGGGCGATGATGAAGCGATCTTCATCGGTCGCCGTGAGGTAGTCGATCTGCGTCGTGACCTTGCCCTTGACGACCTTGCGATAAGGCGTCTCGACAAAGCCGAACGAGTTGATCCGACCGTACGAGGCGAGCGAACCGATCAGGCCGATGTTCGGGCCTTCAGGCGTCTCGATCGGGCACATACGTCCGTAGTGGGACGGGTGCACGTCGCGGACTTCGTAGCCGGCGCGCTCACGGGACAGACCACCAGGTCCGAGGGCGGACAGGCGACGCTTGTGCGTCAGTCCGGCCAGGGGATTGTTCTGGTCCATGAACTGGCTCAGCTGCGAGGTGCCGAAGAATTCCTTCAGCGCCGCGACGACCGGGCGGATGTTGATCAGCGTCTGCGGCGTGATGGCCTCGACGTCCTGGGTTGTCATGCGCTCACGTACGACGCGCTCCATGCGAGCCAGACCGGTGCGGAGCTGGTTCTGGATCAGCTCACCGACCGTGCGCATACGACGGTTGCCGAAGTGATCGATGTCGTCAGCTTCGACGATCGTCTTGCCGGCCGGAGTCGACAGCTCTGCATCGCCGGCGTGCAGCGCGACGATGTACTTGATCGTCGACACGATGTCGTCGATCGTCAGGGTCTGCTGATCAAAGGCTTCTTCGACGCCGAGCTTCTTGTTGATCTTGTAACGACCGACCTTGGCCGTGTCGTAACGCTTGGCGTTGAAGTAGTAGTTGTCGAGCAGCGTCTGCGCAGCTTCGCGGCTCGGCGGCTCGCCCGGACGCAGCTTGCGGTAGATGTCGAGGAGCGCCTCGTCCTGCGTGGTGGTGTTGTCCTTCTCCAGCGTCAGGCGGATCGACTCGTACTGGCCGAACTCCTCGAGAATCTGGGCCTCGGACCAGCCGAGGGCCTTGAGCAGCACGGTGACGCTCTGCTTGCGCTTGCGGTCGAGACGGACGCCGACCATGTCGCGCTTGTCGATCTCGAACTCGAGCCACGCACCGCGCGAAGGGATGACCTTGGCGGTGTAGATGTCCTTGTCGGACGTCTTGTCGGGCGTGCGCTCGAAGTAGACACCCGGCGAACGTACGAGCTGCGACACGACGACACGCTCGGTGCCGTTGATGATGAACGTGCCCTTGTCGGTCATCAGCGGGAAGTCGCCCATGAAAACGGTCTGGCTCTTGATCTCGCCAGTCTCGTTGTTCATGAACTCCGCGGTGACGAACAAAGGAGCGGCGTAGGTGACGTCGCGATCCTTGCAGTCTTCGACCGAGTACTTGGGCGGCTCGAAGCGGTGGTCGCGGAACGACAGGCTCATCGTCTCGGAGAAGTCCTCGATCGGAGAGATCTCTTCGAAGATCTCCTCGAGACCGGACTTGGTGGAGACATCGGTGCGGCCGGCGGCGAGAGCTTGCTCGACCTCGACCTTCCAGGAGTCATCTCCGATAAGCCAGGCAAAACTGTCGGTCTGAAGAGCAAGAAGCTCAGGGACCTCGAGAGGTTCTGCAATTTTGGCGAACGATATGCGGCGGGGCTGAACAGGTGCGGCAGTGCGCGAGGCGGCCAAGAGGGGTCCTTCCAAGGGCTCGCAGGCGGGTGGCTCTGGTGAGGAGTGCTCCGCGCACGCCAATCGGCCCCGGTCAAGGGGCGCCTTCCAACCAAGATTTGAGGGAGGGCATAGCAAGGCGAGCGCGAAAGTTCAGTGTAACCCTGTCGACACACCGAAAGCAAGGCCGGGTCTTGACAAAGGTGCCGCGGTGGGGGACGCTATTTGGCTTTTATTTGGAGTCCTGTGTCCGTATCCGCTGCCGTGACAGTAATTTAGGCCGCAGGCCCCAGCGTCAGAGCGCGCGGCAAGCCTCGCCCAATCTCGCGCGAGCCGACTACGTTGCCTAGAGGGCTCGGATATTGGCGACTAGCCACGAGCCGTGCTGTTTGACCATCGACACCGTGATCCGGTTGCCGAACACAGTCGGCTCCTTCGACGTTCCGATCAGGCGGGCCTGGTCGACGAAGACCAGGATGTTGGCCTTGGTCGACGAACAGCTGTCGCCGCAATCGATCGCCCCGGCATTGCGCGCGACCGCCTGCACCTGGATCTTGCGTTGCGGCGCGAGCTCGGTCAGCGCGGGCGCGATCTTGTCGAACTGCTTGGCAAATGACTTCGTCATGAGTGCCTTTGAGGCCTTCAGGTGCTCAGGAAGCTTGTCGTACGTGAAGGAGAAGATCGTCTGAGCCGCGCTGCCGGCTGCGGTGGACGCCTGCTCATTGGACGTGGCCACATCGTCATTGCCACGGTTTGAGATCTGGTTGACGGCGAACCACGATCCCGCCACGAGCGCGACCACGGCGATCAGCGCAGCCGGCACGAGCCAGCGGAGCTCGCGGGTAGGCGGACGGATTGAACCGCCGTCGACAGGCGTGCGATCGACGGACCGGGCCGGCGCCACGACCCTGGGTGCGGCGGGTGCCTTGGCCGGAGCCGCAGTGACAAGACTCTTCTTGGCCGGCGCCTTCTTGACCGGAGCCGGTTTCGTGACCGAAGCCTGGGCGGGAGCCTTCTTGGCCGCCGCCTTCTTCACCGGAGCCTTCTTGGCCACTGCCTTCTTTGCCGCAGGCTTGCTCTCACCGGCGATACGGCGACGACGGATCGGGCCCTCGGAGCTGCTCATCAGTTGCCACCTGTCGCCGTGGGCGTCGGAGTCGGAGTGCCGGCCGTCGCAGTGACTGCGGCAACACTCTCGAAGTTGGAGATCCGCCAGTCACCTTTGGTCTTGGTGAAGCTGACCTTCCAGCGGAAGTGCCGCAACACGGACGCGGCGTTGTCGGTGTTGGTGATCGACGCATCAACTGCGACCAGCGCGTCGGCCGAGTCCTTGTCGATGTCATCGATCGCCACAGCCAGCACCTTGGCGTCGCCGCTCTTCTGCTTCTTGTCCTTCAGCGCCTTGAACACGGCATTCGTCACCTGCACGAACTGCTTGTCGTACGACGAGGTCATCAGGCCCTTGAGACGTTTTTGGTAGTCGGCCAGATTGGCGACGTCATAGGTGTTGTAGGCGACGGCGAAATCACTCGCGCGTGAGATCACCTGCTGGCGAGCTGAGCTGTCACCGTCGTCAGACGAGGACAGCCGGGGGACGAGAAGTCCGACGAGCGCGAGCACAACACCGACCGCCGTGATGCCGGCGAGGATGCGGATCGCTCGAGTGCGGCCGGACCATTCGGTCACAGGCCCGCTGGGTCGAGCAGAAGCCACTTCCAGGAGTCCTTTCCGTCTGCCGTGGCGCCCGATTCGGCGGCCACTCGCTTGAGGACCGATTTCGAGGCCTGTCGCGCGATCTTGTTGGGGTTGACCTTACAGTCCGTCCCTGTATCGAACTCCCGGTCACTGATGGACGCCTCGTCGCGGCGCGCGCGATAGCCCGATGCGGCGCCACCATTCTGCGCATAGGTGCAGGTCGAGGCGGTGTCAGTGAGCACCAGGCCGAAGTTGGCGTTGTACTGGCTCTTGCCGTTCTCCACCGTCGGCTCGAGGACGGAGAACGAACCCTGGACGAGGTAGGGGTACATGATGAAGATCGCCTGGAGACCGAGCACGTTCTCCTTCAGCGGCTTGTTGGCGATGACCAGGTCGCGCACCGCATTGCCGAGGTTGACCTTGTTCTCGTCAACCACTTCGCGAAGCGTGCGGGCGCTGTCGCTGCCCTGGTCGAACAACCGGCGCAGATCGGGGTCGGAGTCCACGAGGGTGTCTGACAGCAGCGCGAGATTCTTGGAGAACGTGCTGATGGCGCCCTCCTTGTCGATCTGGGTCTGGAGCACCGAGGTCGAGTTGTGGATCAGCGATCGGGTGACGTCGATGTTCTGGTCGGCGGTCTCGATGAACTCCGATGACGTGTCGAGAATCGTCGAGAGGTCCTGGCCGGTGCCCTCGAAGGCCTGACCGAGCTCGTCGACGACCGTGCGGAGGCTGTCGGTGTTGACCGAGGAGACAAGGTCGTTGACGTCGACCAGAAGCGTCTTGGTGTCGATCGGGATGCGGGTGTTCTGCTCGGTGATCGCAGAATTCTTGGCGAGGTAGGGGGCAGTGTCATCGCGCGGCTGCAGGTCAACGAACTGCTCGCCGATTGCCGACTTGTCGGCCACGACTGCGAGCACGTCTGCGGGAATCTTGGGGGCGCTCTTCTCAATGTTGAGCGTCGCCTGGACGCCGTTGTCCTTGAACACGAGCTTGCCGACCTTGCCGACCGGAATGCCGCGATAGGTGACCTGAGCGCCGGCGAAGATGCCTCCGGAGTCGGAGAACTGCGCCGTGACCGGGAAGCTGCGGTCGACGACGAGTCGATCAACTTGCGCATAGCGACCGCCGACGAAGGCACCACCGATCACGGTAACGATCGCGAAGATCACCAACTGGATCTTGGTCAACCTGGAAATCATGGTGCCACCGCCGGTTCTACGAGAATTCGACCAAGATCGCTCGACGAGGCGCTCGAGACGGCGGTGCGGCACTTGCCGAGCAATGAGCAGAATGAGGGCAGCTGCGGGCCGCTGCTCGGCGTCGGTGTGGATGAGCCCTTGGTCGGGCTGCTGCCCGGGAGGTTGAGACCCGAAGCACCCGACTTGGGTACGAGTCCGGAGACCAGATCAACCAAGGAGTTGGACGAGGTCGTTGAGGTGCTGTCGGCCGGGCCGAGGGCGGCCGGCGCAAATCCACCGAGGAGGCTGGTGAGCTGCTTGGCGCTGATGTCGGCGTGGAGCGAGAGATTGGCGAAGTCACCGAAGCAGGCGCCCTCCTTGACGGCAGCGTGGCCGCTGGTGGCGTCCTCACACTTGCCGCTGGCCGCCGCATAGGTGTTGCCCAGGAATCCGTCCGTGAACGGATAGCTCAGCAGCGCCTTCGTTGCATAGGCGAGGTTGTCGCCGGCCGCGGCAAGATTCTTCAGGATCGGCGCCAGGTCCTTGAGGTCGGCGACGGTGTCGGCCTTCGAGTCGCGGATCACGCCGGTCGCCACATCGCTCAGTCTCGACAACGACTGGAGCAGCTTCACCAGCTGGTGGCGCTGATCATTGACGACCCGTAGCGCAGCCGGGAGATCATCCAGGGCACCGGTGATCGCCTTCTTCTGACCATTCGCGGCGACGGCGAGGTTGTTGACCTTGTCGAGATCGGCGAGCAGTGCCTGCTTGTTGTCATCGAGCTGGCCGATGAAGGATGCGGACGACGCGATGAGCTCCTTGATCTCGGGCTCGTTGCCGCCGAGGGTCTTGTTGAGCTCACGGATGATGGTGTTGGTCTTCTCGAGTCCACCGCCGTTGAACAGCAGGGATGCCGCGCCGAAGACTTCCTCGATCTCGGGATTGCGTCCGGAGCGGTCGAGAGGAATCATGTCGCCGTTGCCCAACCGGCCGGTCGCACCAGTCGTCGGCGGCTCGAGCGAGACGAACTTCTCGCCTAGCAGGCTGGTCTGGCGGATCGTCGCTTCGGCGTTGTCAGGAAGCTTGACGTCCTGGTTGAGCTTGAGCGTGACCATCGCCGTCCAGCCGTCGAGCTTGACGTCGGTGACCTTGCCGACCGCGATGTCGTTGACGCGTACGCCGCTCTGGGGCACGAGGTCGAGCACATCGCGGAACTGCACCTTGACCGTGTAGGGGTGGCTGCCGAGATCGGCACCACCCGGGAGCGGCAGGTCGTACGGCGAGAATCCACAACCACTGAGGGCCAGGGCGGCGGCAGCGGTCAGGGTGCCCATGCGCAGCATTCGCTTGTTCATCAGTTCACCGCCAGCATGTCGCTCAGGGACGTGTTGATCTGGTCGGGTGCTGCGGTCGAACCTGCGGAGGCGACTGCCGCGCGCGGGAGCGGCGGGAGCGAGCCCAGAATGCCGGTGAGCGTCGTGCACAGTCCGTCGGAATTGGGTGTCTCGCCGAGCAGGTTGCACACCAGACTCGCGGGATTGGTCAGCCCGGTGAACACCACTTCCGGGATGTCAGCACGGGTGTCGAGAGTGCCAGTGCCACCGTTGTAGGCCAGCGCCACATTGGTCAGTGCCGTCGGGGCGTCAACCGTGATCTCTTGGAGGTCCTTCTGGTGTTTGGCCAGCACCTTCGCGAGTACAGCGATATTGCTGATGTTGCCCTTCAGCTCGCCACGGTTTTCCTTGACCAACGTGTTGACGTCGACCAGGGCAAGGCTCAGCGCCTTGAGGGTGGCACCGAGATCCTGGCGTTCGCCGGCCAGCACGGTCGAGACCTTGGCGGTGCTGTCATTGAAGTTGCGGACCGTGGCGTCATTGGTCTTCAGCAGGGTCACGAAGTCGTTGACCTGGCGAAGGCTGCCGAAGAGCTCTTCCTTGTTGTTCGACAGGGTCGTGCTGAGCTTGCCGAAGTTGTGGATCGTCTCGTTGAGCTGCGCACCCTGACCGTCGAGCTGCTTGGCCGTGTCATCGATGACATTGCTCAGGGCGCCTTCCTTGTTGGCACCCTTCGGGCCGAGGGCCACCGAGAGATCGTCGAGCGACTGGTAGATCTTGTCGAGCTCGACCGGCACCGCTGTGCGGCTCACCGGGATGAACGCGTCGTCCTTGAGCGCGGCGCCCCCGTTGTATGCGGGCGCGAACTGCACGAACCGGTCACCCACGATCGAGGGCGACACCACGACGGCCTTCACATTGGGCGGCAGGCGGTACTTGGAGTCGTACGAGATCCGGACCCGCACCACATTGCCTCGAGGTGTGAGTTTGTCGACCTTGCCGATGGGCACGCCAAGAACCTTGACGTCTGAGCCCTTGTAGACCGAGTTGGTCTGCTGGAAGTCAACCGTCACGTAACGCTTGTTGTCCTTGTTGGCGACCAGGAACAGGGCGGCGAGAAGCAGCAGGACCACGACTGCCACCAGCAGCTTCGAGATGCCCGCGAACCGCTGGGCCAGTCCACTGATGCTCATGCCGACACCCCCTCGAAGAAGCAAGGGTAAGGGCGCACCGGCATGAGGAGCCCGTTGTTCGCTCGCATGCGCTCGCTCATGGGTTCGCCCCGTTCAGTGCGTCCTCGATCTGTTGGGCCAGGGGCGCCAAGGCGCTGGGAGTGAGCCCGCCGAGGTAGGTGTCGAACCAGGGTCCGGTGCCCAGCGAGTTGGAGAACACTCGCAGGAAGGTCGGGAAGACCCTGAGCGCCTCATCGATGCTGTCCTGATTCTTGGTCAGCATCGAGGTCACGACGTCGAGCTGGGTCAGCGCCGGCTTCAAGTCCGCGCGGGTGTCCTTCACCAGACCTCGCAGCTGGTTGGAGATGCTGGTCGTCGAGATCAGCAGGCGGTGGATCGAGTCACGACGCTCGCTGATGGCTTGGAAGAGCACGCCGGAGTCCTTGAACAGGCTGACGAGCTGATCATCGCGGGAGTTGAGCACGCCCGAGACCTTCTTGAGGTTGGTCAGAAGCGTGTTGATCTCGGTGTCGCGATCGGCCAGGTTGACCGACAGGTCGGACACGCCCTTGATCGCGCCGCGGAACTCCTCGGGGGTGTCGGCCGCGACCTTGCCAAGCGCGCTCAGGGCCTTGGCAAGCTCAGGCACGTCGATCGCGTCAGTGGTCTGACTCAGCTGGGAGAACGCCTCGACCACGTCATAGGGCGGGATCGTCCGTGACTTGGGGATCGTCGCGCCCTTCGGGAGCCGGCCAGGACCGGACGGCGTCAGCGCGAGGAACTCGGCGCCCAGGAGCGTGCGGACCCTGATGTCGGCGCCGGTCTCGGTGCCGAACTTGGTGCCCTTGTTGATCTTGAACGTCACGCGAACCGTGTTGACATCGAGCTCGAGCTTGTTGACCTTGCCAACAGGTACGCCGGCAATGCGGACCTCGTTGCCCGACTTGAGTCCGCCGATCTCGGCGAAGTCGGCGTGGTAGGTGTCA
>JAOPXO010000012.1 GCA_025965115.1 Aeromicrobium sp.
ACGTCTCATGATTCACGCCGAGCTTCTTGGAGATCCACTCGATCGCCTTCCACTGCGACGGGTACTCGTCCTGGTGCTCGAACACCATCCGCACCCCAAGCTCACGCATCTCGTCCGGGTACTTCCCACCACGGTTTGCTCCTGTCATTGCTCCATTCTCTCAAGGGTCGGAGCAGTCACCGATCCCCGGGCGATTCATATGAGTTCTTGATAGTCAGCTGACCGTGGATCGAGGGTCGTCTCGCCGAACCAGGGCGCAGCCCTCATCTGGTTGATCGCCGTTCGCCGCACGAGCGGGCTGTGGTTGTCGATGAACACGCGGCCGTTGAGGTGATCGACCTCGTGCTGAAAGCACCTCGCCCTGAGCCCGGTTCCCTCGTACTCGACGCGCCGGCCGGTGACGTCATATCCCGTCACGCCCGCGTTGAGCGCCCGAACCGTGTCGAGTGACAGTCCGGGGAGGGAGAGACAACCTTCGTGGCCGATCTGTCGATCGTCGCCGCTGACCTCGATCGTGGGGTTGACGACGTGGCCGACCACCCCGTCTTGGCAATCGAACACGAACACGCTGATGGTCCGGCCGATTTGGTTCGCAGCGAGTCCAACTCCGTTTCCGGTCGCGTACATCGACTCGAACATTCGATCCACCAGCCGTTGGAGGCGCGAGTCGAAGTCCGACACCTCTCTGCATCGCGTCATCAAAGCGGGATGGCCGTACAGCGTGATCGGGTGAACATCCTCCGGTGGCATTCGCGTGGGATCGTTAAGACGCGTCCTGTCGCCCGCATCGACAGGGTCAACCACGGTCGATCCGGATGCGCGAGCGTCGGTGCCGCAGTGCGTCGCGCCAGCGCAGACGAGGCGCAAACTCGTGGGCCGTTGTCAGGTGCGGCGTCGGCGCTGGTGAGCTGTTCGGCAACTCGACCAGCACCCATGGACCCGTGCGAAGCTCCCGCCGCTCGACGCGACCGATCCGGCTGTCGCGCGGCAGGACGACCCAGTCTGCGTCGACTGCGCACGCGGTGTTGGCGATCGACGACCGAGTCGGGTTGAACTGCATTCGGAACGTGTGATCCCGAACGAGATTCGATCTCGTCTGCTGCCGGGCAAAGGTGGCAGCCGCGTCGGACCACAACGGCCGAAGCGCGCCGGCGCTCTCGGGCACCAGCAGCGACCACGGCTCGAAGCTGAGGTGCAACACGTGCAAGCTGGTCGCGGCGTCGGAATCAGCCAAGCAATCTGACACCCAGCGGCACGACTCACCTGATCTCCGCTTGTCGGTGACGACGACCAGAACGCTGAGAGTGGAGGTGGCGCTCGTCACGTTCAGACCGAGCCGATTGCCGACGTGGCGTACTCTGCATCGTCGTCCTCGCGGACGTCCCCGAGGTACGCGAGCCTCACCTCTGCATTGTTCCGGATCTCCTCGGGAGATCCCGAGGCCAGGGTCTGCCCCGAGCACAGCACGTGGACTCGATCGGAATGACGCAAGACCATCTCGACGTGATGTTCGATGAGGAGAACACCCATCCCGAGCTGGCGTGACAGCCGCTCGAGCAGCTCTCCGAGCTCTCGGCATTCGACATCGTCGAGACCGGCGGCGGGCTCATCCAGGAGAAGGACGCTGGGAGCGCACGCTACGGCGCGGGCGATCGCCACGAGACGCCGCTTGCCGTACGAGAGCTCACCGGGATAGCTCTGCAGGTCGGACGAGAGCTTGAACTCCTCGACCGTCGCGAACGCTGCGGCGCTCATCGGCGCGTTGCCCGGGTGAGCGAGGTCGGTGATGTAGTGGTGTGGGCGAGTCACATCAGAGGCGACGCGCAGGTTGTCCAACACCGTCATGTCGTCGAACAGCTCCAACGACTGGAACGATCGGCACAGGCCCAGCCGTTGTCGTGCCGCGGGACGAAGGCCGGAGATGTCATTCCCACCGAGCAGAACCCGACCGGATGCGGAAGTGAAGCCGGTGACTGCGTCGATCAATGTGGTCTTGCCCGCTCCGTTCGGTCCGATCAGGCCAACGATCTCTCCCGGACGAACGGTGAGCGACACGGTCTCCAGGGCGGTGACTCCGCCGTATCGAACGGTCAGGTCAGTGATCTCCAGCGACTTCGAGGCCACGGCGAAGCTCACCCGTGCTGCCTTATGAGGCGGTTCAGATACCGGTGTGTGTGCCGGCTCTGAACGGCGGATGATGATTCGCCGCACGGGGGCCAACGACTTCGCGGTCATCGCCGCCAGCCCGTCCTGTCCGAAGATGACGATGACGAGCAACAGGAGGCCGCCGACGAGCGGTACGTACTTGGAGGCATCTCCACCGATGTGCGTGGAGAGCCTCGTACCGAGCGCCCCGGTGCTGAGCGACGCACCCAGCAGCGGACCCGAGATCCAGCCGACACCGCCGACGACGGCGTTCTGCACCAGATAGACCGAGCCGAAGGCGGAGAAGCCTCCGTAGCTGACGTTCGGATTTCTGAACGACGAGAGTATGCCTCCGAGGCTGGCGATCACCGCGCTCAGTGCGAACGCGTAGAGCTTCATGTTGCGCACTTCGATTCCGAGCGCTGCTGTGCCGCGCTCATTGGCGCGCATCGCGATCAGTCGTCTGCCGACTCGGCCACGTCGCAGGTTGGCGACGGCGAGCGCGGTGAGGACGAACGCGATGACCACCACCATCGCATATCGCTCCGGGTGGGCGATGCCGCCGACGTCGATCCCGGCGATCGACACGGCGCCCACCTTCGTCACGGGATGGCCACCCAGGAACTGCGTGTTCGAGAACACCAGGCCGTCGACGGCGACCGCGAGGAGGAAGGTGAGGATGGCGAGATTGACTCCCCGGGTGCGAACGCCGGTCAGGCCGATGAGCAGACCCAACGGGATGACGCTCACCAAAGCGATGAGCAGCGCGAGCAGGAACGGAAGGTGAAGCTCAGCGACGAGGCGAGCGGCAACCAGGGTGCCGATCCCAGCGAACGTCAACTGTGCGAGTGACAGCTGACCCGCGTAGCCGATGAGGACGACGAGCGACAAGACGATGATCCCCAGCGACACCTGCACGGTGAGCGCGTCGATCCATCCCGAGTCGAGCCACCAGTAGACGGCTGCAGCGCAAGCCAGCGTCGCGCCGACGACCACTGCCGGTCGAACGCGTCCCGACCCGATCGACGCGAACCTCGCCGAGACGGCGCCACGGATCTGAATGCCCCGGCCCCGGAACACCATCATCGCGAGCATGAACAGGAACGGGATCGTGCTCCCCCATCCTGGCGCCGTGACGTACCGCACGGTCAGTGACTGGGCGATGCCGAGGATGAGGCCGCCGGCCATCATCAGCGGGAACGACGACAGTCCACCGAACATCGCGGCCGTGAGCGCGGGAACCACGAGCAAGGTCAGTCCCGCAGCCTGGAGACCACTGATGGGCGCCAGGAGGATCCCAGCCAGGGCCGCCAGACCAGCGCCAGCAGCCCAGTTGACGGCTGCCACCATGTTCGGGGACAACCCGACGGCGCTGGCCGCGTGCGGGTTCTCGGCCACCGCTGATGTGGCGAGCCCGAAGGTCGAGAAGCGATAAACGGCCCACAGCACGATGATCAAGCACGTCACGATCGCGAGGATGATCAGCTGGTCCTTGCCGACTGCCTGGCCGAAGATCCTGACCGGAGTCCTCGGCAGACTCGAACTGACGACGATGACTTGGCTCGGATATCGGAGAACAGCCAGAGACTGGAGTACGACGAGGACTCCCAACGTCGCGATGATCTTGCTGAGCCCCGACGCGTTGCGGAGCGGCCGCATGATCAAGAAATGCGTCGCGACTCCGAGCACACCCGACGAGGCCACACCTGCGACGAGGGCGACCGCGAAGGGCGCGCCGTGATGCTGGCGCAACTCCCACCACACGTACGTCCCGACCATGCCCATCGCACCATGGGCGAAGTTGATCACTCCGGAGCCGCGATAGACGAGCACCAACCCGCTCGCCAGCAGCACGTAGAGGCTCCCCGCGCCTACTCCGAGAAGAACGAAACGGAAGATCTCACCCACGAACATCGAGCCTTTCTCTGGCAAGCCTCGAATCGACCTCGTCGATCGCGACAGAACTGATGTAGTGGGACTCGATGTCCGCGATCCGGTGGCGGAGGTTCGCTGCCGAGCCATGGAGCACGACCTGGCCGCGCCGGATTACGTACGCACGTGTCGCCACGTCGAGGGCCGCTTGCAACTGCTGCTCGACGAGCACGACCGCCAAGCCGCCCTCTGCGGCGTGGCGCAGCGCGACGAACAGACGCTCGACCACCAACGGTGCGAGCCCGAGCGACAGTTCGTCGAGGAGGAGCACCGAGGGCGATCCGCCCAACGCTCGAGCCAATGTCAGCATCTGCTGTTCCCCACCGGACAGCAGACCAGCCCTCCGACGCAGAAGCGGACGCAGCTCGGGAAATCGATCCAGTGCCTCCTCGACGTCGCCGCGTCCGAGTCGCAGGTTCTCCAGCACGGTCAGTTGCATGAACACCGAGCGTTCCTCGGTGACGTACCGCATCCCCGCCCTCACCCGCTTGTGCAGTGGCACATCCGACGCGACGCCGAACAGCCTGACAACGCCCGCCGACAGAGCGAGATCGCCGGCAAGCGCCCTCAAGATGGTCGTCTTCCCGGCGCCGTTCGCACCGAGAAGCGCAACCACCTCACCTCTGCAGACCGACAAGCTGATCCCGCGAACCGCGGGAACGGACCCAT
>JAOPXO010000015.1 GCA_025965115.1 Aeromicrobium sp.
GACACGATCGCGCGAGCATCGCCCGTGCGGTGGTCCAGCGCGATGCGGAACTCACCGTGATCGCGAGCCGCCCACTCGGCGTAGTTGACCACCCGGGCCAGCGCGCGTACGGCCGACTCCGGAGCCGCATAGGACGGCACCGAGCCGCGTCCAGCCGAGCCACCCAAGAGGTCTGGCACCCGCAACAGGACCGGCACACCCTCACTGCCGAGGAACGTCGACACGATGGGCTTGTCGGACTGCTCACCGACCGCCGCCAGCACGTTGGCGACTTCTTCGCCGGTCGTGTTGAGCGGGGGTATGTAGACCGCCACGAGAGCGTCAACATCGGGGCTCGCAATGGCCGACTCGATCGCCACCTCGAAGTCATCGGCGTTGGCATCAGCACCAAGAGACACCGGCTCAGCAACCTGCAGGCCGGCCGCGGCTGCGGCGTCAGCGACGATCAGGGCCACCGCATCGGAGTTGCCCACGACGGCGACCCGGTTGCCGCGTGGCAGCGGCTGGTGGGCCAGCAGCTGCGCAACGTCGAACATCTCGTCGAGGGTGTCGACCTGGATCACGCCGGCCTGACGGAACATCGCGTCAACCGCCGACTGAGGCGCCGAGCTGCGCTTGACCGCGTGACCGACCGGAACGCCCTGCGTCGAACGGCCGGACTTGACCGCGACGATCGGCTTGGTCCGCGACACCCGGCGCGCAATGCGTGAGAACTTGCGGGGATTTCCGATCGACTCCAGATAGAGCAGGATCACCTCGGTGGCATCGTCCTCCTGCCAGTACTGCAGCAGGTCGTTGCCCGAAACATCGGCCCGGTTGCCGGCCGACACAAATGTCGAGAGCCCGAGACCACGGCGTGAGACCGACTCGAGGATTGCGGTGCCGAGCGCGCCGGACTGGCAGAAGAACCCCACACGTCCCTGCGGTGGCATCGACGGCGACAGCGAGGCGTTGAGCTGCAGATCCGGCGAGGTGTTGATGAACCCCAGACAGTTGGGACCGATCAGCCGAAGGCCGTACGACCGGCTGAGACCGAGCAGAGCCCGCTGTCGTTGACGACCCTCAGCACCCTCCTCGGCGAATCCCGCCGAGATCACGACGAGCCCGTGCACACCTTTGGCGGCACAGTCGAGCACGACGTCGTTGACCGACTCGGCAGGCACCGCGACAATCGCGACGTCCACCTCGCCGGGGATGTCCTGAACGGTCTTGTACGCAGGCAGGCCCGACACCGCCTCCGCCTGGGAGTTGACCGCATAGACACTGCCACTGAAGTCACCCAGCACCAGATTGCGCACCATGGCCTGCCCGATCGAGTCCTGGCGACGGCTGGCACCGATCACCGCGATGCTTCGGGCCCTGAAGATGCGAGCGATCGAAGCCGCCTCGGCGCGCTGCTCCCGAGCGCGCATCACCCCGATCGCGGAATCGGTCGGCTCGATCTGGAACGCAAGGCGCTGCACGCCGTCTTCGACCATGCCGTCCACGTGATAGCCCATCTCGCGAAAGATCTGCTGCATGCGCGAGTTCGACGGCAGGACGTCGGCGACGAAGCGGTGAATGCCACGCTCGCGGCCGGCCTGTGCCAGGTGTTCGAGCAAAAGCTGGCCGACGCCTCGACCCTGGTGCGCATCCTCGACGAGGAAGGCGACCTCGGCCTCGTCATCGGCCACCGCGTCGTAGCGACCGACCGCGATGATCGCCGAATGCATCGTGACGACGAAGGCCACCCGCCGGTCGTGATCGACCGTGGTGAACCGGGCAACGTCCTTCTCAGACAGCGTCGGATACGGTGCGAAGAACCGGAAATACTTCGACTGGTCCGACACCCGTGAATAGAACTCCACGAACTCGTCGGCGTCACTTTCCAGGATGGGCCGGAGCTGAGCCACTCGGCCGTCCTTGAGAAGGACATCGGCCTCCCAGTGGGCGACGGGGTGCACCGGGGTGGTCACGGGGCAAACCTATCTGGTGAGACCCCGGCGTGGCAGGAGAGTCCACGGGTCAGCCCGGGGGAAAATAGCGGTTCGCAACCCCACACCTGAGAGAGGATGCATGGCACGGAGCAGCAAGCAGGCACCAGAAGAGGACTTCGACGAGCACATCGTCGACACCGACGTCGGCGACGAGATGCGCGCGAGCTATCTCGAGTACGCCTACTCGGTGATCTATTCTCGTGCGCTGCCCGACGCCCGCGACGGCCTCAAACCGGTGCAACGCCGCATCCTCTACACGATGGACGACCTCAACCTCCGGTCCGACCGCGGGCACGTCAAGAGCGCCCGCGTCGTCGGTGAGGTCATGGGGCGGTTGCACCCCCATGGCGACGGGGCGATCTATGACGCCCTCGTACGCCTGATCCAGCACTGGTCGCTACGCCTGCCCCTCGCCGATGGACACGGGAACTTCGGTTCGCCCGACGATCCGCCGGCGGCGATGCGCTACACCGAGGTGCGCATGCACGCAGCCGCCGAGGCCATGACGGCATCGATCGGCGAAGACACCGTCGACTTCAAGCCCAACTACGACGGCCGCGAGACCGAGCCTTCGGTGTTGCCAGCCGCACTGCCCAACTTGCTGGTCAACGGTGCCAGCGGCATCGCGGTCGGCATGGCGACCAATATCGCCCCCCACAACCTGATCGAGGTCGTCCAGGCCCTGCGCCACCTGATCACCAATCCTGCCGCGACGCTCGACGACATCATGCGGTTCATCCCCGGCCCCGATCTGCCCACCGGCGGCAAGATCGTCGGGCTCGAGGGGGTGCGCGATGCGTACGCCACCGGCAACGGCTCGTTCCGGATGCGCGCCACGGCCCGCGTCGAGTCCGTGACTGCCCGCCGCAAGGGCATCGTCGTCACGGAGCTGCCCTACAACGTCGGCCCCGAGAAGGTCATCGAGGCGATCAAGAAGCTCGTGCAGGCCAAGAAGCTGCAGGGCATCTCCGACATCAAGAACCTCACGGACCGGCACAAGGGCCTCAGCCTGGTGATCGAGGTCAAGAACGGCTTCATCCCGGAGTCGATCCTCGAACAGCTCTACCGACACACTCCGATGGAGAGCTCATTCGGCATCAACGCCGTCGCACTGGTTGAAGGCCAACCCCGGACCCTGGGACTCAAGGAGATGCTCGAGGTCTATCTCAAGCATCGATTCGAGGTCGTGCTCCGGCGCACCCAGTTCCGACGCAACAAGGCGGCCGACCGGCTGCACCTGCAAGAGGGCCTGATGCTGGCGCTCGTCGACATCGACGAGGTCATCCAGCTCATCCGCACCAGCGAAAACCGCACCGAGGCCAAGGAACGCCTGATGACCGTCTTCGACCTGTCCGATGTGCAGGCGACCTACATCCTGGATCTCACCCTCGGTCGGCTCACGAAATACGACCGGATCGAGGTCGAGAAGGAGATCGCCGAGCTGCGCCGGATCATCGAGGAGCTTGATGCGATTCTCGACAGTGAGTCGCTGTTGCGGGCCTTGGTCGGTGACGAACTGAGCGAGATGGCCCAGCAGTTCGGCACCCCGCGCCGCACGGTGCTTCTCGAGTCGGCCGGCCAGACCGTCACCGCCGCCTCGCCCCTGGAGGTGACTGACGACCCGTGCTGGGCCCTGCTCTCCGCAACCGGACTGATGGCCCGCACGAGCGACGACGCACCGCTGGGTGACGTCGGTGGACGAGTCAAGCACGACACGATCGTCTCGGCCGTACGCACGACAGCACGCGGCGAGATCGGTGTGATCATGGCCGACGGGCGGGTGCAACGCATTTCGGTGCTCGACCTCCCAGCACTGCCGCCGACCGCCCAGTCCCCCAATCTGCAAGGTGGCGTACCCCTGCGCGAGATCCCCGGCCTCGAGGGCAGCGCGCTGGCGCTCACCCGACTCGACGACTCAGGGGTCGGACTCGCGCTGGGCAGCCGCACAGGCATCGTCAAACGGGTCAAGCCCGAGCTGCTCGCCCGCGACTCCTGGGATCTCATCACCTTGGCCGACGGCGATGTCCTCGTCGGTGCGGTCGAGCTGACGACTGGCGATGAAGAGCTCGCCTTCGTCACATCCGACGCCCAGCTGTTGCACTTCTCGGCCTCGGTCGTACGTCCGCAGGGTCGCGCCGGCGGCGGAGTGGCCGGCATCAAGCTGGCGCCCGGTGCCCGGGCCGTTTCCTTCGGTGCGGTGACGCATGTCGACTCGGCGTATGTCGTGACGATCGCCGGGTCCGGCGAGGCGCTGCCGGGCACCCAGAACGGCGCGGTCAAGGTCAGCCCTTTGTCGATCTACCCCGCCAAGGGGCGCGCCACCGGCGGTGTCCGCTGCCACCGGCTGCTGAAGGGCGAAGACACCCTCCTGCTCGCCTGGGTGGGCGACGGCATCCCCATCGCGTGTGCGACCAGCGGCTCCCCCGTCGACCTGCCCGCTCCGAGCGAGCGCCGCGACGGATCCGGAGTGCCTGCAGCGCAGCCGATCCTTGCGGTCTCGGCCCCCGCCGGCGAGCTCCCGGGAGTGCTTGACACGTCCGACGAGCAGCCCGCGACCGTGCAAGACTGAACGCGTGCGCACCCGACACCTCATCCCCGTCCTGATCGCCGCAGCACTCGTCCTGGCAGGATGCTCCGGATCGTCCGACAGCAAGGCCGATCCCAGCAAGTTGGCGGCGCGACTCGCCACTGCCAAGAAGACGCTCGATGCTGCCGAGACGATCAACATCTCGCTGGCCACGAGCAAGTTGCCGACCGGAGTCACCGGTCTGCTCTCGGCCAAGGGCGTGGGCAACCACACCCCGTCGTTCAAGGGCAAGGTCGTCGTCGTGACAGGCGGCAGCAGCCTGGGAGCCGACGTGGTCGCGGTTGGCGGCAAGGTCTACGCCAAGACCAGCTTTGCGCCGGTCTACCTGTCGATCGACCCCGCTTCCTTGAAGGCCCCCGATCCGGCGTCATTGCTGGACACCGACAACGGCATCACCCAGATCCTGGTCAAGACCCAGAAGCTCACCGACGGTGGCAAGTCCCGCGATGGCTCGGACGTCCTCTCAACGATCAAGGGCACGCTCCCGGGCAGCGTCGTACGCACGATCATCCCGTCGGCGGACGCGACCAAGAGCTTCGCGATCTCCTATCGGCTCGATGCCAAGGACGTGCTGCGCGATGTCACGCTGGTCGGCAAGTTCTATCCCGACGGTGGCAATGTGACCTACACGGTGAAGCTCACGACCTCGGACGCTCCGGTGTCGATCTCCAAGCCTTAGTGGCCCACCGATGAACTCCGGCGCCGTGGCCCGTCCGGCATCGCGCATCCTGCTCGGCCTCGCCGCCATCGCGATCGCCTTCGCGGCCGCCGACACGTATGTTGTCGTGCTCGCCCTGCCCGACATGATGAGCTCCACGGGGCTCAACCTCGACCAGCTCCAACGCGCAGCCCCGATCGTGTCGGGCTTCCTGCTGGGGTACGTCGCGGTGCTCCCGCTCATCGGCCGCATCTCTGACCTCCGCGGACGGGTGCCCGTGCTGCTCGGATCGCTCGTGGTGTTCGCCGTCGGATCGCTGATCACGGCGGCGGCGTACAACCTGGAGAGCATGGTCACCGGCCGGCTGATCCAGGGCATCGGCGGCGGCGGCCTCATCCCGCCCACGCTCGCGCTCGTGGCCGATATGTGGCCGCCCAAGAAGCGTGGTCTGCCGCTGGGCATCGTCGGCGCCGTCCAAGAGCTCGGCAGCGTCATCGGGCCGCTCTATGGCGCTGCGGTGCTGGCCTTCGGTGACTGGCGTGACATCTTCTGGCTCAACTGCGCGATCGGCCTGGTGCTGGCGGCAGCCATGCTCGGGCAACGCACGCCAGCTACCGACCGCGCGCCGCGGGAAGGCCGTCGAGACTTCCTCGGGATCGGCCTCGGGCTGCTCGCTCTCCTCGGGATCACGCTCGTCATGATCGAACCCAGGCGACTTGTGCAGGGCGTCACCTCAGGTCGCGCCTTCCTGCCGGTCACCGGCGACTCACGCTGGCTCACTCCCCTGGCTCTGACGGCCTTCGGCATCGTGGCGCTTTTCCTGGTCCGGCAGGCGGTGGCGAAGCATCCGCTGATCGGCTGGCGGGGTTGGGGCGATCTGGCCCGCCAGACCGACGTGTGGGGGGCGTTGCTCCTGACGACTGGCCTCGGGGCGGTCATCGTGACCTTCGCCTCCGCGGAGCCCGAGAAGGGCGCGGTCTCGGCCCAGGCGCCGTGGCTGATCCCGGTCGCGGTCCTCGCATTCATCGGCTTCTGGCTCCGCCAGCGTCGCGTCGACCAGCCGTTGATCCCGCGCGACGCGCTGAGTGCGCGACCGGCCTGGGGTGCTCTAGTCGTGTCGTTCTTCATCGGCTCGGCACTGATTGCCGCCCTGGTCGACATCCCGTTCTTCGCCAGACTCACCGTCTATCGAGACTCCCAGCTTGATGCTGCTCTGGTGCTGGTGCGGTTCCTGATCGCGCTGCCGATCGGGGCGGTGCTCGGTGGTTGGCTGCTGCGCAAGGTTCCGGCCTGGATCCTGACGCCCATAGCGATGCTGTGCAGCGCCGTGGCGTTCGCGCACATGAGCACCTGGGATGCCACGTCGCTGAAGCATCAGTCCGTGACGTTCTTCCTGCTGTTGGGCGGACTCGGCTTCGGTCTCGCCATCGCCCCTGTCAACGCGGCGCTGTTGGCTCATACCGCCGACGCCGTGCACGGTGTGGCGTCGGCCCTGCTGATCGTTGCTCGTATGGTCGGCATGCTGCTGGGCATCTCCGCACTGACCACGATCGGTCTGCGGGCGTTCTACGCAGCGTCCGACAAGATCCCGCCGGCACAACACCTCTGCGGCGGTGCCGCCACCGCCTGCAAGGCCTACAAGGACGCCGTGCGTGATGCGGGGATCACCCAGCTGCACGCCGTATTCATCGGCGCAGCCGTCTGCGCGGTCATTGCCGCGGCACTCGCTCTGCTGGTCCTGCGGGAGGACGGATAGCCTACGGCCATGCCCGACTTCGACGATCTGCTCGCCGCCAATCGCGACTACGCCGCTGACTTCGGCCTCTCCGGCTTCGACGGGATCGCGCACGCTGGCGTCGCCATGGTCACCTGCATGGACTCGCGCATCGATCCCCTGCGCATGATTGGTCTTGTTCCTGGAGACGCCAAGATTCTTCGCAACCCTGGCGGGCGGGTGACCGACCAGGCACTCGTCGCACTCGTGCTCGGCGTCACGCTTCTCCAGGTCGAGCGGATCCTCGTCGTCGAACACACCCGATGCGCCATGGCGACGTCGACCGAGGACGAACTCAAGGCCAAGGTCGGCGAGAGCGCGGGCACGGACGCGTCCTGGATGACCTTGGGCGCCATCACCGACCAGCAGGCCACTGTTCGCGCGGATGTGCATCGGGTGCGATCACACCCACTGATCCCCGAGTCTGTCCTGGTTGGCGGCTTCGTCTATGACGTCGACACGGGCCTTCTGACACCTGTGCCGACCTGACGAATCGCCCAATTGGGCCGGTGTGACGGCGGTCGCAGATGAATTCTGTGAGTTCTCCAAACGTTCATGGTTAATTAGCACTATATTGGGCCGCACTTTCATTCACTCCCAATGAAGGGCTCGGGACCACTGTGGTGTGGTCGGGGTGCTCAAAAACCACACTATGGAGACGACGTGAACATCTCGTCCGACACCCTCGATTTGCTGGCGAGGAGCGGCATTGACGTCCTTGTCATGCTATTTCTCGTGGGCGTGCTCTACCGCCCCCAGCAGTCGGTCGCGTCGATGCCTCTCGTGCTTGCCGCCCTCAACGGCGGGCTGTTCGCGGCCCTCGCAGCGATCACGAGCGGCGATTTCGCCGCAGGGATTGGTTTCGGACTGTTCGGACTTCTCTCGCTGCTTCGCCTCCGCAGCGCGGCGTTCACGATCAAGGACGTCGCCTACACCTTCATGGCGTTGATCCTCGCGTTGGTCAACGGGCTGCCGGACCGACCGTATGCCCTGCTCGCGATCGTCAATGTGGCCCTCCTGATTCTCGTGCTCGTGACCGATGACACCCGATCTGATCCGCCGACACGCGTCATGCGTCTCACCCTCGAGCGCGCCTACTCCGATCCGGCCGAAGCGCGCGCCCTGCTGGACGAGCGGCTGGCAGTTCAGATTCGCAGCGTGGTGATCGATTCGATCGACTACGTCCGTGAGACCACCGCAGTCACTGTGCTCTACGTCGCGGACGCCGATGCTCCCGAGGTTGCCGGCGCTCAGCAGCTCACCCCTAGGTCGGGGGCGGTCCTATGACAGCCATCGACGTCGTAGCCTCGAATGGCTCACCGATCGACGGATCCTCAGCGGTTGATCCCGCCGACTTGGGACTCTTCGACCTGCGGTCCGTCTCACTCGAAGACCTGGTCGAGCATGCTGCACTGATGCATCGCACCGACCGCAAGTACGTCACCAAGATTCCGACGGTCCGAGAGCTCATCGCGGCACTGGCCGACACCCACCAGGTGCTCGAGATCGCCGGACGCCGCTGGACGAGCTACCGCACTCTCTACTTCGACACGCCGGAGCTCGAAGCGTGCCGCGCGCACGTCCAGAAGCGGCGGCGGCGTTGGAAGGCCCGCAGCCGGCTCTATGTCGAGGACGGCTTGTGCCGGATCGAGGTCAAGACCAAGGACAATCGTGGCGGCACCCAGAAGGTCATGGGCCCGAGCCATCCCGATCGTTATGGCCTGCTCGTCGGCGACGAGCTCGATTTCGTGACCGCGCACCTGGGCGTCGAACATCCTGAGGTCGACCCGCGCACGCTCACGCCGGCCGCCGAGATCTCCTACACCCGTGCGACGCTCACCGACCTCAACCTCGGCACTCGCGTCACCATCGACTGGAATCTGCACTGTCGCCTCGAGGCGGGCGACGTATGGCTGGACCCGGACTACGCCCTGATCGAGACGAAAGGCCCGTCCACCCCCTCGGTGGCCGACCGTGCGCTCAACCGCCTCGGCACCCACCCCCGCTCCTTCAGCAAGTACGCAGCGGCAGCGTCGATCGTCCAGGACAACATTGCTGACAACGACACCCGCTACCTGCAGGGGCGCGTCCTTCACCACGTCATAGTCCATTGAGCCGGGCTCCTCGCGCCACTGTGGCCCCCCGATTCGTGCTTGTCGCTCTGCTGGCGGTGGGGGCGCTCGTCATCGGGACGACTGGCTCCCACTACCTGACCGTGACGCCATTGAAGTCTGCGTCCAAGCAGAAGAAGCCGACGACCAAGAAGGCGACCCCCAGCACGATCATCTCCTCGCCGGTCGCCGAAGACGCCGGCAAGTCCTTCGTCACCGACCCGCCGCCAGCGCTGCTGGATCCCAATGAGCTGAAGGCGGCCACAGCCCTGATCAACAGTCAGAAGTCGGCGGCGGCGAAGGCGATCGGGTCCTACTGGGCATCCCACGGCACCTCGGTTGACGACGCCGGGTTCGTGACCTGGGCTGCGACCCAGATCCCGCCCAGTCCCGTTGCGACTCAGCGCCAGACGGAGATCAAGACGCTCGAGAAGCTCAAGTCGGGGCGCTCTGCCGCCGGCCTCTCGGCGGCCCGGTGGCTCGATCGTCACGGCAGTCAGGACGTGTGGCGGGTCTATCTCACCAGCCAAACCGATTTCAGAAGTGGCACGGAGCAGAAGCCGTCGACCAAAGAGCTCGACGTAGCCATCAACCTCGCGAACAAGATCGCCGGTCAGGCGTCCAGCAAGGCCAAGCTCTCCGCCCCCTACATCGTCGAGCCGACGATCAAGGACGACCAGAAGAGTGTCTCGGCCGGCGCCACCTGCCCGTGCTCCTACCCGTCGTCGACGGCCGCTCGTAGCGCCGCCGCGGTGGCCTATCTCGGCGCTCTCTCACCGGAGCGACGCGGTGAGTATGCCTGGATGCAGTCCCAGGTCAATACCGGGGAGCTCTACCGAGCCGACGCATACCCAAGTGATCTCGGCGCTGGCACGTTCATCGGCGACCTGGTCAGCACCTATGTCCTGGTCACCCGAGGCCACGCCAACCCCTGAGCGGATTCAGGCGTCGATCTTGTCGGCGTCGATCTCGTAGGCGCCCTGGACGATGAATTCCTTGCGCGGCGGCACCTCATTGCCCATCAACAGCTCGAACACTTCGGCTGCTGCCTCGCCGTCGTCAACGGTGAGCCGTCGCAGCGTGCGATGGCGAGGGTCCATCGTGGTCTCTGCCAGCTGGCTAGCATCCATCTCGCCCAAACCCTTGTAGCGCTGTACGGGATCCTTCCAGCGAATGTTCTTGCGCTGTAGCTCAGCGAGCTTCCGGACGAGCTCGGGGTCGGAATAGGTGTAGACGTACTTGTCCTGATCCTTCTTGGGATTGATCAGCTCGATGCGGTGCAGAGGCGGCACGGCGGTGTAGACACGACCGGCGTCGACCAGTTCGCGCATGTAACGGAAGAACAGCGTCGCCAACAGACAGCGGATGTGCGCGCCGTCTGAGTCGGCGTCGGCCATGAAGATGATGCGGCCGTATCGCGCAGCATCGACATCGAAGGTGCGGCCGGAACCCGCGCCCACCACCTGGATGATCGAGGAGCACTCGACGTTCTTGAGCATGTCGCCGATGCTGGCCTTCTGGACGTTGAGGATCTTGCCCCGGATGGGCAGCAACGCCTGGAACTCTGAGTCACGCGCTGACTTCGCGGTGCCGAGTGCCGAGTCACCTTCCACGATGAACAGCTCCGAGCGCTCGACATCATTGCTGCGACAGTCCGCGAGCTTCGCCGGCAGCGCGCTCGACTCCAAGGCGTTCTTGCGGCGCTGGGTGTCGCGCTGCTGCCGCGCCATGATGCGCGTGCGCGAGGCCCCGACGACCTTTTCCATGACGAGCCGCGCCTTGGCCTTCTGTGCGGTCTTCGTCGATGTCAAGAACGACTTGAGCTCTCGTGACACGACCTGGTTGACGATCTTGGTCACCGCAGGAGTGCCGAGCACTTCCTTGGTCTGACCCTCGAACTGGGGCTCCGCCAGACGTACGGTCACGACGGCTGTCATGCCTTCCAGGACGTCGTCCTTGATGATGTCGGGGTCGCCGGCCTTGACCAGCCGGGTCGTGCGCAGCACGTCACCGAATGTCTTGGTGAGGCCGCGCTCGAAGCCCGACAGATGCGTGCCGCCCTTGGGCGTTGCGATGATGTTGACGAACGACTGGAGCTCGGTGTCGTAGCCCGTGCCCCACCGCACGGCAATGTCCACACCCAACGTGCGTTCGACGTCCTGGGGCGTCATGTGGCCCTTGTCGTCGAGCAGGGGAACGGTCTCGGTGAACACGTCCTCACCCTGGAGTCGCAGCACATCGGTGACCGGCTCATCGGGTGACAGGAACTCGCAGAACTCGGCGATGCCGCCGTCATGACGGAAGCTCTCCTCGTGAACCTCGTCGCCGCGCTCGTCGCGGATGACCAGCTCGAGGCCCGGGACCAGGAACGATGTCTGGCGCGCCCTGGAGACCAGTTCGTCATAGGCAAATCGCGCGCCCTTGATGAAGATCTGCGGATCGGCCCAGTAGCGGACGCGCGTGCCGGTGCGGGTCTTCGCGACCTTCCCGACCTTGCGCAGCTCACTGCTCGGAGTGAAGTCGTCAGTGGGTTCGGGTCCGGCAAACACACCCGGCTCTCCACGACGGAACGACATGGCCCACGTGACGCCGCCGCGGTCGACCTCGACATCGAGGCGAGCCGACAATGCATTGACCACCGAGGCTCCGACACCGTGCAGACCGCCCGTGGCGACATAGGAGCCGCCGCCGAACTTGCCACCGGCGTGCAGCTTCGTGAACACCACCTCGACGCCCGACAGGCCGGTCTTCTTCTCGGTGTCGACGGGAATGCCGCGGCCGTCGTCCTGTACCTCGACCGATCCGTCAGAGCGGAGGACGACCAGGATGTGCTTGCCATGGCCGGTGAGAGCTTCGTCGACCGAGTTGTCGATGATCTCCCACAGGCAGTGCATCAGTCCGCGCGTGTCGGTCGATCCGACGTACATCCCTGGGCGCTTGCGGACTGCTTCGAGTCCTTCGAGCACCAGCAGGTTGCGGGCGTCATACGTGCTGTCGATGATTGGTCGCCTTTCGAGGATTCCGGCCTCCTCCAAGACTATCGAGGCGATGTGACGTTGCCGCTGTGACACGCAGCTCACCGCGCGCCTTCACCGATTTGGAGGCGACCGAGAGTATGTATGTCTTAGGTCACCAACGACCACATGGAATAGCTCCACGTGATTGGATGTTGACCAGACCAGAATCGTCAAGGCTCAGAGAGAAGGTCACCGTGAACACATTGACAGCCCCCATGCTGAGCTCGCTTGACCGCTGCGACCGTTGCGGCGCTCAGGCCTACGTACGCGTGACCCTTGGCGGCGGTGGTGAGCTGATGTTCTGCGCACACCACGCACGCCAGCACGAGGAAAAGCTTCGCGAGATGTCCGCCCTCATCCACGATGAGAGCGAGCGACTCGCCGCCACGCCAACCGTCGTGAGCGAGATCTGAGCACCAGCAGCTGATCAGGCATACGAAGAGCCGGCCAGAAACTTCTGGCCGGCTCTTCGCATGTCTGGGACCTACTTGCGGCATTTTGAACGTTTCGCTCAACCGAGCAACGGATATTGCGTGTCGCCTGGTCAGTGAAGATCTAGATCTGGTGCGGCCGTCCAAGAAAGGAGGGCCGCAAAGTCCGTCGCTAGAGGTCGTTCTGGAAGTCGTACTTGAACGTGCCCGAGCGGAACTTGTCTTGCGAAATCAACTGGACTGTCACGGTCGTTCCAGGCCGAACTGTGTTGGCCGAGCCCTGAAGCGTCGCCACTAGATCCTTCCCAGAGAATGCTGTGATCGTGAAGACGTTGCTCCCGCCGTCCTTGTCGTCACCTGTATAGGTGATTCGGGCGGTTCCTCCAAAATCACCCAAGCCGTCGTTTTTGACGACTATCGAGTCAAGTCGCCAGTCGCCGTTTTGCAATGGCAACTTCGAAGATCCGAACGCGTTCGGCTTGGCGCTGGACTTCTTGCCCGAATTATTGCTGGAGTCCTTCTTGGTCGAGTCCTTCTTAGTGTCGGACGGTGATGTCGAAGTATTCTTGTCGTCGCTCCCTGACCCTCCACCGCTACCAGCGGCAGCCGCAATGATGATGGCGATGACCACTATCGCCGCCCACCAACGCTTCTTCTTGAACCACGGGCGACTCGCCTTGGCGTACGCCTTGGCTGCCTTGGCGTCGGCCCTCGGGTTGCCTGTGGCGACGGACGTCACGCCAGCACCAGATTCAGTCGCGTAAGTCGTGGCTGTCGGGGGCGCTGGAGGTGCAGCGGCGGGGGCGACGGGAGTGTCTTGGAAATGGTCCGTCCACTGCACACCGTCCCACCAGCGCTGCCTTCCACTGCCGTCGTCGTAATATCCGGCAGGGGGCGTGTTGGGTGTGTCAGTCATGCGATTCTCGATCCCTAAGGGGTGTGATGCGCGTCACGCTAGCGAGAATCGTCGGAATGTTTGGTCTTTTCTCAGGATTGGTTGCGGCCGCCACCCACTGCGGATCAACACAGTGCTAGTTCCTTCACACCTTTGACTTAGCCCAGGGCACTCTCACTACAGCCGGTCCAGGCCCATGGGCTGACCCTTAAGTTCGACACGTCAGAGCCAGCGACCGGGAGCTTGCAGGCGAGATGGCGCTGGGACGGCTCAGTCGAGGTAGTCGCGCAGGACCTGCGAGCGCGACGGGTGGCGCAGCTTGCTCATCGTCTTGGACTCGATCTGGCGGATCCGCTCGCGCGTGACGCCGTAGACCTTGCCGATCTCGTCGAGCGTCTTGGGCTGACCGTCGGTCAGGCCGAAACGCATCGAGACGACACCCGACTCCCGCTCGGACAACGTGTCGAGCACCGCATGGA
>JAOPXO010000019.1 GCA_025965115.1 Aeromicrobium sp.
GCTCTACGAGTCGCTCGGCTGGGAGCGCGCATTCGCGATGTGGTCGCTCATGGGCACCCGGCCGAACTGACTCACTGCACCGCAGTGCGGCGGCAGACCTCGTCCCACGGCGACGGTGTGAGGCCGAGCAGCTTCTCGCTGCGGCTCGAATCCAGTACGTACGGCGCGCTCCGCTGATAGCTCGTCTCTCCGAGCTCGCGGAACAGCGCATTCACCTTGGCCAGCGATCGGGTCATCACCCTCGGGTAGCGGCGAACCGTGACGGCAGGCTTGCCCACAGCGGCCAGGACATCATTGATCGCCTCAGCCGCGGTGCGCGGGGCATTCGTCGGGACGTGCCAGATCTGGCCCCAGGCCTTCTCGTTCTCAGCGGCGGCGACCAGCGTGCGGGCCACATCGTGCACATCGGTCCACGAGTGCGGCTGGTGTGCGTCGTCGAGCACCATCACGGACTTGCCCTGGAGCGCACGAGGAATGGCGCGTGTGACGTGTCCGTTGTCGCCGACTCCGCGACCGACATAGTCCGAACCACGAACCTCGAGCGCACGCAGGAGGCCGGCGTCGTGTGCTGCCTTCGCGTCAGCCCACATACGTGCCCGCAAGGCACCCTTGTGGTCCGTCGCGGCGTCGGGCATGCCCTCGACCATGGGGACGTCGACCGGGCCGTACGGGTAGAGGTTGCCGGTGATGGCCAGCACGGCGCCGGAACGCTCGGCGGCGGTGAGCATGGCGGCGGCAATCGGGGGCCAGAACGTGTCCCAGGTCGAGTAGTCGGCGGGGTTGGCGCAGTTGTAGAGCACTGCGGCACCCTCGGCGGCGGCCGACAGAGCGTCCGCATCTGATGCGTCGACGCTGATGTGCTGGACGCCGTCGATGCCCGTGTCAGTGCCAGAACGGGTACCGACGATGACCTCGGATCCACGGGCTGCGAGCAGCTCGGCCACGTGGCGGCCGACCGGGCCGGCTCCGATGATGAGGTGACGATCAGTCATGATGTGTTCCTTTTCGTGTGGTGGAGATCCTTGGCGAGAGCACCGCTCTCGTTTCGAGCATCGCACGACGGAGAACCAATTGCAAGAGCACCGCTCTCATTTGTTGCGCCTGCTCTCACTTTGCGTCATGGTGGTGTCATGCCCGCATCGAAAACCGCACGCCAACGCGCCCGCGAAGACATCACGGCCGAGATCCTCGCGGCCGCCCGTGCACGTCTCGCCGAGGCCGGCCCCGGAGAGCTCTCGCTGCGAGCCGTCGCGCGCGATGTCGGCATGGTGTCGTCGGCGGTCTACCGCTACTACCCCAGCCGCAATGACCTGTTGACCGCCCTGCTGATCGCCGCATACGACGAGCTGGGCGAAGCCGCCGAGGCGGCCGACGACGCGGTTGACGATCGAGACGACCACCTCGGCCGCTGGACCGCGGTGTGCGTCGCCACCCGCGCATGGTCTTTGACACATCCCTACGACTACGCGCTGCTTTACGGCTCCCCCGTGCCGGGCTACGCCGCCCCGCAGGACACCGTCGGCCCGGCGACCCGGGTCATCGTCCGACTTGTGACCATCATCGTGGCGGCCCACCAGGCCGGCGCCACGTCACCAGTCGCTCCCTCGATCGCGCCCGCCGGTGTCGAGGACGCTGTCGCCGACGCAATCGAGTTCGTGCGCGTCCTTGGCAACCCCGAGCATGCCGACCTCCCGGAGATCACGACGCGCACGATCATGGCGTGGACGACGATCTTCGGCACGCTCTCGTTCGAGCTGTTCGGCCATCTCGTCGGCTCGGTCAGCGACTACGACGCGTACTTCGCACAGGTCATCTCGCGGCTCGCAGCCGATCTCGGTCTCCCGGCCTGAATCACGGCGTGAGGAATGCCTCACCACCAGAATGCTGGTCCTGGCGCCACCAGCGGGTTCAATGGATCGAAGCCCGGAACGCGATCACGAGGACCAGAATGCCCCGCATCACCCGCAAGACATTTGTCGCCGCACCCGCCGACGCCGTATGGCAGCTCGCCGGTGACTTCGCCGAATGGCACCCGAAGCTGCGGATGTACGCCGATGGCCCCGAGGCCTCGCCTGAGCTCGTCGTCACCGTCGTGTCCCGTGATGACACTGGGATGACCCTCTCGTACCACATGCCTGATCCGCCGTTCCCGATCGCGAACCACAAGGCGACGATTCTGGTCGAGGACGCCGGTCACTCCTGTGCGTATGTCACCTGGGCCGCCGAGTTCACCGCCGATCCGGCATTGCTGCAGCAGCTCGAGGACGATCTGGGCGATGACGTGTTCGCGCAGGCGCTCGACCGGTTGGCAACCACCGCGCAGGATGCCCACGGAGTCAGCCCGGCTCGCTAGCTCTCCCAGTCGCGGAAGCCGATGACGATCAGCCGCATCTGACGGCGAGCGCCTTCCTTGATCTGCTCCTCGAGATCGGGCCGGCCGTCCGGCATCTCCACGACCTCTTCGGCATTCGACACCATGTTGCGGACAAAGAGCCGGGACACCATCTGCACGTCGTCGGACGACCAGTTCTCGATATTGGGCAGTCGTGCAAGCACGACCGCCAACTCGCTGACGAACAGGTCGAGCTCGTGCTTGATCGCCCGACGCACCTCCTCCGAGCCACCCACGCGCTCGCGAGCGACGAACGCGAAGTGCGCCTTGCTCTGCTTGACCGCCTCGACCAGCACGTCGGCCGCGGCGTCGATGATGTTGTCGAACACCTGGGGATCGCGCTGCGCGTCACGGATCATCCGGCGGAGCGCTGAGAACGACTGCTCCACCAAGGCAAGACCGAGCTGATCCATCGACTCGAAGTGCCGATAGAACGCCGTGGGCACGATTCCCGCATGACGGGACACCTGACGCAGGCTGATCTGTGCAAATCCCTGGGTCTGGCTGAGCTCCAGGGCCGCCGCAAGAATCGCCTGCCGAGTGCGCTCCTTCTGCGCCTGACGTGACTCAGACGGCACCGGCTCGATCACAGCCATAGCCTAGTCACCGCCCTTTCAGTGAACACTTGTGCTCGCCGTGTGTCAGGTCACGCCGTGTGTCGCTTGCGCCCAGCGCGCAGAACGTGCACTATTTGAGTGTACGCATGTTCACTCATTTCGTGGAGGTTACCGATGGGCATCATTCGCAAGGCACTCGCCTCGCGTCCCATTGCGTCCTTGACCTCCCCCTACACCGTGGACCACTACCTCGAGCAGATCCACCCGATGCTCGCAGCCGAGAACGTCCGCGCCCGTGTCGTTGAAGTCATCCACGAGACCGGCGATGCCAGCACCGTCGTGTTGCGCCCCAATGGCGCCTGGACCGGCTTCAAGCCCGGCCAGCACGTGCAGTTCGGCATCGAGGTCGAGGGCAAGCGCCGCATCCGCTGTTTCTCGGTGTCGACGTCCAGCGCGGCCAGGAACGGCACGTTCAGCGTGTCCGTCAAGGCGCACCCCGACGGCTATGTGTCGCAGTTCCTGCACCGCGAGCTGACTCCCAAGACCCTCGTCTATCTCTCGCAGGCCGAGGGCGAGTTCGTCCTGCCGAAGGTCGTGCCCGACAACCTGCTGCTCATGAGCGGTGGATCCGGCATCACCCCTGTCATGTCGATGCTCCGCACGCTGCGCGACACCAAGCACCGCGGCCAGATCACGTTCCTGCACTACGCACGCTCACGCGATGACGAGATGTTCACCGCTGAGCTCGACGAGCTCGCGGCGAATGCCAACGTGACGGTCGAGCGCATCTATACCCGCGCACCCGCGAAGGGCGCGCAACTCAAAGGTCGATTCGTCATTGACCATCTCAAGCACCTCGGCATCGATCCGACCGACACCCTGACGTACGTATGCGGGCCGGCCGGCCTGATCGAGACCGTCCGCGACACGTACGAAGAGATCGGCGCCGCCGACCAGCTCCGGATGGAGTACTTCAAGGTGCCGAGCGTCAACCTCGATGCTGCCGACGCCACCGGCACCTTGACGTTCGACGATGCCAAGCTCGACGCCGACAACTCCGGCGCCACGATCCTCGAGCAGGCCGAGGCTGTCGGCCTCAATCCAGAGTTCGGCTGCCGTATGGGCGTCTGCAACACCTGCGTCGTCAAGAAGAACCACGGCGCGGTCCGCCACATCATCAGCAACGAGATCAGCGCCAACACCGACGAGACCATCAAGATCTGTGTGAATGTCCCCATCGGCGACGTCAACGTCGCACTCTAGGAGAGGGAGCACCATGACCAAGAACGCACCCATCAAGCCGCACAGCGCGAGCCACCACAACGCCGCGCCACTGTCCCTCATCAGCGCCGACAGCGACAAGAAGGCCACGATCGGGCTCGACTACATGACGTACGAGCAGCTTGAGGACTTCGGCGACGAGCTCAACGTCGTACGCCAGAGGGTCCTCGATGACCTCGGACAGAAGGACGCGGACTACATCCGCCGCGTCATCAAGGTGCAGCGCGCCAGCGAGGTGCTGGGCCGGATCGGCATCTTCATGCCATTCTTCTGGCCCGCGTTCGTCGCCGGCGTCCTGTTCCTCGGCCTCTCCAAGATCCTCGACAACATGGAGATCGGCCACAACGTCATGCACGGCCAGTACGACTGGATGAACGACCCGATGATCGACGCCAGCCGCTTCGAGTGGGACAACATCGCCCCGTCGCAGGACTGGAAGCACGGCCACAACTACATCCACCACACGTACACCAACATCCACGGCATGGACCGCGACATCGGCTACAACATGTTCCGCATCGACGAGGACCAGCCGTGGTACGCCAGCCACCGCTTCAACCTGCCGCTCGCCTTCATCCTGATGCTCGTCTTCGAGTGGGGCATCATGTATCACGGTGTCGAGCTCGACCAGTACCTCCAGGGCAAGATCTCGAAGGCCGACTTCCAGGGCCGCCGCAAGCGCGCCATGAAGAAGATCCGCAAGCAGGTCTTCAAGGACTACATCGCCTGGCCCGTGCTCGGCCTGAGCCTCGTGCCGTTCTTCGGCTGGTGGGCACCCGTCGCGATCCTCGGCGCCAACATTGTCGCCAACATCATTCGCAATGTCTGGTCCTTCATCATCATCTTCTGCGGTCATTTCCCGGCCGAGGTGCAGACCTTCGCCGAAGAGGACGCCCAGAACGAGACCCGCGGCCAGTGGTACCTTCGCCAGCTGCTCGGCTCGGCCAACATCACCGGACACAAGCCGTTCCACGTGCTGACCGGCAACCTGAGCTACCAGATCGAGCACCACCTGTTCCCCGACATCCCGGCCCGTCGCTATCCCGAGGTGGCCAAGGACGTGCACCTTCTGGTCGAGAAGTACGGCCTGGAGTACAACACCGGTCGACTGTCACGCCAGATGTTCAGTGTCATCCGTCAGCTGGGCAAGTTGGGCCACAAGCCGAGCGATCCGTACAAGATCGGCAACAGCCCGGAGTCGAAGGCTCTGCGCCGCGCCAAGCGTGAGGAAGCCGCCCGTCGCCAGGAAGAGGCTCGTGCGCCACAATTGACCTCATAGTCGTCCGACCGAGAGGCAACCCCCGATGGCACTGAGCCGGCGCGAGATCGCCAAGGACGTCTTCCAACAGTCCGCTGAGGCAGCCATCGGGACAGCTGGCCATGTTGCGGCCATCCTGTTCGAGTCAGCGCGCAAGATCACCACGGAGCTCGGCGCGTTCGGCACGGAGATCTTCGAGATCACCGAAGCCAGCAAACGCGCCGGCCAGGACGCCGAAGACACCAATCCAGGCGTCGGTTAGCAACGAATCACGGGCATGGACATCTCCTCCGCTCGCCAGCGCGTTGCCGTGATCGGGTCGGGGGTGTCTGGGCTCACTGCGGCATACGTCCTGCGCAAGACCCACGACGTCACCGTTTTTGAGGCCGATGACCGCTTCGGTGGGCACGCCCACACGCATACGGTCGACGACGCCGATGCCAGTCATCGGGTCGACAGCGGATTCATCGTGCACAACGACCGCACCTATCCCCTGCTGCGCCGACTGTTCGCCGAGCTTGACGTCGACGTCCATCCGACCGAGATGAGCATGAGCATCCATTGCGATGGTTGCGGGCTCGAATTCGCCGGCGGGCGCGGCGGTGCCGGCGTCTTCGCACAAAAGCGCCGCCTGGCGGATCCTCGCTATCTCGCGATGCTGGTCAGTGTGAAGAAGTTCGGGCGGCTCGCGCATACGCTGCTCGAGAGCGCGGAGTCCCCCACCGAGCCACAGACGTACGGCGACTTCCTCCGCATCAACGGCTTCTCCGCATACTTCATCTCCCACTACGCGATCCCGGTGGTGTCGTGCGTCTGGTCATCGGGGCACGAGACCGCGCTGTCCTATCCCGCCCGCTATCTCTTCGAGTTCCTCGAGCATCACGGCTTCCTGTCGATCAAGGGCTCGCCGCAGTGGTACACCGTCAGCGGTGGCTCCGCCACCTACATCGACCGGGTCACGGCGGCGGTCGGTGACGTACGTTCGTCGACCCCCATCCGCGCGATCACACGCAAGCCCGACAGCGTCGAGCTGATCGACGCTGCCGGCGATCTGCATTACGCAGATGCCGTCGTCATCGCCACCCATGCCGACGATGCGCTCGCCCTGCTGACCGATCCGAGTGACGACGAACGCCGCGTGCTCGGAGCATTTGAATACTCCGACAATGAGACCCTGCTGCACCGGGATGACTCTCAACTGCCACGCGCCAAGGCAGCACGCTCATCGTGGAACTATCGGATGGACGATTGCTCGCAGCGCAGCGACCGGACCGCGGTGACGTACTGGATGAACAAGCTCCAGGGCATCGAGAGTGCTGAGCCTTTCCTGGTCACGCTCAACGCGGCTGACCGGATCGATCCCGCGACGGTTGTCGCGCGGATGAACTACGCGCACCCGATCTACACGCCGGCATCCGTCGCGGCGCAGGGCGAGCTGCGTGACCTGTTCACCGAGCAGACCGTCTTTGCCGGCGCCTATCACGGGTGGGGATTCCACGAGGACGGCTGCCGTTCGGGCGTTGACGCGGCCGCGGCCCTGGGGGCCACGTGGTGACTCCGCCCCTTCCGGTGCTCCCCGCACTGGTCGAGGGCACCGTCGGCCACACCCGACGTACTCCCCTGCGCCATCGCTTCACCAACCGCGTCTATCAATGGCTCGTCGACGTCGACGAGCTGCCGCGCATGCCTCGCCTGCTCAGGGCGTTCTCGACATTCAGCGCGGCCGATCACATCGGCGACCCGCACGACACGATCCATGCCAACGTCGAGCGGTTCTGCAAGGCGCAGGGCGTCGACATCAGCGGGCATCGCGTGCTGATGCTCGCCAATGCCAGGGTGCTCGGCCACACCTTCGACCCGCTGAGCGTCTTCTGGGCGATCGCTCCTGACGAGTCGCTGACCTGCATCGTCGCGGAGGTGCACAACACGTACGGCGACCGGCACGCGTACCTCCTGCAGACCGATGACGAGGGTCGGCAGACCGTCGACAAGGAGTTCTATGTGTCCCCGTTCTTCACCGTCGACGGCACGTATGACCTGCAGTTCAAGCTGACATCGGAGCAGATTTCGTCGACGATCATCCTCCGTCAGGACGGCGATGCCGTGTTCAGCGCGACCTTCCGAGGCGTCCCGCGTCCGGCAACTCCGCGACGTCTCACAAAACTTCTCGTCAAAATGCCCTTCATCACCCATCGCACCAGCCTCCTGATCCGAATACACGGTGTATGGCTCTGGATCCGCAGACTGCCGGTCGTCACCCGCCCGGCACACACGCCTCAGGAGGGCACCCAATGACACAGCTCGCCACCCCCCGTTGGCCCGGCATCGCACGCACGCCCCGCACCCCGCTGAAGGCGCGCGCGGCCAAGGCGATTCTCAAGCCGACCATCAACCGAGTTCCCGTGCGACTGACCTTCGCCAACGGCTCCACCTGGGGCGCTGGCGACGCGACGGCTCCGGAGATGCGGCTCGTCCGCCCCAAGGCATTCTTCGCGCGGCTCGGCGCCGACACCAAGATCGGCTTCGGCGAGGCCTACATGGCCGGCGACTGGACCACCGGCGAGGGCACCGACCTCGCCGAGCTGCTCACCCCGTTCGCGGCACGGATGGCCACGATCGTGCCGGTGCCGCTGCAGAAATTCCGGGTGTTCGTCGACAAGAAGCTCCCGCACCATCAGCGCAACTCGGTCAAGGGTTCGCGCAAGAACATCGAGGCGCACTACGACCTCTCGAATGAGCTGTTCGCGCAATTCCTCGATCCGTCGATGAGCTACTCGTCCGCGTGGTTCGAGGGCAATGAGTCCCTCGAGGACGCACAGCTGCGCAAGATCGACGCGATCCTCGACGACGCACACGTCGGTCCGGGCACCCGGATGCTCGAGATCGGCAGCGGCTGGGGAGCCCTCGCCGTCCGCGCCGTCCAGCGCGGCGCCAAGGTCACCACGATCACGATCTCCACCGAACAGGCCGCCCTGGCCCAGGAGCGCTTCGCCGAGGCCGGTGTCGACGTCGATCTGCAGCTGGTCGACTACCGCGAGGTCACCGGCGAGTACGACGCGATCGTCAGCGTCGAGATGATCGAAGCCGTCGGCGAGGAGTACTGGCCGACCTACTTCGCCACGATCGACAAGTTGCTGGCTCCCGGCGGCCATGTCGCCATCCAGGCGATCACGATGGACCACCACCGCTATCTCGCCACCCGCAACTCATACGGCTGGATCCAGAAGTACATCTTCCCGGGCGGCCTGCTGCCCTCGCTGACCGCGGTCGACCAGGTGCTCGCCGCCCACACGACCCTCGCGGTGACCAACCAGCGTCCGCTCGGCTCCCACTACGCGCGCACCCTCCGCCAGTGGCGTGACAACTTCAACGCCAACTGGCCGACGATCAACGCCCAGGGCTTCGACGAGACGTTCCGTCGCATGTGGGAGTTCTATCTCGCCTACTGCGAAGCCGGCTTCGCCACCGGATACATCAACGTCCACCAGATCGCGATGAGCCGCCCAGAGATGGGACGTTGAGCCATGGCCAGCATCTCGCGCCTCCCGATGCCGCTGCAGGAGACCTACGACTGGCAGTACGACGGCGCCTGTCGCACGGTCGATCCCGAGACATTCTTCTCCCCCGATGCCGAGCGCGGACCACGCCGCCGCAATCGCGAAGCTGCCGCCAAGGCGCTGTGCGCGGTGTGCCCGGTGATCGCTGCGTGCCGCGCACATGCGCTGCAGGTGCGCGAACCGTACGGCGTGTGGGGCGGTCTCAACATCAACGAACGCGACATGATCCTCAACCACCGCAAGACCGCGTGACCTACTCGTAGAAGACCCGTTCGACGACCTTGCGGGCGAGCCGCGTCGTGCGCAGGTAGTCGTCGACCATCTGCTCGCTCTGATCGATGCCATATCCCAGCAGGTGAGCGACGCCTGCGCGCTCGGCCGCCTGTTCGACCATCGAGTCGGCAGCCTTGCCACGCATCAGGACGACCGCGTTGCGGATGCGGCTGACCAGGCGCCAGGCCGACTCGAGGGCGTCTGCGTCGTCCGCGCTGATGAGATCAGCCTTCCGCGCAGCGTGCAGTGCGGGGAGGGTGCGGGTCGTACGAAGCTCCGGCACCGCATGGGCGTGTTGCATCTGCAGGAGCTGGACCGTCCACTCGACATCTGCGAGCCCACCGCGGCCGAGCTTGAGGTGCGTGTTGGGGTTGGCGCCACGTGGCAGGCGTTCGGACTCGACACGTGCTTTGATGCGCCTGATCTCGCGCACCTCGTCGGGGGTCGTGCCGCCCTCGGGCCAGCGCAGGGGGTCGATCAACGCGGTGAAACGCTCGCAGAGGTCGACGTCACCGATCACCGCATTGGCGCGGAGCAGGGCCTGGGCCTCCCAGCCCGCCGACCACTTTTCGTAGTAGGCCCTGTGGGCGGCGATCGTACGTACGAGGGGGCCATTGCGACCCTCGGGACGAAGCTCGGCGTCGACCTCGAGCGGCGGGTCGTCAGACGGCGCTGCCAGCATCTTGCGGAGCGCTTGCGCGGCTGCCATCGCCGCATCCGTGGCGTCCTTCTCGTCGACGCCAGGAAGCGGATCATGCACGAACATCACATCGGCATCGGAGGCGTATCCCGCCTCGCCGCCCCCGAGCCGACCCATCAGGACGATGGCCATCCGGGTGGGCATCGCGCCGCGATCGGCTTCGACCGCCGCAACCGAGACCGCCAACGCACCCGCAAGGGTGGCGGTCGAGATGTCGGTCAGCGCCTCACCGACCTCGGTGATGTCGAGCCGTTCGAGCACATCGGCGATGCCGACCCTGGACAGCTCGCGCCGGCGTACGCGGCGTACGGCTCTGATCCCGTCAGATGGATCTTTGTGGCGCCCGGCGGCGATGTCCATCTCGCTGCGAAGACGATCGAGGCTGCGCGGCACCAGCTCGGCGTCGTCACCCAGCAACGCCACGGAGTCAGGCGCACGGAGGATCAGATCGGTGACATATCGGCTTGATCCGAGCACGCGCGCGAGCTGCTCGGCGCCGGCGCCCTCGTCGCGCAGCTTGCGGAGATACCAGTGCGTCTCGCCCAGACCCTCGGAGATCCTGCGGAACGCGAGAAGGCCGGCCTCTGGATCGGGAGTCTCGGCGAGCCACGCCAACATCGCCGGCAGCAGCGCGCGCTGGATCGCCGCCCTCCGCGAGACCCCGGAGGTCAGCGCCTGGATGTGCGTCAGGGCACCACGCGGATCGATGAAACCAAGTGCTGTGAGCCGCTGCTCGGCGGCCAGTGGCGTGAGTCGCAGTCCGTCGCTCGGCAGTGAAGCGACCGCTTCGAGTAGAGGCTGGTAGAACAGCTTCTCGTGCAGACGGCGGACCAGACGCCGATGTGCCTGCCACTCCTTGGTGAGGCTCTCGACCGGATTGTGGCGAAATCCCATGCTCCGACCAATACGGCGCAGATCCTCGGGGTCGTCCGGCACACTGTGACTCCGCCGCAGTCGATACAGCTGGATCCGGTGCTCGAGGGTGCGCAGGAATTCATACGCCTCCTCCATTGCGGCACCATCACGACGTCCGACATACCCGCCCTCGGTCAGTGCCCGCAGTGCCACCAGGGTGGTTGGGCTGCGCAGGGACAGATCGGCACGGCCGTGCACGAGCTGGAGGAGCTGGACGGCGAACTCGACGTCACGCAGGCCTCCGGGGCCGAGCTTGAGCTCGCGATCGCGCTGCTGGGTCGGAATGTTCTCGACGACCCGCCGACGCATCGCGCGCACGTCAGTGACGAAGTTGTCGCGGGTGCTCGCTGCCCAGATCATCGGCGAAAGCGCATCGACGTACGCCTCACCGAGCGCTTCGTCGCCAGCAGCGAACCGCGCCTTCAGCAACGCCTGGAACTCCCACGTCGTCGCCCACCGCTCGTAGTAGGCGACATGGCTCGCCAGAGAGCGGACGAGCGGGCCGGCGTTGCCCTCGGGTCGCAGGTTGGCATCGACCTCCCAGATCGTGCCCTCGCCGGTGTGCTCGCGACACAGTCGCATCGACGTCGCGGCCAGCCTCGTGGCGGCTTTCGCCGCAGCCTCGTCATCGGCGCCGTCGCACGCCTCGTAGACGAAGATGACGTCCACATCACTGAGGTAGTTGAGCTCACGTCCACCGGTCTTGCCCATCGCCATGATCGTGAAGCGACACAGATCGGCGTCGGACTCCTGCGTACGCGCGATGGCGAGCGCGGCACCGAGCGTGGCCACCGCCAGATCAGCCAGCTCTGCCGAGGACTCCTCGAAGGTCGTCAGAGCAGTGAGGTCACGCGCGGCAATGTGCAACAGCTTGCGGTAGTAGTTGATCCGCAGCTCGTCCGAAGTGGTGGCGACCGCCATCTGGGCCCTGCGCGTCTCCAATCGGAGCGGGGTCCGCAACAGCTCATCACCAGTGAGGTCGGCCATGAACTCGGGGTGGCGGCACAGGAAGTCGCCGAGCGCCTCACTCGTGCCGAGGACGACGAGCAGGCGCTGGCGCAGGTCGCGATCGGATTCGAGCATCGCGACGAGCTTCGGCGCCCCGAACTTGCTGGCGATCGCGGTCAGCGAGCTCAGCGCGGTGTCGGGGCTGGCAACCTGGGCGATCTGGTCGACCAGCGCATCTGGCAGGTCGCCAAGCTGGCGGAGGTTGGCAAACGCCAGCTCGCCGTTCCGAAACCCCTTGCGAGCGAGGGTCTGAGCAATCTCCGCCGCGTCCTTCACCACGTGTGCAGGCTACCGGCTGGGGTGGAGCAGGGGATTTCAGAGCATCGGCAGCATGCGGTCGATCTCGAACTGCGTCACCTGAGTCCGATAGTCCTGCCACTCGGCACGCTTGTTGCGCAGGAAGAAGTCGAAGACATGCTCCCCGAGCGTCTCGGCAACGAGCTCGCTGGTCTCCATCGTCCGGATGGCTTCATCGAGATTGCGCGGTAGCGGCGCGATACCCATGGCCTTGCGCTCGTTCTCGCTCAACGACCAGACATCGTCCTCAGCCTCGGGCGGCAGCTCATACTTCTCCTCGATGCCCTTGAGCCCGGCCGCGAGGACCAGTGCGAACGCGAGATAGGGATTGCAGGCCGAGTCGATCGCCCGGTTCTCGACGCGCGCCGAGTTGCCCTTCTGGGGCTTGTACATCGGCACCCGGATCAGCGCGGAGCGGTTGTTGTGGCCCCAGCAGACGTAGTTGGGAGCCTCTCCCCCGCCGGCCAGTCGCTTGTAGGAATTGACCCATTGGTTGGTCACAGCGGTGATCTCGGGGGTGTGGTGCAGGACTCCAGCGATGAACGAGCGGCCCGTCGCGGAGAGCTGGTACTCGGCACCGGCCTCATAGAAGGCGTTCTCATCGCCCTCGAACAGCGACACGTGCGTATGCATGCCCGAACCAGGGTGGTCGGTGAACGGCTTGGGCATGAACGACGCCCACTTGCCCTGACTCAACGCCACTTCTCGCACCACGGTGCGGAACGTCATGATGTTGTCGGCCGTCGAGAGAGCGTCGGCATAGCGCAGGTCGATCTCCTGCTGGCCCGGGCCGCCCTCGTGGTGGCTGAACTCGACCGAGATGCCCATGTTCTCGAGCATCGTGATGACCTCGCGGCGGAAGTCCTGGCCGCCGCCCTGCGCGGTGTGGTCGAAGTATCCGCTGTCGTCGACGGGGATCGGCCGGTCACCCGCGTCGGGCTTGCCCTTGAACAGGAAGAACTCGATCTCGGGATGGGTGTAGAACGTGAACCCGGCCTCTGCGGCCTTCTGCAATGTGCGCTTCAGGACGTGGCGCGGGTCGGCGTAGGACGGCGATCCGTCGGGCATCAGGATGTCGCAGAACATCCGGCCGGTCGCGGGGGTCTCACCGCGCCACGGCAGGATCTGGAATGTCGACGGATCGGGACGGGCCAGCATGTCGGCCTCGTGCACGCGGGCGAAGCCCTCGATTGCCGAGCCGTCAAAGCCGATTCCCTCGGCGAATGCGCCCTCCAGCTCGGCGGGGGCG
>JAOPXO010000162.1 GCA_025965115.1 Aeromicrobium sp.
CGCGCGGGGCTTGCCCTGATGCTCGGCGGTTCGCAGGAGATCACCGTCGTCGGTGAAGCAGCCAACGGCGCCGAGGCAGTCGAGGCGGTACGCCGCGGCGGTGTCGACCTCGTGCTGATGGACATCCGTATGCCGGTCATGGACGGCATCGCCGCGACGGCGGCCGTGCTGGCTCTCCCCGACCCACCCAAGGTCATCGTGCTCACCACCTTCGACGCCGACGAGTACGTCGTGAGGGCCCTGGCGGCCGGCGCGACCGGCTTCCTGCTCAAGGACACCGCCCCCGCGGACATCGTCGCGGCGATCAGCAAGGTAGTCGCCGGGGAGCCGATGCTGTCCCCCGCCATCACCACCCAGCTGATCCGACAGGTCACCGACGCGGCGCCCGACGACCGTGGAGACCAGGCAACGTCACGTGTCGAGTGCCTGACGGACCGCGAGCGCGAGGTGGCGATCGCGATCGGTCAGGGATCATCCAATGCCGAGATCGCGACCGAGCTCCACATGAGTGTGGCCACCGTCAAAGCGCACATCTCGCACATCTTCACCAAGCTCGAAGCGACGAACCGCGTGCAGGTCGCGATCGCGATGCACGAAGCCCACCTGCTCTAGCCCGGGACTCCCCAAGCGTCCTCGATGCGGATGTCCCGGCCAAGGATGTTGACCGCTGCTCGATGACCTGAGCACATCGCTGCCGTCACGGTGGCCGGGTCATCGGTCCAGGTGGCCTCGCCGGCGATGTGCAGCACACCACCGACTGGCGTCGCGAGGTTGTCATGGTCGTCCGTCGTCGCGCCGACCTTCATGTATGAGAACGAGCCGCGAGCGAACCGGTCGTCTTGCCAGGCGGTGACGTGCACCTCCGTCGGCTGCTGCACGCGATGGCCATACAGCCTTCTCAGCTGGATGAGCACGGACTCTGCGACCTCCGAGTCGTCCCATCCCCGGATCGCCTTCGCTGCGGGTCCAGCTGCGAAGGTCAGCAGGGTGGGCGTGCCGTGCAGGGCCGAAAGGTCATACCAGGAGTGCCACCACTCGCCGCCCTGCCCTTGCTGACGGATCGCGTAGACCCTGTCGTCCCAGAACTTCGTCTCGAAGCTGAGGAACACCTTCTCGAAGGCATTCATCTCGAGTCGATCCAGAGCACCCGTGAGGGGCTCAGGCAGCGGAGGCTCGATGATGAAGTCGTCGCTCTGCAGAACGCTCAACGGGACTGTGACGACCGCGTATTCGGCCGCGAACGTGCCGCCATCCGCCGTGACTGTCACCCCGTCGGCTGCCCATTGCACGTGCGAGACGATGTGCCCGAGACGGAGGTCGAGTCCCTTTGCAAGATGCTCAGGCAGGCGGTCGTAGCCGTCGGGAAAGACCACCTCGTCACCGTCGATCAAGTCGTTGTCGAGACCGTGTGCCGCGAGGTCCTCGATCCAGGCGCCGAGCTGCTCCTCCGTCCGATGACTGAAGAACTCGCGTACGCGGTCGGCGCGGTCGTCATCCCATCTCTGCGTGGCGAGAGCGGCCTCAGTCACCTCGGCATAGGTGGCGGCGGGTGGAGACGTTTCGACGAGCTCTTGCATGGCGGCATCCGCTGCGTGAACGTCGTGGGCGAAGCTGCGGGTTGCGACGTCAGAGAGTCGCTCCGCGTCCGGGCCGAAGTAGGCGATGGGTCGGCCGTCGGGTTGGAAGCTGCCGATCGTGAACTCCTGCGTCGGCATGCCAATCGCCGTAGCCGCCGCGGCAACCGGGTTGTCATCGATGCCGTGGATCCACGACGCGCCGCGATCCATGGCGTGGCCGTCCGCGCGGTCGGTCCACACCCGGCCCCCCACGCGGTCACGCGCCTCGAGCACCACCACACGTTGACCCGACCGTGCGAGGAGGCTGGCGGCCGTGAGACCCGCGACGCCCGCGCCGACGACGATGGTGTCGTAGCGATCCATGACCTCATCCAACCGCATCTGTCACGCCTCCAGCAACGGATTTCGAAGTTAAGAGTGGATTACACGACGAAATCCCTTGTATTCGGTCAACTGATCTTGCGATCATGGCGGCATGAGCTACTCGGATGAGGACTACGCGCGACTTCAGAAGGCCGGCAAGGAACACCTGTGGATGCACTTCTCGCGCCATGGCAGCTATGACGACGCCCATGACATCCCGATCATCACCAAGGGCGATGGCATGTACCTCTACGACGCCAAGGGCAAGCGCTATCTCGATGGACTGGCCGGGTTGTTCGTGGTCCAGGTCGGTCACGGGCGTGAGGAGCTTGCGGAGGCCGCGGCCAAGCAGGCCAAGGAGCTGTCCTTCTTCCCCATCTGGACGTTCGCGCATCCCAACGCGATCATGCTGGCCGAACGCATCGCCGCATACGCCCCCGGCGATCTCAACCGGGTGTTCTTCACGACGGGCGGCGGTGAGGCCGTCGAGACTGCCTGGAAGGCGGCCAAGCAGTACTTCAAGCTGACCGGCAAGCCGAACAAGACCAAGGTCATCAGCCGGCAGGTGGCCTATCACGGCACCACCCATGGAGCCCTGTCGATCACCGGTATTCCGGCCCTCAAGGAGATGTTCGAGCCGCTGGTACCGACGACGGTTCACGTGCCCAACACCAACTTCTATCGCGCCGATGAGCACGCGGGCCCGGCGGTGACCAGCTGGTTCGCGGGAGATCAAGCAGCCAGCGACAACACGACCGCCGAAGCCGACCGGCCTGCCAACCTCGGCGACGACCTGGAAGCATTCGGCCGCTGGGCCGCGGACCAGATCGAAGAGGCGATCATTGCCGAAGGTCCTGACACGGTGTGTGCGGTGTTCCTCGAGCCGGTGCAGAACGCCGGAGGTTGCTTCCCTCCCCCGCCCGGCTACTTCCAACGCGTACGCGAGATCTGCGACCGTCACGATGTGCTGCTGGTGTCCGACGAGGTCATCTGCGCCTTCGGCCGACTCGGTGACATGTTCGGTGCCAACCGCTACGGCTATGTGCCGGACATGATCACCTGCGCCAAGGGTCTGACCTCGGGCTACTCACCGCTCGGCGCCATGATCGCTTCGGACCGGATCATGGAGCCGTTCCTTCAGGGCAGCACGAGCTTCGCCCACGGCTACACCTTCGGTGGTCACCCGGTGTCGACCGCGGTAGCGATGGCCAACCTCGACATCTTCGAACGAGAGAAGCTCAACGAGCACGTCCGTGGCACCGAGGGCGCGTTCCGCTCGACCCTCGAGAAGCTGTACGACCTCGACATCGTCGGCGACGTACGCGGCGACGGCTTCTTCTACGGCATCGAGCTGGTCAAGGACAAGGCCACCAAGGAGAGCTTCGACGACGCCGAGTCCGAGAAGCTGC
>JAOPXO010000164.1 GCA_025965115.1 Aeromicrobium sp.
ACGATCGCGGCGAACACCAGGCCTTGGAGGAAGAACCCGGCCGCGACGGCGATGCGCGTGCGTCGAAGCTCTGGAGTCACTGCGTCATCGTAGGGCCGCGGTGGGTCGCTAGGGTCGGGACGGTGAAGACCTCGAGCGAGCGCATCGCCGGACTCGGCACGACGATCTTCGCCGAGATGAGTGCTTTGGCGACGCGCACGGGCGCGGTCAATCTCGGGCAGGGGTTCCCGGACACGGACGGGCCGGCTTCGGTCGTGGAGGCCGCGGTCTCTGCTCTGCGAGGTGGGCGCAATCAGTACGCACCAGGGATCGGCGTGCCCGAGCTGCGCGCCGCCATCGCTGCGCACCAGACTCGGTTCTATGGGCTGGAGGTGGATCCCGATACCGAGATCGCCGTGACGACCGGCGCCACCGAGGCAATTGCCGCCGCAGTGCTGGGGCTGGTCGATCCGGGCGATGAGGTCATCGTGCTGGAGCCCTACTACGACTCATATGTCGCAGTGCTCCAGATGGCTGGTGCCGTACGTCGTCCCGTGACGTTGCGCGCGCCGGACTTTCGGTTGCCGGTCGATGAGTTGCGGGCCGCGGTGTCGCCACGTACGACCGCGATCCTGCTCAACTCGCCGCACAATCCGACCGGGACGGTTCTGCGGCGTGATGAGCTGGAGGCGATTGCTGCCGTGGCTCAGGAGCACGACCTGGTCGTCATCAGCGATGAGGTCTATGAGCACCTCACCTTCGACGGACTGCCGCACATCCCGATCGCGACCCTGCCGGGGATGGCCGAGCGGACGCTGACGATCTCCAGCGGCGGCAAGAGCTTCTCGTTCACCGGGTGGAAGGTCGGCTGGGCGTCTGGTCCGGCTCCGCTGGTGGCGGCGATGGTCGGCGTCAAGCAGTTCCTGACCTATACGTCGGGTTCGGCGTTCCAGCCGGCGATCGCTGCGGCACTGGGCTCGGACGACGCGTACTTCTCTTCGTTCGTCGCGCAGATGCAGGCACAGCGGGATCTGTTGTGTGACGGGTTGCGGTCGGTCGGGTTCGAGGTGTTCGTGCCGGAGGGTACGTACTTCGCGACCACGGACATACGTCCTCTGGGCTTTGAGGACGGGATGGATTTCTGTCGCCAGCTTCCTTCGCTTGCCGGGGTGGTGGCGATCCCGCACCAGGTGTTCTACGACGATCTCTCGGCCGGTCGGCCATTGGTGCGGTGGGCCTTCTGCAAGCGTCCGGAAGTCATTGCGGAGGCCCTGAAACGGCTGGCTGTCCTGGGCTGATTTCGGCCAGTTTTGTGTCGGTGCTCGCGGCTAGATTTGGGGTATGAATTCAGTCGCCGAGCGCGCCGAGGAGATCCTCGATCGGATCGCCCAAAACCGTTGCAATCTCGGAGATTTTAGTATTCAGCAGGCGGTGCCGCGGTCGACTGACAGAACCGCGCCCGTGACCGAGGCGGCAGCGTCCGAGGCGAGGTAGGCGACAGCGTCGGCAATGTGGCTCGGCGGCATACCTCCATACCTGGCTCCGGAGGTCTCCAGCAGAAGGTCCCAGTCCAGAACGGCGTCGGTGAGCTCGGCGGCAGCGTTGGTCGGGAGTTCGGTGTCGACCCCGCCCGGACAAACGGTGTTGACCCGCACACCGTCCGCGCCAAGCTCGAGCGCCAACGACTTCATCAGCAGGATCACACCGGCCTTGGAGGCGCAGTACGCCGCTTGGTACGGCTGCGCGCGCAGGCCGGCGATCGAAGCGATCGTGACGATGTTGCCCTTGCTCTGGCGGAGGTGGGGCAAAGCCGCCTGGCTGATGAGCATCGGGCCAGTCAGGTTGACGCCGAGATGGCGCTGCCAGGTTGCGAAGTCAAGATCCTCGAACCGACGGATCTGGTCGATCCCGGCGACATTGACCACGACGTCCAGCCCGCCGAGGCGTTCGACGGTGGCGGCAACTGCCGTGGCGACCGACGACTCGTCGCTGACGTCACAGGGCAGGATGTCGCCGCTCGAGTTCAGATCGACGCCGACGACCGACGCACCCTCCGCGGCCAGGAGCTCGACGACCGATCGGCCGATACCTCCCGCAGCTCCGGTGACCAATGCCCGCTTGCTCTCGAACCGTCCAGCCACGTCGATCGTCCCGTCTTCCGATGCGCTCGCGGTGAACGCAAGCGAGAGCCTAGCTCCGGTACGCCGGCGCCCGTGACGAGACGCCGACGGCGCCCTTCTGCAACATCGGGAGCACCCTCGGGCGTACGAGCTCTGACAACACGATGACGCTGGTGGATCGGACAACCGATCCGGACTGGCTGATGTGCAGGAGCACCGACTGGAGGTCCTCGTGTGAGGTCGCCGCGATCTTGCAGAGCACATCGGCCGCACCGCTCGTGACATAGGCGTCCAGCACATTCGGCAACGACTCGAGCTCGACCGTCACGGCGTCCAAAGAACCCTGCGCGATCTCCAACGTGACAAAGGCCAGCACCGGATGACCGGCGGCAATGAGGTCGATGTCCGGGCCGTATCCCGTGATGACGCCGGCGGCCTCCAGCTTGGCCAACCGCGATTGCACCGTTGCCCGCGCGACCTTGGTGATCCGCGAGAGCTCGAGATCGCCAACTCGCGGGTTCGCACGCATCGCCGAGATGAGTGCGGCATCCAGTTGATCCATGACGACCGCTCCTAGTCAGATTGTCTAGCCAAGGCCCAGCCTACTCCGCTCAGGTGGCACACCTGACCACCCGTGACTGGCCCGCTTGCCCATCACCGCCCGATGCGGTGGTCTGGTCGCATGACCATCGATCTGACTGACTCCGAACGCCTCGCCGAGCTCGACCTCGACCAGCTCAAGCAGCTCGTTGGACTGGTGGAGTACGACACCAAGTCCGACCCGTTCCCGGTCACCGGCTGGGACGCCGTCGTGTGGGCAGTCGGCAATGCAACGCAGTCCGCGCACTTCTACATGACCGCCTTCGGCATGGACCTGGTCGCCTACTCCGGCCCTGAGACCGGCAACCGCGACCACCACGCATACGTCCTGGAGAGCGGCGCCGTCCGCTTCGTCCTCAAGGGCGGCGTCGACCCTGACAGCTTCATCCTCGACCACCACCGCATCCACGGCGACGGGATCACCGACATCGCCCTCGAGGTTCCCCACGTCGACGTCTGCATCGACCACGCCCGCGCCGAGGGCGCCACGATCCTTGAAGAGCCGCACGACCTGACCGACGAGCACGGCACCGTACGCATCGCCGCCATCGCGGCATACGGCGACACCCGCCACACCCTCGTCGACCGCAGCAAGTACGACGGCCCCTATCTCCCGGGCTACGTCGAGCGACGCTCAAGCCTGGTTCGCCCGGACGACGCACCGAAGCGGATCTTCCAGGCCCTCGACCACGTCGTCGGCAATGTCGAGATCGGCCACATGGACGAGTGGGTCGACTTCTACAACCGGATCATGGGCTTCACCAACATGGCGGAGTTCGTGGGCGACGACATCGCGACCGAGTACAGCGCGCTGATGAGCAAGGTCGTGGCCAGCGGAAACCACCGGGTGAAGTTCCCGCTCAACGAGCCGGCTGTCGGCAAGCGCAAGTCGCAGATCGACGAATACCTCGAGTTCTACCGCGGCCCCGGTGCCCAGCACCTCGCGCTCGCGACCAACAACATCCTCGACACCGTCGATCGCCTGCGTGCGGCTGGCATCGAGTTCCTCGACACCCCCGACTCGTACTACACCGATCCCGAGCTACGTGCGCGCATCGGCGAGGTGCGCGTGCCGATCGAGGAGCTCCAGCGACGCGGCATCCTGGTCGACCGCGACGAGGACGGTTACCTCCTGCAGATCTTCACCAAGCCGATCGGCGACCGCCCGACGGTCTTCTTCGAGTTGATTGAGCGCCACGGGTCACTAGGGTTCGGGAAGGGCAACTTCCAGGCCTTGTTCGAGGCGATCGAACGCGAGCAGGCCAAACGCGGCAACTTCTGAGGAGGCGCCATGGCTCACTACCGTCAGGCGGGCAACATCCCGCCGAAACGCCATACCCAGCACCGCAGCCCCGACGGATCGCTCTACCGTGAAGAGCTCATGGGCGAGGAAGGGTTCTCGTCCGACTCGTCATTGCTCTATCACGTGGGTGTGCCCTCGGCGATCGTTGAAGCGCGTACGTGGGAGCTGCCCGACCAGGCGATGACCCCCAACGAGCCACTGCTGGCCCGGCACCTCAAGCTGCACGATCTCTTCGATGGTGGCGCCGGCCGCAACGTCGTCACGAGCCGACGGCTCGTACTCGGCAACGGCGATGTCCGGATCTCGTACGTCGTCGCGGCAGAGACCTCACCGCTCTATCGCAATGCGACCGGCGACGAGTGCGTCTTCATCGAAGACGGCACCGGCACGCTCGAGACGGTCTTCGGCCACATCGCGTTCGGCCCGGGCGACTACCTGATCATCCCCCGGGCGACCACGCACCGCTGGGTCGTCGACGGCGACGTCAGGGCGTACGTCATCGAGGCCAACAGCCACATCGGGCCGGCCCGCCGCTACCTGTCGAAGTTCGGCCAGCTCCTCGAGCACGCGCCGTACTGCGAGCGCGACCTGCGCGGCCCGACGGAGCCGGAGGTCCGCGACGAGACGAATGTCGAGGTGCTGATCAAGCACCGCGGCTCCGGCTCCGCCGGACTCAGCGGCAGCATCCACGTGGTGCCACAGCATCCGTTCGACGTCGTCGGTTGGGACGGCTGCCTCTACCCGTACGCGTTCAATGTCGCCGACTTCGAGCCGATCACCGGGCGCGTGCACCAGCCGCCGCCGGTGCATCAGGTCTTCGAGGGCAACAACTTCGTGATCTGCAACTTCGTGCCGCGCAAGGTCGACTACCACCCGCTGGCGATCCCGGTGCCCTACTACCACTCCAATGTCGACTCCGACGAGGTCATGTTCTACGTCGCCGGAGACTACGAAGCGCGCAAGGGCTCGGGCATCGGCAAGGGCTCGATCTCGCTGCACCCGGGCGGCCACTCGCACGGCCCGCAGCCGTCGGCGATCGAGGCCAGTCTCGGTGCGGAGTACTTCGATGAGCTCGCCGTCATGGTCGACACCTTCCGCCCGCTCGGACTCGGCGAAGGCGGCACCGCCTGCGACGACGGCGAGTACGCACTGTCCTGGATCCGCTGATGCCTGCCCCGTTTTTAGCAGGCACAGTTTTCGAGGCGTTCTTCGATGACGCTGCGCTCTTTCCGCCGGCCAACGCCCCGATGGCCGAGGCTGTACGCGCTCACCTCGC
>JAOPXO010000200.1 GCA_025965115.1 Aeromicrobium sp.
GCGCCGACGGCAACGGTCTTCGCCGTGGCTGCACTGTTGTCGATCGTCATCGATCGCGCCGCGACTGAGGCGTAGTGGTTGTACATCGCCGCTGACTTGTAGCGATCGCCGAAGTCGACGATGCCAAGTATCAGGGCGAGAAGCGTGGGGACGACGAGGGCGAACTCAAGGAGAGCAACGCCTCGCTCGTCCGATGAAGGACTCCGCATGGGCTTGTGTCCATCACGAGACGCGGCCGCCCGCCCGAAAGTAGAGAAGGGCGGCCGCGCCAGGTGCGGTGGATTAGACCGAGATACCGGTGAACAGCGAGTTGATCTTGCCGCCGAGGATCACCATTGCGGCGGCGATCACGGCAACGATCGAGGCCGCCATGACGGCGTACTCGATCGCGGTGATGCCTTCTTCGTCACGGCGCTCGAAACGTCCCTGAATGCCGGCGACGTATGAGGCGATGGTTGCGAAAACGAACATGATTTACTCCCTCTAACAATGTATCGCCACCCGATTGAGTGACGCTCCCTACCGACAAAGTAGGACCTGCGAGGGTCATCTGGCTCTCGATTTCGGGGCCCAGTTGGGCGATCTTTTCTAGTCCGTCGGAGCCATATACTTCTACGCCCATGTGGGGGTGACCTGCGTGATCGTGAAGATCCAGCGACTTGTCGTCAGCTGGGAATCGCCGAGAATGCACCAAGTATCTTGGGAGCCAGGATCGCCACGGCGGCAACGATGATCGCCACGATCGCCGAGGCCATGACGGCGTACTCAATCGCCGTGACGCCCCACTCGTTGGATTGACGTTTGCCCAGAAGCAACCGCGTGCGCCTGCTGACCATGTCGGCTCCTCCCTCAGTGATGTCTGTGCTCTCCCGTTGCCTCCGACGGTAGACCCGATCAGTGCCACTGCGGGCGAGTTCGCGCATTGCGAGAGCGAGCAGCCACAGCAAGAGACCGTTGCGGACCAGCAGGATCACGGTGGGCAGCGGGCGCCCATCGAGCAGCTGCGCGTAGAGGTAGGGATAGATGCACTGGGTGAGCACGGCAGCGGCAAGGAAGAGCGAGCTGACACGTCTCCAGAAGGCGTCGTGCGATCTCGAGAGGAGCCCGAGGACGACTGCCGCAGCCGGCCACGTCAGGTATTGCGCCGATCCCACTTTGTTGAACACGACCAACGAAAGACTCAGCGCGAGCCAGGTGAGCGCAAGCGCTCCGACCGAATCGGTGCGCCCTCGCCGCACCGCCGACACACCGATCGCCATGACCGCAACCAGCATGATCGGGAGCGCCAGGTCAGAGAGCGCCGCGATCCGGCCAGCGGCAGAGCCAGAGATCTCCCACACGTCAAGGGCGCGATTTCGGTGCGGCGCGGCCGCGACACCGAACCAACGAAGGATCGTCGTGATCGACGCCGGCACGGACTCGACCTGCAGCCCGCGTGTCGACTGCGCATCGAGGAAGCTCAGCAGCCGCGACGAACCGCCCTCGGCAACCACCGGCCCGATGATGATCGTCGTGACGGCGACCGCGGACAGGATCACCGATGAGGCTCGTCGTCTGGTCGTGACGAGCATCGGCAGCAGCAGCACGATCGGCGCGAGCTTGATCCATCCCGCGAGGGTCAGCAACGCAGCCGCCACGGTCGGCCGGCGAACCACACACTGAGCGGCCAGGATCGTCAGGGGGATTGCAAACGCCTCGAGACGGCCGATCGCGACCGGCCCGAGCAACAGCGCGAAACATACCCACCACCAGGCAGCCTGCCGGCCCGCGCCGCCATGACGTACGAGCGCGGTGATAGCGACGGCGTTGATGGCCACCACGCCCATGGTCCACAGCAGCAGCGCCGGTCCCATCGTCGCGAAAGGAGCCATCAGCGCCATCGGCAGCAGCGCCCCGATCGGGTAGACCCAGGCGTCGTCGAGCACCGGCCAGCGACCATGCTCGACACCGGCGCGGACCCACTGGTGGTACAGCTCGAGGTCTCCGAAGCCAGAGTGTCCAAAGACCGCCGCGCCGACGATCAGTGCGAAACACCCGACAGTGAAGACCGCGACCGGAAGTCGTGCACCGCCCATGTCAGACGCTCCCAACTCGCAGGAGGGCAGAGCTGCGCAGGTCACGCACGAACCTGGCGACGGCCGTCGGCACGAAGCCAAGGCCGGACAGGAGCAGCGGCGAGAACATCAGGCCCCAATAGACATTGTCGGCACGCCCGACAACTCCCAGCAGCACGATCGCGACCACCAGAACGATCACCGCGGTGTCGATCGTGGGGCTCCTCTGCGCCAGCCACCCGAACAGGGCAAGCGGTACGACCACGGCCGAAATCGCGAACGGCAGGAGCGTCAAGGGCGAGCTGAACTGAATGCCGTCCACCACGGCGGGCCAGCCGCCCCAGCCGAACCACCCCCGCGAATCGGTGCCTGATCCAGCGACGATTGCATTCACCTCATGGGCGTGCCAGGCGTAGAACATCGAGAACAGCGCCAACGCGCCGACCGACCACGCGACCTCACGCCAACGACCACGCACGATCGACTCCAGGCAGGTCAGGAGCAGCACGGCGATCGCCAGCTCGCGGAACAGCGCGGCGAAGAGAACGCACAGCACCCACGGAATGACACCGAACCGACGCATGCTGACGCCCATGACCAGGAACAGTCCAGCCCACACCTCGTGGCTGAGCTCGGCACCCGATGCCCAGATCGCGATGCTGGTGAACGCCGCCGCGCCAAACGCCGTAAGCCACGAACCCATCGCTGGCGCCAGGTCGACCAACTGCCAGGCGAGCAGGGCCAGCGCCACGGCAGTCAACGCCCCGAGCACGAGCCGCAGTCCGCGATCGCCACCCACCGCGTCAGCGAGCCAGGTCAGGGTGGGCTCGCGCACCGTGAACACCGGTTGAGTCGGGTAGCCGCGAAGCGGTTGCTCGGCAGCCACCGCTGAGTAGTAGCCCTGCCCGTCCAGCACCCGGTCGGTTATTGCTGAATATAGATCGGTGTCGGTCGCACCATCCTGTGGGTCGGCGTAGCGCGCGGGAATGTGACTCCCGCTCGCCATCCCCCACGCAATGAGTACGAGAGTCCCGGCGAGAAGCAGCCCAAGCGATACCGCACTCCGCCTCACCACCACTTCGGGACTTCTCATGGCGGCATTGTCGTCGCCGGCAGGGTCACTCCGGTTGCCGTGACACCCGCCAGACCTAGCCTGTGGCCGTGCCCACTCACAACCGACGATGGATCCCGCCGATCGTCGCGTGCATGCTGGCGATCATCTACGCGGTCCTGGGCATCCAGCAGCACCACCAGTTGATCACCGGCGGATACGACCTGGGCATCTTTGAGCAGATCGCTCGGGGCTGGTCTCACGCCGAAATGCCGACGATCCCGATCGTCAACGGTGCGCGGCTTGCGGCCGATCACTTCAGCCCGATCCTCGCCCTTCTCGGTCCGATCTACGCCGTCGCACCACATGCCGAGACCCTGCTGGTGGCGCAGGCCGTGCTCCTGGGGATCGGCGTCATCCCCTTGATGACGCTGGCACGAGACACCGTCGGAGGGCTCGCGATGGCCGCGGCCGCCGTGGCGTACGGCCTGAGTCCGGGCATCGCCACCGCGGCCGGATTCGATTTCCATGAGATCGCGTTTGCCGTGCCGCTGATGGCCTTCAGCGTCACGGCACTTGCCAGACGGCGCGATCTCGCGGGCGTCCTGTGGGCGCTGCCGCTCGTGCTGGTCAAGGAGGACCTCGGGCTCACTGTGGCGGCGATCGGCGCACTCGTGTGGAGTCGCGGGCATCGGAGCCTTGGCCTCGCCACGGCGGCCTTCGGCCTCGGCGCGACCGCCCTGTCCGTACTCGTCCTGATTCCGGCACTGGCCGGTGGCCACGGCTACCTCTACCAACAGGCGATCGGACCGTCTGGCCCAGCCGATCTGGTCACGACATTGTCGGCATCGGCCGGGCTCAAGCTCCTGACCGTTGTGGTGCTGCTGCTGCCTACCGCCTTTTGCGCTCTGCGGTCACCACTGCTGCTCCTGGTGATCCCGACCTTCCTGTGGAGGTTCTCCGCCGACAAGGAGACGTACTGGTCGCCGGGATTCCACTATGACGCCGTGCTGGTGCCGATCGTCGTGGCCGCGGCGATCGACGCCTGGTCACGGATCCCTGCCGGGCGGCCACGCGCCGTCACCCACATCGCGGCGATCGCGTGTACGGCGTTGCTACTTCCGGTCTTCGACCTTGCACAGCTCGTCCGCCCGAGTTTTTGGCGGGAGACTCCGGCCACATCGGCGGCGCACCGAGTGCTGGCCGAGGTTCCGGATGGCTCACGCGTCGCCGCGTCGAATCACCTCGTGCCCCAGCTCACTGGACGCACGACGACATTCGAGTTCGGTACGCACGGCCCGGCAGCCATCGGATGGCAGCCGAACGACTGGCGGTCAGCCGACTGGGTCATCGTCGACATACACGCGCCGGGTCAGTTCGAGGGGGGCAACGCGCAAGCATTCGACGACCTGTTGGCCCATGGCTTCACCCTCGTCGTCGAGAGCCACGGTTTCCGCTTGGCCAGACGCGACACGACGAGCCCATGAGTTGAGGTCTCAGACTCCGACCCAATTGAGCCCGACGAGGATCAGCTTCTTCTTGGTGACACAGGTCTGGAGCACGGCATCCGCATCCGGCAGATCGCCGACGGTTGCCTCATCGCGGATCTGGTAGCGGATCTCGGTCACGACATAGATGCCGGGATAGATGCCATCGCCCGTGAGCTTCACGGCGTCGCCAAGATTGAGCTTGGGCATCCACGCCGTGCCACCGCAGTAGTCGTGCTGGGCGACCAGGATCGGGCGGCCGGGACCAAGATGGATCGCGATCGGACCCGCACAGGCGTCAAGCATGACGCCGGCTCCGGCGAGCTGGGTCGCGGAATACATCGAGCGGGTGAACCTCGGCCTGGGCACCGGGACCGGCGGTCCGCTGACAGCCGGGATCGACGCAGTCTGCAGGCTCGATGGCGGTGACGCACTCGCGGTGGTCTGCGACGACCAGGAGAGGACGGCGAGCAACGCTGCAACACCGGTGAGCAGCACGATGAGTCGTCGCACAACAACCTCCTGCCCGATCCCACTGTACGAAACAATTGCGGTCTTCATGAGACGGTGTGGCAGATCCGGACATCTCCTGAGTGAGACGTCCGCTGAATTGCCGCACAGTCCAGATCGGAGCCGACGGTGACCCCACCGACGACCACAGTCGAATCCCCGGGTGACGGAGACCTGCTGATCCGCGCCGCCGAGGGGGACCGCGCTGCGTTCGGCCAGCTGTACGACCGGCACGTACGCCCGGTGTACTGGCAGGCCTACGCCGTGGTCCACAACGCCGACGAGGCCGAGGACATCACCCAAGACGTGTTCATCACGACGTGGAACAAGATCCGCACGATCAACCTGGTCGACGAGTCGGCGTTGCCATGGCTGCTGGTCACCGCGCGCTTCACGGCCCTCAACGCCAGGCGGCGCAACATCAAGACCCGCCAACGGCAATCCGAGCTCGATCCGGACCTGCCCGATGCGACGGCCTCGATCGACGATGAGCTCGAGGCCGCGCAGGTCAGGACCGAGATCGACAAGGCGGTCGCTGCACTGTCACCGACCGATCGCCGCCTGTATGAGCTGTGCGTCGCCGGTGATCACACGTACGAGCTCGCGGCCCGCGAGCTCGGAGTGACCCACGCGGTCGTACGCAATCGGCTGTCCAGACTTCGACGTCGGCTGCGTGCCGACCTTCGCTCCATGAGGGAGACATCATGAACACACTCACCGACGAGCGCATCGAGTCGATGCGATCCACCGTCATGCACACCGTCGACGTCGACGTCGCCAAGCGCGGCACCCGGGTTCGCCGCACGATCGGCCTCGCCGCGGCAAGTGTGCTGGTCGTGGGTGGTGGGGCGTTCGCCGCCAACCTGGGCGGTTCGGGTGGCTCGGCAAACGGCTCGGCGTCGTCGGCCGCTGACTCGGGCGCCTCGAGGTCTTTGGACGGCGGCGATTCTCAACTGATCTCGAAAGAGGCTGGTCCGGCGGCGAAGCCCGATGGGTACAAGCCCATCCCACCGATCTCGAAGGAGCCCGCCGCCCGCCAGGTCATCGTCACCGGCACCGTCAACCTGACGGTCAAGGAGCCCAAGGACATTGCCGGACGCCTCAGCGCATACGTCGAATCGATCGGCGGACGGGTCGACGAGCGGACCCAGAACAATGACTCCGGCGGCGGGTCGGCATTCCTGAAGGTACGAGTGCCGAGCGGCAGGGTGACCTCGATGATCGCCCACCTCAAGACGTACGGAACCGTCGACGACGTGTCCCTGCAGAACGATGACGTCACCTCGCAAACGACCGACCTGGACGCCCGGATCAAGGCGCTGCAACTCTCGATCAGCCGACTCGAGAAGATCATGGGCAATGCCGACACCAGCGCCGAGCTGATCAAGGCCGAGTCGGCCCTGACGACGCGGCAGGCTCAGCTCGACAGCCTCGAAGCCCAGCGGACCGGCCTCGCCGACCAGGTGCAGCTGTCGACCGTATCGATCGACATCTCGCAGAGGACGAAGGCCGACGCAGTGTCGCCGGGCGGATTCCATGGCGGTCTGGTCGATGGCTGGAATGCCCTGGTGTCGACGGTCAACCACGTCGTCAAGGTCGTGGGTGTCCTGCTGCCCTGGGCCGCGATCGCCGCCGCGCTGGGTGGCGCCTACGTGTTGATACGCCGCCGTCGCAGCTGAGTCAGGGCTGGTCCCACGCGCGCCTCTCCAAGAAGTCGCGTGCGACCCCCTTGGGCACCACCATCTGCCAGGCGTCGATCACGAGCTCGTGCATCTCCTCGAGATCCAGCGCGTCCAGGCGGGCGACGACCCACTGGTAGCGCAGGTCTCTCGGTCTCGGCAGCAGGAAGGTGTCGGGCCGCGACTCGACCAACATGTCGCGCT
>JAOPXO010000025.1 GCA_025965115.1 Aeromicrobium sp.
GAGCCGCTTGTCAGAATCGAACTGACGACCTTTTCATTACGAGTGAAACGCTCTACCAACTGAGCTAAAGCGGCGTCGGCGCGCCGGAATGACCCGCCGAACCGAAGCACGAGTCTAGCGGTTGGTCGTCCATGGTTCGAATCGCCCTCGGCCCGTAGAATCGCCTCCGTGACTGACACGACGCAGGCAGAGCTCGAGGAGATTCGCGCGAGCATCGACAACATCGACGCCGCCCTGATCCACCTGCTGGCCGAACGCTTCAAGTGCACGAAGCGAGTCGGCAAGCTCAAGGCCGAGCACGACATGCCGCCCGCCGACCCGGCGCGCGAGGCCCGTCAGGTCACCCGGTTGCGCGCGCTCGCCGCTGAGGCCGACCTGGATCCGGCATTTGCCGAGAAGTTCATCGCCTTCATCATCGAAGAAGTCATACGTCACCACGAGGCAATTCGGGGCTAGCCGCTGCCACCGGCCGGGTCTACGCTGCCAAGCATGGCTCTCGCAGACGACGTCCTGTCCGGCATTGATTCGGACACCCTCAACAAGATCGCCGAGCAGATCGGCGTCGATCCGGCAAAGGTCCAGTCGGTCCTCCAGGACAGCATGCCGGCCCTTCTCGGCGGCATGGACAAGAACGTCCAGAGCGGTGACGGTGCTGCGTCGCTAGCCAACGCCCTCGGAGATCACGCCCAGGCCAATCCGCTGGGCAACCTCGGCGCTCTGGTCAGCGGTGCACTGGGCAGCGGCATCCTCGAGAAGGTGCTCGGCGGCGCCACACCTCAGGTCTCCGAGGCCATGGCCGGCAAGTCAGGCCTGTCGAGCGAGCAGGTGCAGAAGATCCTCAAGATCGCCGCGCCGATCGTGATGGCGTTCCTGGCAGCCAAGGTCACCGGCGGCGGCAAGGCGGACCCCGAAGTGGTGAAGAAGGAAGTCCAGAACGCCAACTCCACCGCGAAGGCCGACTCCCCCGACATCGGGTCGATCCTGGGCGGTCTGCTCAGCGGCCTCAAATAGCCAGAAGCTGGCGCTACTTGCAGACCAGCCCGTCCTTGGGCACGGTGTCGCTGACGTAGTAGGCATCGACCGCCTTCGTGATGCAGGAGTTGCCCGAGCCATAGGCGGTATGTCCATCGCCGACCCGAGTCAGCAACACACCCGACGACAGCTGCTTGGCCAGTGACTGCGCCCACTCATAAGGTGTCGCCGGATCGCGGGTCGTGCCGATCACGATGATCGGTGGCGCTCCGTCAGCGGAGATCTTGAGCTGAGGATGGGTCGGCTTGATCGGCCAGTCGGTGCAGCCGAGTGCGCCCCAGGCGAGCGCGCGGCCGAAGACCGGCGAGACCTTCTCAAAGCGCGGGATCAGCGCCTCGGTCTCGCTCTGGGTCAGGCGTTGCGAGCTGTCGAGGCAGTTGACCGCGTAGATCACCTGTCCGAGGTTGCCGGAGTAGGAACCGTCCCGTTGGCGATCGAAATAGGCGTCGGACAGCAGGAGCAGGGTCGACCCGTCGCCGCGGAATGCCGACGTGAGCGCCTGGGTGAGATATTTCCACGTCGTCTTGTCATAGAGCGTGACGGCGATGCCGTAGAACGCCAGGCCCTCGGTGAGCTGGCGGCCGCTGGTGGTCTGCATCGGCTTGGCGTCGAGCTGAGCAAGGAGAGCGGCGATCTTCTGGAGACCGGCATCCGCATTGTCGCCCAGCGGGCACGTCGACGACTTCACGCAGTCCTTGGCGTACGACTCGACCGCGCGCTCGAAGCCGGTGGTCTGTCCGAGGCTGGAGTCGACAACACCGAGACTCGGATCGACGGCACCGTCGAGCACCATGCGGTCAACCGTCTTGGGGAACAGCTGGGCATACGTCGCGCCGAGCTGGGTGCCATATGACGCCCCGAACCAGTCCATCGTCTTGCGCCCCAGCAGCGCACGTACGACGTCCATGTCGCGAGCCGCCTCCTCGGTGGAGACATGGGCCGCAAGCTCGCCGGAATGCTTCTCGCAGGCCGTGCCGAGCTCCGCGGTCAGGCTACGGAACTCCTTGATCTCGGCAGCGTTGTCGGGATCAGGATCGGACGCCGTGAACACATCGAACTGCTTGTCAGAGAGACATTTCAGTGGCGAGCTCTTGCCGACGCCACGCGGGTCGACGCCGACGATGTCGTACTTGGCGCGCACGTCCTTGCCGAACTCGGTGGCCATCGTGCCGGCGTAGTCGATCGCCGACCCGCCGGGGCCGCCGGGATTGACGAACATGCTGTGCGTCGCCTTGCCGCTGGTCGACGGGATGACCTTGACGGCCAGCTTCGTTGTCGCGCCGTCGGGTTTGGCGTAGTCGATCGGCACCTTGACGGTTGCGCACTGCCCGGAACCGCAATGGCTCCAGGTGACCTTCTGGTGGTAGAAGGTCGAGAGCCCGGCCGGCGCGGCTGAGGTGGTGGGCTTCGGGGTGACGAACTTCTTGTCGGAGCCGTCGTTGGCGACGACAACGGCAATCGCGGCAGCTGCCACGAGAGCGACGACGACAAGGAGGATCCAGAGACGTTTGGTCATGCGCGACGAAGTCCTATCATCATGCGTTCGAGGGCAAGCAGTGGAGCGGCGTTGGCCGTGAGCGACTCCCGGCACTCGACGATCGCATCGATCGTGTGGATCGTCGACTCGGGGGTCCACACTCCGGCCATCGTCGCGATGTCATCGGCGACGTCGGCATTGATCAGTTCGGCACCGGTGGCGCACTGCACGGCAAGCACATCGCGGCAGAACGAGAGAAGGTCGAGCAGCACCCCATCGATCGAGTCGCGGGCGAGGCGGGTGCGGCGACGCTTCTGGTCCTTCTCGAGTGCCGAGAGCACCCCGGAATAGCCGGCCGGACGACGTCCGCGCTCCTCGACTCCCCAGCCCTGTCGCAGCTCGGCCAGCTCGCGCTCGTCGGCCGCATCGCCCACCTCGGCGGCTCGTGCGGCGGCGGCATCGTTGACCGTCTGCGCCGCGGCGAGGCAGTCACCGATGTCCCGCAACGACAGCGGAAGCGACAGGATCGCACGGCGGCGCTCCCGGGCCTCGGGGTCCTTGGCGAGCCCGCGCGCCCGCCCGATGTGTCCTTGCGAGGCGGCCGCTGCGTCGCGGGCCAACGCCGGTTCGAGGCCGTCACGCTCGATCAGCAGGCCGGCGATCGCGGCCGCGGACGGGGTGCGCAACAGCACCGGCCGACAACGTGAGCGGATCGTGATCATGACGTCCTCGACCGCGGGTGCGCAGAGCATCCAGATCGTATGTTTCGAGGGCTCCTCAATTGCCTTGAGCAGGGCGTTGGCGGCCTGGTCGGTGAGTCGGTCGGCGTCCTCGACGATCAGCACCTGCCAGCGACCGAGCGCCGGACGCAGAGCGGACTTGCGGACGTACTCACGCGCGACGTCGGTGCCGATCGACAATCCGTCGGTGCGGATCACGGTGATGTCGGGGTGGCTGCCTGCGCGGGCAGTGACGCATGAGTGGCATTCGCCGCAACCGCCCTGCTCGCACTGCAGCGCTGCGGCGAACGCGCGGGCCGCGTTGGATCGGCCCGATCCGGGGGGGCCGGTGAACAGCCAGGCGTGGGTCATCGATCGGCCCTGGCCGCCGGCCGATGCGACCGCATCCTTGAGGATCTCGACGACTGGTTCCTGGCCCACGAGATCGGACCACACGGTCATGGACGACGTGTTCATGACGATGCCTGGCTCAGCCACGGCTCGACGGCCGCCCTCACCGCCATGTGGATCTGCTCAGCCGCGTCCTCACCGTTCGTGACGAGATAGTGCTCGGGATCGGCGGCGGCAAGCTCGAGAAAGTGTGCGCGTACGCGCTGGTGGAACTCCAGCGGCTCGGACTCGATGCGATCAGCACCCTCGAACCGGGTGTGTCCGATCGCCGGATCGATGTCGAGGATGATCGTCAGGTGGGGCCGCAAGGACGAAGTGGCCCATCGGGCGATGTGCTCGACCTCGCCGGGATCGAGGTGTCGGCCGGCACCTTGATAGGCGAGTGTCGAGTCGACGTAGCGGTCGGTCAGCACGATGGCACCGTCGGCGAGGGCGGGGAGCACGACCTGGTCGACGTGCTCGGCCTTGTCGGCGGCGTACAGCAGCGCCTCGGTGCGGGGTGACAGCTCACCGGTGGAGTTGTCGAGCACGATGTGCCGCAGGATCTTGCCGACCTCCGTGCCGCCCGGCTCGCGCGTGAGCAGGACCCGATGCCCGAGACCCTCGAGCCAGTCGACAAGCAGCGCTGCCTGGGTCGACTTGCCGGCGCCCTCTCCGCCCTCCAGGGCGAGGAACACCCCGGTTTCGGTGAAGAGCGGATCCATGGGGCGAGCCTAGTCGGTGGGTGGAATGACAGATGGCCGGACGACTCGGGCGATGAGCTTCTGTGGTGCAAGGACGCAGAAGCTGTCGGTGATCAGCTCGGCGACTTCGTCCCAGTCGGTGCGGCGGCTGAACACCAGCCCGACGACATCGCGACCCCATCGCGCCCGGAAGTAGGGCGGCCCGGCACTGGCAAGAGCATCGAGCTCCTCGGCGGGTGCCCGGAAGGTCATCAGGGTCATGAGGCCCTTGTCCCGCCCGCCGGCGGCCCGAGCATGCGCGCTCGCTGTGCTCGGGTCGATCGTGAGTACGTGCGCGAACGTGCGTGTGCGGACCCGCCAGCGCGTGCCGGTCCAGGCCGGCTCCTCGTAGGCCTCGGGCAGCCCGAGGCAGATCGGCCTCAGCCGGTCGAGGATCTCAGGAGGCACTTCACCCA
>JAOPXO010000214.1 GCA_025965115.1 Aeromicrobium sp.
GGACAAGCCGTCATCGAGCTTCAGAATTGCCTCGGTCGCGTGGTCCTTGGTGCCTGAGAGGTTCCGGGGAGGAATTGCCCCTTCGGCGCCGCCTGGGCGAACTCTCCCACGCGCGGTCGATAGCGAGTCCAGCCTAGCAAGACCGATCAGATCATGAGGACAGACGGGCCCGGCGACGAGCTGCAAGCTCGTCGTCCGCGAGCACCTCGGAGCTCTGTGGCATCGCCAGCTCGCTCGGCAGCTCGTGCAAGGATCCCTCGATCTCGCGCCAGACGCCGCCGATCGCGATGCCGAAGACGCCCTGTCCACCCTGCAACAGGTCGATGACCTCATCGGCCGAGCGACATTCGTAGACGCTCGCGCCATCGCTCATCAGGGTGACCTGGGTGAGATCGTCGGTGCCGCGTTCGCGTAGGTGATCGATCGCAATGCGGATCTGCTGCAACGAGACGCCGGCATCGAGAAGCCGCTTGATGATCTTGAGCAGCAGGATGTCCTTGAACGAATAGAGCCGCTGCGTGCCTGAGCCGGTGGCTGACCGAACCGTCGGGTCGACGAGGCCGGTGCGGGCCCAGTAGTCGAGCTGCCGGTAGGTGATGCCCGCTGCGCTACAGGCGGTCGGGCCACGGAAGCCGGTGTTCTCGGGCAGCGGCGCAACGTCGTCGTTGAACAGAAGGCCCTGGTCTCCGGCCTTGTTCATTGCATCTGCGGCGGCGGTGATGTCGTCACGTGGCTCAATCATCCGAAATGCCTTCCAAAGCTGGGTAAGGGGAAGACTACCGCTACGAAACTACATCCGTGTATGTCCGGCAGTTCTCTCAAGGTAAGGGTGAGAGTTTGGCGGGTCAACGACCGAGCGCAAACCTCGGCGTGTCGCAACCCTCAAGTTGACCTTGAGGCTTGCCGGATCTACTCGGCGAAGTCCTCTGGACCGACTTCGTCGAGAAATTCGCGGAAACGCTCGATCTCGTCGTCTTCCTCACGGGTGGACTGGATGCCTGCCGCGTCGAGTACGTCCTCGGTGCACACGATCCGTGCCCCGGCACGCAACGCAAGCGCGATCGAATCCGATGGGCGGGCCTCGACCTCGGCTCCAGACCCAAAAATCAGTGTCGCGAAGAACACGCCATCGCGTACGTCGATGATCCGCACCTCGTCGAGCTCATCACCGAGCGCGATGACGATCTGCTGCATCAGCTCGTGCGTCAACGGGCGAGGCGACTCGGCGCCCTCCTGGGCGTACGCGATTGCCGAGGCCTCGACCGCACCGATCCAGATCGGCAGGTAGCGCGTGCCCTCGGTCTCACGCAGCAGCACCAGCGGTTGATTGTTGGGCATCTCGACCCGCACCCCGACAACTTCGAGCTCGCGCACGTTAGCCGCGCAATCCGCTTCGTACGAGCACGGTTTGCAGGCGTACGGACAGGGCGGCCAGCGCCGCAACGGTCTGCTCGGCCGAGTCCTTGTCGAGCTGACGAGCACGCGGCGAGACGATCTGCTCAAACAAGGAGATCTCGCGATCGGCGGCAGCGCGGAAGATCCGGAGGTGGCGGGGCTCGAGGCCGAGCTGGGCGAGCTCGCCGACGATTGATGCGATCGAGAGCGCCTCGCCGTCGTAGTAGGTCTGCTTGGGCCGGCGAATGATGAGGCCGAACTCCTCGATCGCGTCGAGTAGTGCACCATCGATACCGGCGGAGTCGAGGAGCTCTTCACGCGACAGTCGTACGGCGCTCTTGGCGGCGGTGAACGTCTCGCCGGTGGGCAACCCGTCAGCGGCGAGGCTCAGGTGGGGCACCCGCGTCGTGCTGCCCAGATCGGTGTCGGGGACGACCCCGCGGTCCATGTCATCGAGGACCTGACGGATGTGGCTCAACGGCCAGAACTTCTCATCCTGCGCATGCAGGATGAACCGCAGTCGTTCGACATCGCGGTAGGAGAACTTGCGATAGCCGGACGCGGTGCGTTCGGGCTCGAGCAAGCCTTGGTCCTCGAGGTAGCGGATCTTGCTGATCGACAAGTTCGGAAACTCGGGCCGTAACTCGTCGAGGACCTTGCCGATGCCAAGCCGCGAAAGCTCAGACAATGGCTCGGTCACGCCTGCCCCTTCAGCGCTCCGGCGAAGTAGATCAGCCGGTACTTGCCGATCTGCACTTCATCGCCGCCGGCGAGGGTGACTTCACTGTCGATGCGGTCGCGGTTGATGTAGGAGCCGTTGAGGCTGCCGAGGTCGGAGATCACATAGCCGCTGCCGCTACGCGTGAACGTGGCATGCCGGCGCGAGACGCTGATGTCGTCAAGAAAGATGTCGCTGTCGGGGTGGCGTCCGACTGTGACGAGGTCACTGTCGAGCAGGAATCGTGCTCCGGCGTCCGGGCCACGCTGCACCAGGAGCATCGCGCTCCCGGCGGGAAGGTTCTCAACTGCCGAGACGTCTGAGGCTGACATCTCCTCGGTGTCGGCATCGAGGATCGGGATATGCGTCGTCTCGTCGGAGGGCGGCCCGGGTGTCGGCCGGGACGCCTGACCATCAGCGGCGTCCGGCTGGTTGGCGTCGGGCTCGTGGTCCGGCGTGGACATCGGGATCACTCCTGGGAGGCGAGAGGGTCTTGACTCAAGGTTGAGACTTCAAACCTAGCACCCAGATGGTGGCTCCATGCGGCACTCAGTCGGCAACGAGTGCGGCGTATGCCTCGGCCTCGAGCAGAGAGTCGGTCGGGTCGTCGTCGAGCGGCCGCAGCTTGATCAGCCAGCCCTCGCCGTAGGGATCGGAGTTGATGACCTCGGGCCCTCCGTCGAGCGAGTCATTGCGGGACACGATCTCGCCAGACAGCGGCGAGAAGATGTCGCTGACCGACTTGGTCGACTCCAGCTCGCCGATCACGGCGCCGGCCTCGACACGATCCCCCACAGCCGGGAGTTCGACGTACACGATGTCGCCGAGCTGCTCTTGGGCAAAGTCGGTGATGCCGACCGTCGCGATGTCATCGTCCAGCCGCACCCACTCGTGCTCTTCGCTGTAGTAGAGGTCCTCAGGGATCACCGCGTGCTCCTTGCCAGGTCAGGATGTGGGACGAGCGTACTCCGGGCTCTTGACGTCGGCCAACGCCGTGATGGTGATCTTTGTCTGCTCGATCAGGGTCGCCGAGCCACCTCGATTGGTCACCCGATCGATGAGCCCGCCGCGGAAGCGTACCGCCTCCGCCATGGTGTGCGGATCACCGATGGCTTCGATCACGAACGGTGGCTTGAGGTCATGTCCCCCGACCCTGATGGCGTTGTCGCCGTCGAGGAAGTACGTCTGCGCGATGACGCGCGCAACGCCATTGATCGCAATCGCCTCGGCACCCGCGTCACGCAGCTCCTGGACTGCGTCGAGGAGGGCAGCCGCATCGATCGCGTTGTCGGGAGCGGTGATCGTCAGAGTGACACCCGAGCCGGTCGCGCCTGACGTGCCGGCCAGGATGCTGAGCTGCTCGGAGCGCTGCTTGGCCTGCTTCTCGGCCTCGGCGGAACGCTTTGTGCTGGAGAGCAGATCATTGCGAGTCGCGGTCAGGTCATCGATCTGGGTGCCGATGCGCTCATTGGCCGAGTCGAGGGACTTCAACAGCTCGACGAGCTCATCACCACGGACGCCGGAATAGTCATTGGTCTTGCTCTGGCGGATCTGCAGCGTGATCGCGAAGGCGAGCGAGCCGATGAGGATGGCCACGACGACCTGCGACCACGACGGTTTGCGGAACCGGTTGCCGGGCGGCTCCGTCTCGGGCTTGTCGGGGGCGTCAGGCATGGAAGATCCGTCGACGGATCGCCGCGGCGTTGGCGAAGATTCGGATGCCGAGGACGACGACCACGCCGGTTGACAGCTGTGAACCAACGCCGAGCTGGTCACCGAGGTAGACCATGAACGCCGCGATGATCACGTTGGAGATGAACGACACGACGAACACGCGATCGTCGAAACGCCTCTCCCCCAGGGCTCGCAGGGCGCCGATGACCGCGTCGAGTGCGGCAACGATCGCGATCGGGAGGTAGGGCTGCAGTCCGACGGGCACAGTGGGCTGTAGGACAAGACCGGCAACGACGCCGACGACCAACCCGATGACAGGAATCATTTCGCTGCCCCGATCGCCTTGACGTGTGTAGTGGTCAGTTGCTGCTTCGGCACCGCCGGGACGGTCAGCTGGGACGACGAAGCCACGCTGAAGCGTACGCCCGCGTCCTGCCGTCTGGCGGCCCAATAGCGACCTGACGGATTCTCGAGGAATCGCGGTCCGAGGGTGTCGCTGTTGCCCAGTGCGACCACCCTGTAAGGCGGCCCGATCGACCTGATGTTGACCGTGATCGCGCCGCCGGCCTCACGAATCGAGGTCAACGAGCCGATCCGGTGGCCGTTGATCGAGATCGCCTCGGCGCCGGCGTACCACAGGCCGTTGACCAGGATCTGCAGGTCGTGGTCGGTGACCTGTCCGTCATCATTGCCGCGCGTACTTGAATTGGCGACGACAGTCACGCCGGGCCCGGTTGCTGACACGTCTCCGGTCTGCACACGCAGGGTCTCGTAGCCGGGATCGATTCGATCGGCAGATCCACGAAGCCTTGCCACCTGGGAGCGCAGGCTCTGCTCCGTGAGGGTGCGACTCACCTGCAACTTCTTGCGGGAGTTGACGTTGCTGATCAACGACTCCCGCTCCCGCTCGGTCGCCGGTCGGTCGCTGCGGGTCTGGAGCACGGCCATCGTCACCAGGAGCGCGAACACCGCGAGCGCGATGCCGGTGAGCGTCGTGTTGAACTCGCGCGTATGCGGTGGTTTCCCGTTGGTGGCGACGAATTGGCCGGCGCGTACGACGTAGTAGTCGTCATCGAGCGCGGTGTCGGCGATCTGTTCCAGCAGGCCGACTGCCCGGTCTTTCACCTCAGGCTCTGACACGACGCTCAGCTCCGTCGCACCGGCGGGGTCGAGACCATCAGGCGTCGCACCTGGAATGCGTAGAGGATGCCGCCCCACCAGTAGAGGGCCACGCCCCAGACGGTGAACGCCCATCCGAACACATTGGCCAGATCAGCGACCGTGCCGGTGGCGTCGCCGAGCAACAGCAACGGGAAGGCGTACAGCAGGCTCGCGGTCGCCGCCTTTCCGAGGAAGTGCACCGGCAAGGAGCTGTATCCGCGGGTGCGCAGGAATGGCACCAGGCTGAACAAGAACACATCGCGCAGCGGGAGGATCACGGCGAGCCACCACGGGATGATGTCTCGATAGCCCAGTCCGATCACGACGGCCAGGATGAAGAACCGGTCGGCGACCGGGTCGAGGATCGCACCGATCTTGGAGGCCTGGTTGAGTCGTCGGGCGAGCTTGCCGTCGAGGTAGTCGGTGATCCCGGAGACCATCAGCACGACCAGCGCGAGCACATCGTGCTTCGGTCCGAGCACGAGCCACAGGAAGACCGGGACCAGCAGAAGGCGCACGAAGCTCAGCAGGTTGGGGATCGTCAGGATGCGCTCCTCCACCGTGCCACCTCCTCGAAATTCGCCCACGCTGACGGCGCTGCGTCCTGAGACAGACTAGGACATCGCTCCCCCTCCACCGCCGCCGGACACGGCCCGTCGCCCAACCCGTGGGCACTGCTCTTGCGTCGCGCCGAGCGACTGACACACTGGAGATTGAAAGCACTTCGACAACTGAACATCAGGGCACTTGGTGTCCTGCGTCCCGAGGAGGATGCGTGGCCGACTACACACTTCCCGAGCTCCCATATGACTATGGCGCTCTCGATCCGCACATATCCGGCAAGATCATGGAGCTTCACCACTCCAAGCACCACCAGGCGTACGTCACGGGCATCAACCAGGCCCTTGAGCAGCTGGAGGAGGCCCGCGCCAACAGCTCCTTCGGCAACATCAACCTGCTGGAGAAGAACCTCGCGTTCCACCTCGGTGGTCACATCAACCACTCGATCTTCTGGAAGAACCTCTCCCCCGACGGCGGCGACAAGCCGACCGGCGAGCTCGGAGCGGCAGTCGATGACAACTTCGGCTCGTTCGACGCGTTCCGCGGTCAGTTCGAGGCAACCGCGCTCGGCCTGCAAGGGTCGGGTTGGGCCATCCTCGCGTGGGACTCGTTGGGTCAGAAGCTCGTCATCGTGCAGCTGTATGACCAGCAGAACAACATCCCCGCGACGCTGATCCCCATCACCCAGCTCGACATGTGGGAGCACGCCTTCTACCTCGACTACCTCAACGTCAAGGGTGACTACGTCAAGGCGTGGTGGAACATCGTCAACTGGGGCGACGCCCAGGAGCGCTTCACCGCTGCGACATCCGGCGGCCAGATCATCTTCTGATCACCCGGCAAACGGCGGGATCCCTCAGGGGTCCCGCCGTTTGCCATGTTCGGCCAGGTCACGTAGACGGGCGTTGTACGCCTCGAGGTCACTGTCGCCGCTGCGGCTCTCCGCACGATCGAACCGCCGAGCGTCCCGCGAGTCCGAGCGGAACCACTGCACCAGGATTGCGCCCATCACGAGCACGAGCGGGATCTCCCCCATCGCCCAGGCCATGCCGCCGCCGAGGTACTGGTCGTGCAGCAGATCGGTGAGATAGGGCCGGTGGAGCTCCCGGAAGTACGAGCCGGCGAACACCGTATTTGACGACATGACCGCGATCGCGAAGAACGCGTGGAACGGGATCGTCACCATGAGCATCCCGAATCGTACGATCGGCGCCAACGCCTTCGGGGAGGGGTCGATGCCGATCAGCACGTAGTAATAGAGGGTGCCGACGGCCAGGAAGTGCAGCTCCATGACGCCGTGCCCCCAGTGGCTCGACATCAAGGTCTCGAAGATTCCGGTGAAGTAGAGCCCGTAGAGGCTGCCGACGAACAGCAGGGGCCCGACCAATGGGTTGGTGATGAACCTCGAGAACCGCGAGTGCAGGAACGACAGCAGCAGCGACCGGGACGAGATCTCACCGGCCTGGCGCGGTCCGGGCAGCGTCCTGAGCGCCAGCGTCATCGGCGCACCGAGCACCAGGAAGATCGGCGCCACCATCGACAGCATCATGTGCGATGCCATGTGGGCGCTGAACAAGACGTGTGAATAGACCCCGAGCCCGCCAAATGTCGCCCAGGCGATGATCAGCATGCCGACGAGCCATGAGATCGTACGACCGACGGGCCAGTCGTCGCCCCGTTGTCGCATCGAGAGCACGCCACGGAGATAGAGCGCGGTGCCGAGTCCCACGACGGCCAACCCGACCCCGTTGCCGCTGAACCCCCAGAGCAGTCTCAGCGCGGTAGGAGCCGCCGGAAGAGGTCCGCCGAGCAGATCCTCGACGGGGGTGTTGAGCGTGTCGGTGCCGACCGGCGTGGGCGTACGCGAGAGAGCCACGGCCAAGCCGATGGTGGCAGCCATGACGAACAGCTCGGAGAAGGCCAACCGGGCGAACCCCGAGCCGGCGGCGACGATCCGCTTGCGTTGGCGATAGCCGAAGGTGCCGAGGACCGCCAGCGCGGCAAGCTTGGCGAGCACCAGTCGTCCGTATGACGAGCCGAAGACCTCATCGAACGAGCCGAGGCGCACGGCGGCGTTGACCACGCCAGAGACACCCACGATCACGAAGGCCCAGACGGCCAGGGTCGAGAAGCGCGTGACCGCCGCCTCGAGGCGCTTGCTGCCGCGAATGGCGATCCAGCCGAGCGCTGCCAGGCCACCGACCCACAGGGTGACCCCGACGAGGTGCAACAACAGGCTGGTGGTGGCCAGGTCGTGTGACCCCGATGAGGCGGCGTGACCGGTGAGCGCGATGGGTGCCATCGCACCAAGAGAGAGTCCGAGGATCCCGGCGAGCGGCCGTACGCCCAATGTCCAGCGCGCGGCGATCGCGACCACCGCAGCGACAAGCGCTTGGAGCAGGATCGCGCGACCGAGCGAGACGCTCGCCAGTCCACGCCCACCGAAGGTGTATGCCCAGGAGAGCTTGCTGAGCGGTTCGCCGAAGATGTCGGACGCGGTCAGGAAGAACAGGGCAACGCTGGCGATCGACCAGACGATCGCCCAGCGTGATGCGATACGTACCGCCTGGACCGAGAGCCCCTCGACATCGTCGCCGGTCGACGGCACCAGGAACACCACCGCCACCAGGAAGCCGATGACCAACACCGCCGAGAGATCGGTCAGGAGCTTGGTGAAGGGCAGCGCCCAGCCGACGAACTGGCCGGGATCAGGTATGCCCGGGGGTGCAGGCGTCGGTGCACCTCCGCCGGCCTGCAGGCACACGATCAGGACGAAGGACGCCAGCATGAAGGCGAGGATCAGGTCACGCGTCGTGCGCGTCATCGCGTCTCCTCAGGGGTGCCAACAGGAGGGCGATCGCGACGGCCGCCGCGAGAATGCCCCAGAAGAAGTGCCCGCTGTGCCGGTGCACGAATGACGTTCCGGCCGAGTCGGCGACCTGCTTCACGGTCTTGCCGGTCGTCACCGTGTAGTGAAATGTCCCCTCGACCGGGTGACCGTCGGCGGAGACGACTCGATAGGAGATCGCATAGCGTCCACGCTTGTCGACGTCAGCGACCGTCGCACTGATCTTGTGGTCTACCGGGGTCGCCTTCGAGGTGGTGACCTTCTTGCCGTCGGGCGACTGCACGGCGATGAACGCCGGCGTGCCGATGTTCTCGTTGAAGGTCAGCGTGATCGTGTGCGGTGCTGTTGCCAGGGACGCGCCGTCCCTGGGGTTGGTCCCGACCAGCACGGCATGTGCACTGGCCGGGACCGCCCACAGCATCGCGATCAGGATCGCGAGGCCGGTCGCCCGGAGCGAGAAATTACGCACGACGACGATTCTGTCGCAGGGCCACAACCGCTGCGCCGACGGCAACCACGAGGGCACCGCCGGACAGCCAGTCGGCCGTACGTGTCGAGTGATCCGTCGAGGCGACGGCCAGCTCGAGCGTCGGAGCTGGGTGCTCCGGCTCGGTGTCGCCCTTCTGGACCTGGTTCCACCTGACGACCTGTCCGTCGCTGTACTTCTGTACCGCAACGAACGAGATCTTCTCGGCGTCCGGGATCGGTCCGACCGCGAGGGCGAATTCATCGAACTGGTCAGTGGGGATGCCCGCGCCTTCGGTGGTCCACGTGACCGTGCGCACCGCCTTGGTCAACGTGAACTCGCCGACCCTGGTCGGCTTGGGCAACTTCCCGGTGTCGATGGTGACGTGCCACCCGGGCTTCACCTCAGGGGTGACGCTGGCGAACGGGGTCTTCGTCGGCATGGTGATCGAGATCGACGTGGTGGTCGCGGTCTCGGACTCGGTGGGCACACGGAACACGAGCTTCGCGGATTCGGCTCCGGGAGCTGCATCGGATGAGCTGACCGGGATGTGGGCGTATGCGGCGGTGCCCGTGCCGACCATCACAACGACGGCCAGGGCAGCGCTCGCGCGCGTCAGCGAGCGGATTCGTATGCGTGGATCATGCTGTCGCCTGTGCATCGTTGGTTCTTCGTGCGGGTGACGGCATGAGCGCAGGGCAAGGCGTTTCAAGGATCGATTCTTTTCTGTCAGAGGGAAGCGGATCGAGTCTTACGACGCGATCGGCGGTCCCCTCTCGACGCGTGAATGCGCCAGGAACACGTTGGCCAGCGAGCGACTCCGGTGCGTCAGGGCGGCCGGGCGCGCGGCCTGCACCGGACGTACGTGCAGCAGTGCCGGCACCGCGCGGAGCCCGAGGCGTTCTGCGATGTGCCACACCAGCGCCTCGCCGCGGGTCAGCACCGTGGCACTGAGGATCGTGGCCACCACGTGGGTCGCCACCATCAGCGTCGACATGTTCATCGAGGACATCGAGCTGCCGAAATGCACGCAGACCTGACACAACACGAGGAGCCCCACCAGTTGACTGCCCGTCACTCGATGAGCGGACAACAGCCAGGCGATCAGACCCGAGCCGGCAAAGGCGATCAACGCCGTCTCGGTGGGGATGACGCCACCTCCGGCAAGGTGTCCAAGTGCTGCCGTCACCGTGCACACGAGGCCAGCCGAGACCGACCTCGCGAGGCGCAACGGCCAGTCGACCGCGCGCTCGGCGGCGGTGTTCACGGGCCGGGACACAACACCAAGGCTAACCTGCGCACCGGCTGCACGGAGCGCCACCCACCGGGCGTTAGCCTGAGGCCATGAACAGCAATTCCAGCTCATACATCAAGCTCGATGAGGAATGGGGAGCGCACAACTACCACCCCTTGCCGGTCGTGATCGCCGAGGCCGAAGGCGCCTGGGTGACCGATGTCGACGGCAATCGCTACCTCGATTTCCTGTCCGGCTACTCCGCCCTCAACTTCGGCCATCGCCACCCTGCGCTGATCGCCGCGGCCCGTGAGCAGCTCGACCGACTGACCCTGACGTCGCGGGCGTTCCACAACGATCAGTTCGGCGCATTCTGTCGCGAGCTGGCCGAGCTGACCGGCACCGAAATGGTGCTGACCATGAACACCGGCGCGGAAGCCGTCGAGTCGGCCATCAAGGTCGCCCGCAAATGGGCGTACGAGGTCAAGGGCGTGGCATTCGACAGCGCCGAGATCATCGTCGCGGCCGGCAACTTCCACGGGCGCACCACGACAATCGTGTCGTTCTCCGACGATCCGGCTGCCCATGACAACTACGGGCCGTTCACGCCCGGATTCATCACGGTGCCGTACGGCGATGCTGCCGCGATCCGTGCCGCGATCACCCCCAACACTGCCGCCGTCCTGATGGAGTCGATCCAGGGCGAGTCCGGTGTCATCGTGCCGCCTGAGGGCTTCTTCGCCGAGGTCCGTCGCATCTGCGATGACAACAACGTGTTGCTCGTCGCTGACGAGATCCAGTCTGGCCTTGCTCGCACCGGCAAGCTGTTCGCCCTCGATCACGACAACGTCCGCGCCGATCTCTACACCCTCGGCAAGGCCCTCGGCGGTGGCATCATCCCCGTCTCGGCGGTGGTCGGACGCGCCGACGTGCTCGGCGTGCTCAAGCCCGGCCAGCACGGCTCGACCTTCGGCGGCTATCCCGTCGCGTGTGCCGTCGGCCGCGCCGTCGTCGAGCTGTTGCAGACCGGCGAGTTCCAGGAGCGTTCCGAAGAGCTGGGCAAACATCTGCACAGCCGGCTCGAAGATCTGATCGGACACGGCATCGAAGCCGTGCGCGGTCGGGGTCTGTGGGCGGGCGTCGACATCGACCCAGCGGCCAAGACCGGTCGCGAGGTTTCCATGGCCCTGCGCGATCGTGGCGTGCTCTGCAAGGAGACCCACGAACGTACGCTCCGCATCGCTCCCCCGTTGGTCATCACTCGCGAGGAGATCGACAGCGCGATCGATTCGCTGGTCGAGGCACTCGAGGCCTGACGCTCAGCTGAAGAACGTTGCACCGCCGGGTGGTGCCGGCGACATCTCGGTGTCCGCGTCGGTGAACGGCTTGCCGCCGGCGAACCGCTCGACGACCTCGCGATAGGGCAGCACGCGGTAGGGCAAGGGTGAGCTGGCCGCACGTCGAGCCAGCGACTCCCAGGGGATCGGCCCCCGCGAAGCCACGACGAGCAGGTTGCCGAACCGACGCCCTTTGAGCGTGGCCGGTTCGGCACTGATCATCACGGTCGGGAACTGGTCGCACACCCCCCTGAGCACTCGTCGCAC
>JAOPXO010000224.1 GCA_025965115.1 Aeromicrobium sp.
CGGCGACCAATCTGACCCCGCGCGAGCTCGGCGTCCTGCGCCACGTCGCACGCGGACTCAGCAACCGCGAGATCGCCGAAGAGCTGTTCATCAGCGAAAACACGGTCAAGAACCACATCCGCAACATTCTGGAGAAGCTCCAGATGAAGTCGCGCATGGAAGCCGCGATGTTCGCGGTGCGCAGCAAACTTGTGGACGACGTGCTCTAACGTTTCCCGGCATGGCCCTCACCGTCCTGCAGGCACGTCGCATCGCACTGGCCGCGCAGGGGTTCACCCGCCCGCGACCCGGGCTCGACTCGACGGTCAACGCCCGGCACCTCGGCAAGGTCATCGAGCGCCTCGGCTTCTTCCAGATCGACTCGGTCAATGTGCTCGCCAGGGCTCAATACATGCCGGTGTTCTCGCGATTGGGGCCGTACGACCAAGAGCTCCTGCATCGCGCCGCCGGCCGCCGACCCCGCCGGCTGTTCGAGTACTGGGCTCACGAGGCCGCCCTTGTCGACATCAACCTCTGGCAGGCGTTCCAGTTCCGTATGGAGTCCGGCGCCCGCATGTGGGGGAGCATGGCCGAGATCGCCGAATACAGCCCCGAGTTCGTCCAGTGGGTGCTCGATGAGGTGCGCGACCAGGGGCCGCTGACCGCACGCCAGGTCGAGCACGACGCTCCACGCGAGAAGGCCAACTGGGGTTGGAACTGGTCCGAGGTCAAGATCGCCCTCGAATACCTCTTCTACAAGGGCAGGGTCACTGCCGCCAGGCGCAACTCCGCCTTCGAACGTGTCTATGACCTGCCCGAACGCGTCATCCCGCCGGCACAGTTCAACGCGCCCCCGCTCGATTCCGCCGAGGCGCACGTCGTGCTGGTGAGCCACGCCGCCAGGGCGCTCGGCGTCGGGACCTCGCAGTGTCTGCGCGACTACTTCCGTATGTCTCCCGAGCTGTCGAAGGCCGCGATCGAGACGCTCGTCGACACCGGCGAGCTCATCCTGACGACGATCGCGGGCTGGAATCGGCCGGCATACCTCCATCGCGACGCCGTCCAGCCGCGCAAGGTGTCGGCACGCGCCCTGTTGAGTCCCTTCGATCCCTTGGTCTTCGAGCGCACGCGCACCGAGAAGCTCTTCGACTTCCGCTACCGGATCGAGATCTACGTTCCGGCCGAGAAGCGTGTGCACGGCTACTACGTCCTGCCGTTCCTGCTCGGCGACCGACTCGTGGCGCGGGTCGATCTGAAAGCCGATCGGCAGAGCGGCACGCTGATCGTCCACGGTGCCTGGGCAGAGAGCCATGCACCCGACTCCACGGCCGATGAGCTCGCCCAGGAGCTCCGGCTGATGGCCGGTTGGCTCGGCCTTGCGACAGTCGCTCCGCCGGCGAAGGGCGATCTGGCTGGGGAACTCTCGGCGGCGCTCGCTCGTCACCTAGACTAGACAGGCTCCACCCTTCGGTCAGCTACACAGCCTGCAGAGAGTGTATTTTTCGTGCCTAAAGTCATCGACAAGATCCTTCGCATGGGCGAGGGCAAGATACTCCGCCAGCTCGAGGCCATCGCCAAGCAGGTGAACGCCCTCGAGGACGAGTTCCACGCGATGTCCGACGACGAGCTACGCGGCATGACCGAGGAGTTTCGCAGCCGGCTGGCCGATGGCGAGTCCCTTGACGACCTGATGCCCGAAGCGTTCGCCACAGTGCGCGAGGCCGCCCAGCGCGTGCTCGGCCAGCGACACTTCGATGTCCAGATCATGGGCGGCGCAGCGCTCCACCTCGGCAACATCGCCGAGATGAAGACCGGCGAGGGCAAGACCCTGGTCTCGACCCTGCCCGCCTACCTCAACGCCCTCAGCGGCAATGGCGTCCACATCGTCACGGTCAACGACTACCTCGCCAAATATCACGCGGAGTGGATGGGCCGGGTCCACCACTTCCTCGGCCTCTCGGTCGGGCAGATCCTGCCGAGCATGTCGCCCGACGAGCGCCGCGTCTCCTACGCCGCGGACGTCACGTACGGCACCAACAATGAGTTCGGGTTCGACTACCTCCGCGACAACATGGCCGACGACATCGCCGACTGTGTCCAGCGCGGCCACCACTTCGCGATCGTCGACGAGGTCGACTCGATCCTGATCGATGAGGCGCGCACCCCGCTGATCATCTCCGGGCCCACCGAGGACGAGGTGAAGTGGTACGGCGAGTTCGCCAAGATCGTCGGCGCCATGAAGATCGACGAGCACTACGAGGTCGATGAGAAGAAGCGCACCATCGCGGTCAGCGAAGAAGGCATCGACCGGGTTGAGGACGTGCTCGGCATCGACAACCTCTATGACTCGGTCAACACCCCGCTGATCGGCTTCCTCAACAACGCCATCAAGGCCAAGGAGTTGTTCAAGAACGACAAGGACTACGTCGTCATCGAGGGCGAAGTGCTGATCGTCGACGAGCACACCGGACGCATCCTGGACGGTCGCCGCTACAACGAGGGCCTGCACCAGGCGATCGAGGCCAAGGAGGGCGTACGCATTCGTGAGGAGTACCAAACCCTCGCCACGATCACCCTTCAGAACTACTTCCGCCTCTACGAGAAGCTCGGCGGCATGACCGGTACGGCCCTGACCGAGGCCTCGGAGTTCGACAAGATCTACAAGCTCGGCGTCGTACCGATCCCGACCAACAAGCTCGTCGCCCGCGTCGACCAGCCCGACCTCGTCTACCGCACCGAGGACGCCAAGTTCGACGCCGTCGTCGAAGACATTGTCGAGCGGCACTCCAACGGGCAGCCGATCCTGGTCGGCACCACTAGCGGGGCCAAGAGCGAGCGGCTCTCCAAGCAGCTCAAGAAGCGTGGTGTTCCGCACGAGGTGCTCAACGCCAAGCAGCATGACCGCGAGGCAGCGATCGTCGCGATGGCTGGACACAAGGGCGCCGTCACGGTGGCGACCAACATGGCCGGTCGTGGCACCGACATCATGCTCGGCGGCAGCGTCGAGTTCCTCGCGGACGCCGCCCTGCGCGCCAAGGGCCTCGACCCGCTCGAGGATTCCGAAGCCTACGAAGCCGCCTGGGCATCGACACTCAAGCAGATGGAGACCCAGGTTGCGGCTGAGCACGACGAGGTCGCCTCGGTCGGCGGTCTGATGGTGCTGGGCACCGAGCGCCACGAGTCGCGCCGCATCGACAACCAGCTGCGTGGTCGTTCCGGACGACAGGGCGACCCCGGTGAGACCCGGTTCTACCTGTCACTTGAGGACGATCTGATGCGCCTGTTCAAGGCCGACTGGGTCAACTGGGTGCTGCAGACCATGAAGATCCCCGACGACGTCCCGATCGAGAACAAACGTGTCACCGGCGCAATCGCCTCGGCGCAGGCGCAGGTCGAGGCGCAGAACTTCGACACCCGCAAGAACATCCTCAAGTACGACGACGTGATGAGCCGCCAGCGTGAAGTCATCTACACCGAGCGCCGCCAGGTGCTCGAGGGCGAGGACATGCATGACTGGGTTCGCGACATGATCGGCGAGGTCACGGGCGCCTACATCGCAGGCGCCACCGAGGGATTCCCCGAGGAGTGGGAGCTCGATCAGCTCTGGACCGCCCTGGGCACGCTCTATCCCGTCTCCCTGACGGTCGAGGGCATCGAGGCCGAGGTGGGTGGCCGCGAGGCACTGTCACGCGAATACCTCCAAGAGCTCATCCTGCAGGATGCGTTGACGGCCTATGACGCGCGCGAGGAGGAGCTCGGCGAGGAAGTCACCCGCGAGCTCGAGCGCCGGGTCGTCCTGAGTGTGCTCGACCGCAAGTGGCGCGAACACCTCTACGAGATGGACTACCTGCGCGAAGGCATCGGCCTTCGAGCGTACTCACAGCGTGATCCTCTGGTCGAATATCAGCGCGAGGGCTTTGAGCTCTTCAGCGCCATGATGGAGGGCATCGCCGAGGAGTCGGTGGGCTTCCTGTTCAATCTCGATGTGCAGGTCGAGGCGGCCGAGGCTGAGTCCGAGGGCGCCGAGCCCCAGCTCACGGCGAAGGGCCTCGACAGCGAGAAGAAGCCGCAGGCGCTGTCGTACTCCTCACCGAGCGAAGATGGCGAGACCGAGGTGCGAGCCGACGACGCTCCGGCCGGCGACGCGCCTGAGGCGGAGGCGAGACGTCAGGCCAATGCCAAGAACCGGGCACGTCAGAAGGCCAAGCAGCAGCGGAAGTCGCGCAAGAACAATCGCTGAGTCCGGACTCAGGCCCACGTGAGGGCTGTGTGTCTCCGGATGCGCTCGCCGCGGCGCGTTGGCGGCTCAAGTCATACTGCGACAGCGCGTGAGCGTGCCCGCGATGCACCGTCCGGCCAGCAATCTCGGCTGCGACCATAGCGACCTCCATCGAGGCGATTATCGCTGCGGGCGGCACCTGGGTCAGCGGTCGGACGTGACGTCGTCGTTCTGATCGACGTGATCAGCGCGAGCGTACTGCCGAGAGATGTAGTCCTCGAGCTCGACGGCCTCGATGCGCCACTGACCGCGTCCACCGATCTGGATGCCGCGCAGGTCCCCGGAGCGTACGAGAGCGTAGACCTGACGCACCGTGACGTTGAGAACTTCGCCGACGTCAGCCAGCGTGAGGAACCTCGGGGTGAGAGGCGGCATGTGTCCAGTTTCCCATGACTTGGTGTCATCACCATCTGGGGATCCGCGCTCCCGTGGACAAGTGGGGGCTCTCCATTCGTCGCCCGAGTCGAGGTTCTTGCCGGGGCACTCGCGCCACGTGGTGTCGTGGCGACTTCGACAGCTTGACCCGGTGGTAACTTCTCCTCAGGACGTCACGAGGAGAGTCATGCAACGGTTGAGCCCGCTGGATGCGATGTTCCTGCAGCAGGACAGCCCGAGCGTGCCCCGCCAGATCGCCTCTCTTGCGATCCTCGAGCCGGGACCCCAGCCGCTCGACTATGACCGCTTGATCCACGTCATCAACGAGCGGATCGCCTTGGTGCCCCGCTACCGCCAGGTGCCGCGCGCCGTTCCCGGTGGTTTCGGCCCCCCGGTGTGGGTCGATGACGAGAATTTCGACATCTCCCTGCACGTACGCCGATCGGCCCTCCCGCGCCCGGGCACGACCGGCTCGCTGCACGAGCTGGTGGGACGGCTTATCGCCCGGCGGCTCGACCTCGACCGTCCATTGTGGGAGCTCTACCTGATCGAGGGGCTGACCGACGGCCGGGTCGCGCTGCTGTTCAAGGCACACCAGGCGCTGGTCGACGGCTCGGAGACGGTCGATCTTGCGCAGGTCCTGCTCGAGGAGGCGGCGCATGATCGCGACATCCCGCACGACGACTGGAATCCGCGGTCCGAACCCAATGCGGCGGCGCTGGTCGCCGATTCGGTCAATCGCAATATCCGGCATCCCGGTGAGGCGCTGCGGATTGCCGAGCGCAATCTTGGGCGACTCACCAGACGCCTGCCGCTGATCGGGTCCGACGCCCAGGCGCCACACAGCGTCCTGTCGGCCGAGCTGTCTCGGCACCGCAAGTTCGCCTCGCTCGCGGCGAGTCTCGACGACTTCCGCATGGTCCGCGACGCACATGGTGGCACGGTCAACGACGTGATTCTCGCGGCGATCACCGGGGGCATCCGCGGCTGGATGCTGACCCGCGCCGAGCCGGTCACGGCCAAGACGAGATTTCGCGCTATGGTGCCGATGTCGGTCGTCGCCGATGACGGTCTGCCGACGTCGTTGGGCTCCAAGGTCCGGGGACACCTGCTGTCATTGCCGGTGGGGGAGTCCAATCCGGTGGTGCGCCTTCACCAGGTCTCGTATGCACTGAAGGACCACCGCGAGACCGGATCGGCGGTTGCCGCCAACAAGCTGGCTGATCTCCCGGGATTTGCCACCTCGACGTTCCACGCGGTCGGAGCGCGGGTGGCTTCGGCGGAGGAGAATCGCGGGCACCAGATCGTGATCACCAATGTGCCGGGGCCCAAGGATCCGGTCTACATGGCCGGCGATGTGGTCAGCGAGGTCTACCCCTGCATTCCGCTGAGCGGCAACCGAGCCGTCGCGATCGGAGTGACGTCGTACACCAGCAAGGTGTTCTTCGGGATCGTCGCCGATCGAGATGCCGTGCCCGACGTCGACGTGCTGGCGCAGTGCATCGAGGATGCACTGCTCGAGCTGGTCGAGACGATCGACAAACGCCGCGGCCACGCGCCACGCGGTCGACAGCGCCCGGCCAAGACGTGAGCCGGCCGTGGTGAGGATCTACGTCGCACTCGATGCGGAGCAGCTCCAGCAGCTTGCCGAGGGCATACGCGTCACCGGTCCGGCATTTCGCGCCGAGACCGAGGACGAAGAGGACGAGCACGCCGCCCTCGAAGAGGCCGCTTCGCACGGATCGGTCGTCGCAGCTGCGGATGTCGGGGGCTCAGACGACGCGCTGACCCTCGACGATGTCGCAGCATTCCACGTCGATGTCGATGGCTCCGGAGATCTTGCGTGGTACGCGACCCAGGAGATCGACGTCGTGCTCCAGCTGGTGTCCTAGAGCCTCTCCATCCCGTATGCGACCTCTTCGCGCAGGGACGAGGTGATCGCCTTGGCGATCTCGGGCTCGATCTTCTTGCCGATGAACGGGATCGACACCTTGACGTCGCCGTTCAGCACGAATTCGGACCCGTCGCCGGTGGCGCTGAGAACGGCTTTTCCGATCATCTCCGCAGGTTGACCGATGATGCTGACCTTGACGTCGGCGGAGCGACTGCCGTCGGCACCGGGTCCGCTCCACACCTCGGTCTGCTTGACCTTGACGGTGCTGCCGGTGAGCTTCTTGACGAACTCGGGCAGCTCGGCGGCCTGGGTGCGGATCACGGTGACCGTGGCACCGTCACCCTTCTCCTCCACTGTCACGGTGTAGTCGGTCGAGCCCTGGTTGGCGCAGGACTCGGTGCGGAATTCCTGGTCGGTGATCAGGGCATAGACACTCTCGACATCTGAGCCTGAGTAGCTGAAGGACTCGTTGAGCTTCATCCGGCGGCCGGTGTGCTCGGAGCGGCCGGGGCTTCTACTGCCGCCGGTGCGCCTGCGCCCTTGAGCTCGGAGAGTCGGGCCTCGACCTCAGCCGCGGTGCTGTCGCCTTCGAGCTCGGCGAACTGCGAGTCGAGGCTGGACGAGGCCAACTCGGCGTGCCCGGCAACCTGCGCCTCGTCGCGGCGGACCTTCTCCTCGAAGCGGGACAGCTCGCTGGTCGGATCGAGGACATTGATCGACGACACGGCCTCTTGGACCTTGGCCTGGGCATCGGCGGTCTTGGAGCGGGCCACCAACTCATCGCGTTTGGACTGCAGCTCGCCCAGCTTGCCCTGCATGTTGATCAACCCGGTCTTGAGCTGCTCGACCGTCGCGTTCTGTGTGGCGATCTGCGGGGCCGCCGTCTTGGCCTCGTTCTCAAAGCCGATCTGCTTGCTCAGCGCGACCTTCGCGAGGGTGTCGAACTTGTCCGCGTCCGCGGTCTGGCCGGAGGTCCGCAGCTGGTCGGCCTTTTGTGATGCCGCGAGGGCCTTGGCGCCCCATTCCTTGACGGCGGCGACGTCTTCGGCGTAGTCGGCCTCTGCCAACCGCACATTGCCAATCGTCTGGGCGACGGCGTCCTCGGCCTCGGCGATCGAGTTGGTGTAGTCGCGAACAAGCTGGTCGAGCATCTTCTCAGGGTCTTCGGCCTTGTCGAGGAGCGAGTTGATGTTGGCGCGGGTCAACTGGCCGATGCGACCGAGGATGGACTGTTTCTGAGCCATGTTCGTCACTTTCTCCGTGGATGGTGCCTCTCACTCCTGTGATCTTGGTGCAAGAACTGGGGTGAGACAACCACATTGGCCCGTTCGATCAGTTCTTGGCGCCCCGGAAGATCCAGACCCGCATCAGCACGAACCGCATCAACGTCACGAAGAGGTTGGCGACCGTGAGCACGGCGACTTCCTGCAGAGGGTGGTGCGGCCCGCTGATGCGGTTCAGCAGCAGCAGTGAGGCGCTGGTGATGCCGAGACCCGCACCGAAGACGAGCAGGCCCTGCACCTGATGCCGCATCGCATGGCTTCGCCCCTGGAATCCGAAGGTGAATCGGCGATTGGCTGCGGTGTTGGCGACCGCCGTGATTGCCAGCGCGGCCGCATTGGCCTGCTGCGGTCCGAGGTGGCCGCGAAGCAGCACGAACAACAGCCCGTAGCCCACAGTCGACGCCATGCCGATCAGGGCGAAGATCACCAGCTGGGCACTGAGTCGTCCGCCGGCGCTCCGTGCGGTCGCTCGTCCGAGAGTCTGCGTGACCTCGGCCAACGGGACGCGTCCGCGAAGCAGGGCCCAGCCGAGTCGGCCCATTCCGCGGAGGTCCGCGGTGGCCGTACGCACGATGTCGACCCGGCTGTCGATGTCATCGATCCAGTCGACAGGGACTTCGTGGATGCGGAGCCCGGCGCGTTCGGCAACCACCAGAAGCTCGGTGTCGAAAAACCACTCGTCGTCCTCGATCAGCGGAAGGAGCCGGGTGGCCACATCGCGCCGGATCGCCTTGAATCCGCACTGCGCGTCCGAGAAGCGAGTACGCAGCGTGCTTCGCAGCAGCAGGTTGTACGACCGGGAGATCACCTCGCGCTTGGGGCCACGGATCGTCCGCGATGAGCGGGCGAGTCGCGAGCCGATCGCCAGGTCAGAGTGACCCGACAGCAACGGCGCCACGAGTGGCAGGAGGGCGTTGAGATCGGTGGAGAGGTCGACGTCCATGTAGACGAGGACTTCCGCGTCCGACCTCGACCACGCCTGCTTGAGCGCATGTCCACGGCCCTTGCGGGCCAGGCTGACCACCCGGACGTCGGGGTAGCGGTGCGCGAGCTGGTGAGCGAGGAGACTCGTCGCATCGGTGCTGGCGTTGTCCGCGATCGTGATCCGGTAGTCGTAGCCGAGCGTCTTCATGTGAGCCCGGACGGTGTCCACCGACCCGACCAGGGCGGTCTCCTCGTTGTAGACCGGGATCACGATGTCGAGCACCGGTGAGCGGTCCAGCTCGAGCATCGGGGCGCCGGTGTCAGTCGCCAGGTTGCCGATCACCTGATGCCGCCGGAGAGGTCATAGACCGTGACGCCGTCGACGGTCTTGGCGGTGAAGTTCGCGGCCACCCAGGTCGAGATTTGGGTGCTCGCGCTGCCCGTCGCATTGCCCGGACCGCCACCACTTCCGCTGCTGGCGATGAAGTAGTGGATCTCACCGTCTGCGACGTACTGCTTGAACTGCGCCAGGGTCGGGCTCGGGTCTGACCCGTTGAAGCCACCGATCGGCATCACCGGGAGCTGGGCGGCGAGCTGGTAGCCGGCTGCTGAGTTGGAGCCGATTGCGGCCGCGACCCAGGTGTACGAGCTGGCGTCGGTCTGCAGCAGCTTGGTTATCGTGCTGGTGGACTGTGAGCCGGTGAGCAGGCCGCCGGTCGACCCCTGGCCCGTTGTGCGCTGGGTCGTGCCCTGACCGGTCTGGCCCTGCGTCGTGCCCTGGGTCTGTCCGGGACGGCCGGTGAAGCCGCCACCTCCGCCAGGACGCTGACCTCCGCCACCGCCGGGTCCGCCTTGACCGCCGCTGTTAGGGCCGGCTGTCGGGATCGAGCCGGAGTGCGGGGTCGTCGCGGTGTCGACGGCGTACGCCGCGGGTCCGGCGAGCGTGGAGATGACAGTCGCAATCGCGACCGCGGCGAGAGCTCGGCGCGGCAGGTAGCGGTGCAGCACGATCAGGAACGCGGCAGCGACGCCCGCGATGACCACGACATACTTGACCCACGGGACGAAGCTCGCACTGCGACCCAGAAGTGTGTAGCTCATCGCCGCGGTCATCGCGATGACGAAGGCCGCGCCGAGGGTGGCGACGTGCGACGTGCGGTGCTCCCACAGCAGACTCGCGCCGATCGCGACTACTGCGGCGATCGCCGGCGCCAGGGCCACCGTGTAGTAGGCGTGGAAGATGCCGGCCATGAAGCTGAAGGTCAGACCGGTGACGAGCAGCCAGCCGCCCCACACGATGAGTCCGCTGAGCTGTCGGTCGGTGCGACCAGCGGAGCGACGGAACCACAGGCCAAGCGCCAGCAGGGCGAGCGAGGCAGGAAGCAGCCAGGCGATCTGGCCGCCGATCTCGGAGTTGAACAGTCGGAACAGACCGGTGGCACCCCAGTTGCCGCCACCGTTGCCACCGCCGCCCCCGACGGAGCCGGTCTCATTGCCGCTGAGCCGGCCGAAGCCGTTGTAGCCGAGGGTCAGCTCGAGGATCGAGTTGTTCTGCGATCCGCCGATGTACGGCCGACTCGACGCGGGCCACAGCTGGACGATTGCGACCCACCAGCCGGCTGCCGCGATCATCGACCCGAAGGCGATCAGCAGGTGGCGCAGACGTACGCCCACCGAGGGCTTGGCCGCGATCAGGTAGACGATGGCCAGCGGCGGAAGGACGAGGAATGCCTGCAACATCTTGGTCAGGAACGCGAAGCCGACGAGCGCGCCACCAAAGGCGAGCCAGCGAACTGCCCGTTCGGGCGACTCGAGGGCGCGCAATGTGGCGTACACGGCAGCGACCAGCAGCAGGGTCAGCAGCGCGTCGGGGTTGTTGAACCGGAACATCAGCACCGCGACCGGCGTCAAAGCCAGGATCGCTCCGGCGAACAGGCCGGCCCACGCATTGCGGGTTGTGCGGCGCACGGTCGCATACAGCAGTCCGACCGCGCCGACGCCCATCAGCGCCTGTGGGACGAGGATGCTCCACGCCGAGAGTCCGAAGATGCGTACGGACAGCTCCATGGGCCACAGCGACATCGGCGTCTTGTCGACGGTGATCGAGTTCGCGGCGTCGGAGGAGCCGAAGAAGAATGCCTTCCACGATGTCGAGCCGGCCTGCACCGCGGCGGAGTAGAACGAGTTGGCCCAACCGGATGCGCCGAGGTCCCAGAGATAGAGCACAGCGGTGGCGAGCAGGAGGGCGAAGAGGGCCGGACGTATGAGCGCTGAGTCCTCCGGGCGCCCCCGCCAGAGGCGAGTCAGCCGAGTCGGAGTGGCGCGGTGGCCGTCGTGTGCATAGGCGGCCACGGGCGGCATTTCCGCAGGTGGCGCAAGGAGTGTCTGGTTCATACCCATGACGATGTGGGATCGCTCTGGCATGGCCGTGTGGTCAGACTGTGGGCCTTCTGTGAGCCCTCGGCAGAAGACTCAGCGCAACGGCAGAGTCAGCGTGAACGTGGTGTCGCCGGGCTCGCTCGTCACGGTCGCCGTGCCGTAGTGACCGTGCACGATCGCCTGCACGAGCGACATGCCGAGACCGGCTCCACCCGATGCGCGGGTGCGTGAGGAGTCTCCGCGGGTGAAGCGGTCGAACAGGGTCGGCAGGATCTCTGGATCGATTCCCGGTCCGTCGTCATGGATGTCGATCACGACCTGGTCGGCATCGACCCGCAGGCGTCCGCTCACCGTGGTCTTGGGCGGCGTATGACGACTCGCATTCGTCAGCAGGTTGGTCACCGCCTGGTGGAGCCGCTGCTCGTCGCCGCGGATCACAATGGGCTCATCCGGGACGTCGAACGTCCAATGATGCTCGGGATCGACGACGCGGGCATCGTTGATCGCCTCGACCAGCAGTCGGGTCAGATCGACGTCTTGGAGCTCCAGCTCTCGTCCAGCGTCCAGCCGCGCGAGCAGCAGCATGTCTTCGACCAGGGTCGACATCCGGCCGGCCTCGGACTCGACCTTGGCCAGGATCTGGTCAGGATCCTCGCGGCCGGTGCGGCGGCTGAGCTCGGCATACCCCTTGATCGTCGACAGGGGAGTGCGCAGCTCGTGCGAGGCATCGGCAAGGAACTTCCGTGCCTGCTGCTCGCTCTCATGTCGGGCATCGAGCGCCTGCTCGACGTGGCCCAGCAACTGGTTGAGGGCTTCGCCGACCTGGCCCACCTCGTTCGACGGGTCGGTGAGCTCCGCGGGGACGCGTACGGTCTCGCCGACCAGGCCCGAGGACAGCGGCATCGCGGTGACCTCATGGGCGGTCGCCGCCACGTCGCGCAAGGGCTGGAGCTGACGGCGTACGAGGATGCGACCGCCCACCGCGGCGATCGCGATGCCGGCAAGCGCCAGCAGCGACTCCCACCAGATGAGGCTCGCGATGGTGCTGTCGAGATCCTTCGTGGGTAGTCCCTGCCACACCACGGCACCCGTCGGGGTCTTGGTGGCAGCAACGCGGTATGAGCCGAGCGCAGGAAGAGAGATGGTGTGGGGATCTGCACCGGTCTTGACGGTCGCGATGGTGCTGAGGGCACTTCGGGACATGTCGCGAAGCGATCCGCTGGTAGTGATGACCGAGCCGCGCAACCCATCTGCGTCGTACAACGCAGTCACACTTCCAGCTCCCTGGCCACGAGCGACCGGTGGCGGTTCGCCACCGAAGGTGTTGCCGAAACCGCCGTTGGGTGCTGAGCCGCCGCTGTCGTTGGGCACTTCCCGGCCAACGAAGATTTGGGCCCGGTTGAGTGACTGGTCGAGCTGATCGTCGAGCCTGCCGGTCAGGTAGGACCGCATGACCAGCGCAGATGCCACGGTGAGCAGGATGCTCACGACAGCAACGAGCGCCACCGCCGTGACGATGAGCCGGCCGGTCAGCGAGGCGGGCAGGAGGCTGCGCACGGGACCTACTCTGCCGGTTTCAGTACGTAGCCGGCACCGCGCTTGGTGTGGATCATCGGCTCCTGACCGAAGTCAATCTTCTTGCGCAGGTACGAGATGTAGATCTCGACGACATTGGCCTGGCCGCCGAAGTCGTAGTCCCAGACGTGGTCGAGGATCTGCGCCTTCGACAGCACCCGTCGGGGGTTGCGCATGAGATAGCGCAGCAGCTCGAACTCGGTCGCGGTCAGATCGATGGGCCGTCCAGCCCGCTCGACGTCACGACTGTCCTCATCCAGGCTGAGGTCGCCGACCTTGATGACGGCGTTGGGGCGCGCCGCGGTGGCGCCCGTACGCCGCATCAGCCCGCGCAGGCGGGCAACGACCTCTTCCAGGCTGAATGGCTTGATGACGTAGTCGTCGCCGCCTGCGGTGAGGCCGGCAACCCGGTCCTCGACCGAGTCACGCGCGGTCAGGAACAGGACGGGGATGTCGGGAGACTGGGCGCGCACCTTGCGCAGGACCTCCATGCCGTCGAAGTCGGGCAGCATCATGTCGAGCACGATGGCGTCCGGCGAGAAGTCCTTGGCCGAGGCCACAGCAGCGCGGCCGCTGTGCGCCAGCGAGATCTCCCAGCCTTCATAGCGCAGGGCCATCTGCAGGAGCTCCGCGATGTTGACCTCGTCGTCGACGACGAGAACGCGGAGGGCTGATCCATCAGGTCTGGTCAAAGAGGGCGCCATGACTCAAGTGTGGGGTGGCAAATCGCGTCCGGCGTAAGAACAGCCTGTGAGATTCCTGTGAGAGCGTCCCTCAGGTGCCCGAGAGTGCGGTCACAGGCGGATGACAGGTGCCCCGGTCACGGTGGCCTGATGAATGACGAACAGAATTCGAGCTGGCCAGTGCGTACGACGGTGGCGGCAGCGCTGGCGGTCGTGGTGCTCGGCCTCGGTGCCGGTGCGGCGTTGGGCGCCGCCGGGAGCGGAGCCGACAGCGGCGGACAAGGCGGTCCGGGCGGACGCGGTGGCTTCGGCGGCGCACCCGGTCAAGGACAAGGCGGCTTCCAGCCCGGCGGGGGCCAGGGCGGCACCGCCCCCGGTCAGCAAGGCACCGCGGGTATCTCCAACGCCTGACCGCGCGACTAGGCTTGGGCCATGACGAGCCTCACCCGATCGCAGGTGCAGGAGCGCAACCGCGAGACCGTCCTGAGCGTCGCGCGGAAGTCGTTCCTCCGCGATGGCTATCTCGCCACCTCGCTGGCCACGGTCGCCCGCGACGCCGGCTTCACCACCGGCATCGTCTACTCCAGCTTCGGGAGCAAGGCCGATCTCGCGCTCGGCGTCGCCGAGGGTCTCCAGACCGAGCAGATCTCAGCACTGGGCGACCGCGTGGGTGGTGTCGCGTCACCCGATGAGGTGCTCGAGCACGTACGCGCCTGGGCCGTGGAGGCCAATGCATCTGGCTGGGTGCGGTTCGAGCTGGAGCTGCTGCTCGACACGATCGGCGACACCCGCCTGGCCGCCGCGCAGACCGCTCGCCAGATGGCCGCAGTCGCCCAGGCGGCGGTTGTCGTACGTTCGCTGGTCACCGTCGATGACGTCGACGACAAGACGCTCGAGATCCTGGCCGAGGCGGCCGTCGACTATGCGATCGGCGTCGCGATCCGCCAGGTCGTCAACCGCGACGCCTCGCCCGATCGATTCCTGCGGCTGGTCGCTCCGCTGGTCGCCGGCCTCGGTCGTTCCTCAAGTCCGCCGACCTAGCGCGCCCGGTGGGTGCGGTAGTCGACAACCTGCTGGAACGTCGGCCGGTTCTGCCAGTCGATCGGGCGCACGCTCACGATGCCGCCCGTGGTGGGACGGATGTAGTCGAGCGACTTGTCGTATGTCAGCTTGTCGGGGCTCGTCACCTTCTGGGCGGTCTCGGCGCGCTGGACCGCGGCGGCCAGGGAGGCCCGCAGCGATGCCTGGCACTGGCTGAACGTGCCGCACAGGCTGTAGGCGAATGGCGTCTTCACCGTCGCGCCGGTCAGGCTGCGGAGGTTCTTGTCGATGTAGGAGTACCACGGCGATCCGAGCCACGATGAGCCCTGACCCTGATTCGGGTGGTCGTCCAGCGGCTGCGGCAGAGCCTTCGCCATGTCCGAGCCGAGGCCCTTCGACGCGAAGTCATAGGCCAGCGCATTGTCGCCGTCCTGCCACCAGGTGTCGAAGATCCGGATCGCGGCCTGATGGTCGTACGCACCCGTGCGCGCGCGGTCGACGCGGTGGGCGCCGTCGGCCTGCCAGTCGCTCAGCAGCTTGCGTGCCTCAGCGGTCTTGGGATCGTTGCCGATGACCTTGAGCAATGTGGGCAACAGGGTTTCGGCACGCAGGTCCTCGGTGGCAGCATCCATCAGGATGCCGTCGAGCCCGGCACGGGTGACATTGCCCTTCTTGACCGCCGCAGCGGCGCGCAGGCTCAGCTCCTGGGATCGGTGGACCGGACCGTCCGACCACTCATCGTCGGCGGCCGCGTAGTCCTTGGCCGGCTTGTTGTTCCAGCTCGCGAGGTAGTTGGTCGGCGGATCGATCTGCTGGACGTGCTTGGCGTCGGACAGGAAGCCGGTCCAGTCGTACTTCTTGTCGCCCCAGCGCGGCAACTCCGAGTCGGTGCCTGACGCGCGATTCGGCAGGCGACCCGACGAGAAGTACGCAATGTCCTTGTCGTCGGCGTAGAACCAGTTGAACGTGTAGTCGATGCCGGCGGCGGCCTTCTTGAACGATGTCGCATCGTGCACGAAGTCGGGGTTGTTGAAGCGCGAGAAGCCCAGGATCGAGGCCGCTTCGCGTCCGTACGTCGTGCGCTGGAGCACCATCGCGACCGGCACGCCCTTGACGGTGGTGCGGGTCTGCACGATGCCGTGGTTGGTGCGCCAGATCTGCATCTTGATCGTGCTCGGGGTGACCGGAGCCGAGATGTTGGGGATCACGGTCTCCTTCTGCTCGTTGTACTGCATCGGCACGCAGGCGCCGCCGTCCTTGAGGTACGACGTCGAGTTGACCGTGGGTTTGCTGCCGTCGGCGTTGCACAGCTTCTCGGCGACGGTGTCGATGTTGTCGCTGCCGGCGCTGGTGGCCGACCACGCATAGTCGAGGCCGTGGCCGAGCTCGACGACGAGCTGGGTGCCGGCGAACGACACGCCGCGGGCCATGACGCCCGGGCCCATCAGCACCTGCTCGGACAACAGTTGCGGGTTGTAATAGCCGGTCTGTGGTCCGAACACGACCAACGGGTGGCCGGTTTTGGTGGCCTTGGCGCCGATCAGGAGCGCATTGCTCATGCCCGAGTTGGTGAACAGCGTGCTGAGGTCGATCGCCGGCTTGTCACCAGCCTTCGTCGCCTTGGCGGATGCGGGCTCGGGGGCGGGTACGCCGGTCAGCCCGAGGCGCAACGCGTCGAGGAGGGTCTGCACCAGGTTGGTGCTGCCGCCCACGTCGTCGCCGGTGGCTGAGGCGGACGGCCCGTCGAGATCCGGGATCGCCACACCGGGCTGGTCGGGGTTGAACGACTTGTTGTCGTACGGGAAGGAGAGCGTCGAGGTGGTCGGCGCCTCGGTGTCGTTCTTCTCGGTCAGGCTGGAGAACATCTTGTCGGCCTTGGCCTTGCCGTACTTCTTGACGAGCTTGTCGTAGAAGATGCCGTTGGCGAACTCGTGTCCGCCGCCCTTGCCGAAGATGCCGCCGACGAGCGAGGCGACGTAGGTCAGGTCTGCCCTAGTCCACGGGGTGGGCTTCTTCTGCAGGGCGAGATATTCGGCAGGGCACTTGGGGCCGGTCGGCAGCAGCGCCGGGCACATCTTCTCCTGAGCTGCGTTGATGCCGGCGATGTACGCATCGGCGCCCTTGAGCAGCCGGGCGCCTTCCGCACCGTTCTCGTCGGCGATGATCTGGAGTTGGTCCTCGGCTTCCTTCGGGGTGTAGAACGCCGAACGCACCTGGGCGCGGTCCATCGCGATGTTGCCGGGAGTGCCGCCGACGAACTCAGCGCCGCGACCGGCACCGAGGTGGCGCAGGGCGTCCATCAGGAACATCCGGTCCTGGGTGCCGGCAAATCCGGCTCCGAACTCGGTGTCCTCATACGTCTTGCCGGTGATGTAGGGGACGCCGTACGCATCGCGGACGATCGAGACGCCAGTCTTGGGTGACTCGGTGCTGACGACCTTTTCCGGCACGAAGCCGGCCTTCTTGTAGTCCTTGTCGATCACCGTGTCGGTGATGTCGGCCGGCTTGTATTTGTTGAGGTCGTCATACATCTCGAGCTGATCGGCGTAGTTGGTCGGGGCGTTCTTGCCGTCGGTCGCGGTGAGCCCACCGCCGGCCAGCACCTTGACAAGGTCGGCCGCATCGATCGAGCCGCGCTGGCCCGCCGGGACGACATTGCGGACGACGCCATAGGAGTCGGCGGTGGCCGGACTGGGGACGGTCGTGTCGGCCTGAGCCGGCAGCACCGCCGCTCCGACAGCAAGGACGCTAAAGACGGTGACAACGGCACTACGACGCACGATCGTGCTCCTCTGGCTCAAGTTGTGTCCCACGTCACAACGAGTGCGTTAACACGGAGTTACACGAACCGGTGGAGAAGGTTGCAGGAGTCGACCATCGTCGGTCCGGGAACGGCCGGCGTGCCTTCGCGGTGATCGGGGCTACGGTCGAATGATGAGCTACAACCAATATGCCGCTGCCATCTTCTTCGTTGCTGCAGTCGTGTTGTTCATTCTTGGAGACGCCGGACTGGGCGTCGTCTTCGTGGCGGTCGGCGCAGTGTTCGTCGCGATCAACCAGATGAATGGCGCCAAGAAGCCTTAGTCCCGCGATATCGTCTTCGCGAGCAGACGGAGGGCGGCGCCATGGTTGAGCCAATGATCAGGGTCGAAACGCGTGAGGAACTCATCTATCTGCTGGCCGAAGCGGCCGCGGTCGAGCACAGCATCATGTGCTGCTATCTGTATGCCGCGTGGAGCCTGAAGCGCAGCACCGAGGACGGCCTCACGCTGGACCAGGTCGAAGCGGTGACCCGCTGGCGTTCGGCGATCCTGTCCGTCGCGGTGGAGGAGATGGGTCACCTCGCCCTGGTCGCCAACCTCACCTCGTCGATCGGCGCAGGCCCACACTTCTCGCGACCTGAGTTCCCGGTGCCGCCCGGCCGACTCCCGTCCGGCATCATCCTGGAGCTGTCGACGTTTTCGCCGGTCCTTCTCGACCACTTCATCTTCCTCGAACGGCCCGAAGGCATCGAGCTGCACGACGCCACGGGGTTCGACCACCCGCTCAACTATCACCGCACGCTGAAGAAGGGCCGGCTGATGCCCGGCGCGCAGGACTACCAGACGGTCGGCCACCTGTATCGCGGCATTCGCCACGGCTTCGACGTGCTGGCGGGCGCACACGGAGAGAGCGTGCTCTTCTGTGGCGATCCCGGCGCCCAGATCGGCCAAGCTGAGGCATCCTTGCCCGGCTTGATCGAGGTGTCGGACCTCGCGAGCGCAGAGGCCGCGATCGGCACCATCATCGAGCAGGGTGAGGGTGCCCCGAGCCACAGCGAGGACAGCCACTATCAGCGCTTCGTGCGCGTCAAGGAGGACTTCACCGCCTTCCTGGCCGCGGACCCGGACTTCGAACCGGCGTTCCCGGTGGCGCACAATCCGGTGCCGAGGCATCCGCTCGATCCCGGACCACACGTCCTGATCAACCACCCTGATTCGGTGCTCGTCCTCGATCTGGCCAACTCGATCTACAGCCACATGGTCCGGGCGCTCGTGCAGACGTTTGGGCGCACACCGGCCCACCGTGGTGACAAGATGGCGATGATCTCGCTCGCGATCGACCTGATGTTCGTGCTCGACGGTCTGGCCAGCCACCTCGCGAGCCTGCCGGCCAGTCACGCCCACCCGGGCACGAACGCCGGCATGACGTTCTCCCTGCCGCGTGATCTGCAGCGCCTGCCTGAGGGCCGGTCCGAGCAGATGCTGATGACGGAACGGCTCGAGGAGTTGGCCACCCAAGCTGGGCACCTGTTCGTGGCGCCGCACCCTCTGGCGGGCGTCTCGGACCAACTGGCCGGCATCGCCGCCAAGCTCACGTTCGTCTGAGCACCGCTCAGCACAGCCGATCGGAGCCGTCGTCCACAGATCTTTCGTGACAGGGCTTCCCAAACGGGCGGCGGTTCGGCACTATCTGTTCCACATCGCTCTTCGGGGGAAGGGTTTGTGGGAGCGGCCGCGACCTCGCAGCTAAGGCTCAGTGGCTGAGGGCGGCGCGAATCTTGGCGGCATACTCCTCGGCCTCGCCCTCGACATATTTCGTGCGCGGCCAAAAGAAGCCGCGGAGTCCATCGCCCTTCGTGCGCGGCACGACGTGGACGTGCAGGTGGGCGACGCTCTGCGAGACGACATTGTTCATCGCTACGAACGTGCCCTGGGCGCCGAGGCCCGAGGTGATCGCGTTGCCCACGCGCTGGGCCGCTCCGAACAACGGCACCATCAGGCGCTCGGGCAGATCGGCCAGCGTGACCAGGTGCTCACGTGGCACCAGCAGCACGTGGCCCTTGAACACCGGTCGTACGTCGAGGAATCCGACGACGTGCTCCTCCTCGAGCACGATCGTCGCGTCGACCGTGCCGGCGATGATCTGGCAGAACAGGCAGTCGTCGGTCACGCGTCGATCCCATCACAGATCAGCGAAGGACATGGGGCATAGGGTGGGGGCATGGCTGAATCCAAAGGCAACGCCGAAGACATGAAGGCCAAGTTCCGCGAGGCGCTCGACAAGAAGAACTCCAACAAGCACGCCTCGGCGGAGGGTGTGGAGCGCGACGGCAGCGAGAAGTCGCACGGCGCCGACGGGCCGACCAGCGCACGGGAGTTCCGCCGCAAGAGCGTGTGAGTTCCCCCTGTAACCTCGACGGGTGGCAACCGTGGATTTTGCAGACCAGACGAAGGCCCTCGACTCGACCCTGACGTCGATCGAGAAGGTCCTCGATCTCGACTCGATTCGCGCCGAGATCGCGACCCTTGAGGCCGAGGTCGCTGCCCCCGATCTGTGGGATGACCAGGCAAATGCCCAGCGCGTCACCGGCCGGCTCTCGACTCTCCAGGCCGAGGTCGAGCGCGTCACGAGCCTGCGCCAGCGCCTCGACGATGTCGACCTGATGCACCAGATGGCGGTCGAGGAGGGCGACGTCGACGCCGAGGCCGAGGTCGCCAACGAGATCGCCCGCATCCAGAAGGCCATCGACTCCCTCGAGATCCGCACGCTGCTGTCGGGGGAGTACGACATCCGCGACGCCCTCGTCTCGATCCGCTCCGGCGCGGGTGGCGTCGACGCCGCCGACTTCGCCCTGATGCTCCAGCGCATGTACATCCGCTGGGCCGAGCGCCACGGCTACACCGTCGAGGTCTACGACACCTCGTACGCCGAAGAGGCCGGCATCAAGTCAACGACATTCGCGGTCAAGGCGCCGTATGCATACGGCACGCTCTCGGTCGAGGCGGGCACGCACCGGCTGGTACGCATCTCGCCGTTCGACAACCAGGGCCGTCGCCAGACATCGTTCGCGGCCGTCGAGGTCGTGCCGGTGCTCGAGCAGACCGACGAGATCGACATCCCCGAGGAAGACATCCGGGTCGACGTGTTCCGCTCGTCCGGTCCCGGCGGCCAGAGCGTCAACACCACCGACTCCGCCGTACGCCTGACCCACATCCCCACGGGCACTGTCGTCAGCTGCCAGAACGAGAAGAGCCAGCTGCAGAACAAGGCCAGCGCGATGGTGATCCTCAAGGCCAAGCTGCTTGCCCTCAAGAAGGCCGAGGAGCGGGCCCAGCTCGACGAGATGCGCGGCGACGTGCAGGCGTCCTGGGGTGACCAGATGCGCAACTACGTCCTCAACCCCTATCAAATGGTCAAGGACCTGCGCACCGAGTACGAAACCGGCAACACCCAGGCCGTGCTCGACGGCGAGATCGACGACTTCATCGAGGCCGGCATCCGCTGGCGCCGGGCCCAGGGCAACTAGGCCAACACGCGGCGTGTCTCGCGGTGTGCCGCGGCGACCGTCGCGAGCCAGGTGAACACCGCCGGCCCGGTTTCGTCGACAAGCCCACGCACGCCGCCCAGCTCGGGATGCCACTGCACCCCAAGTGCCGGCCAGCCCGGCTCGACCGGTTCGATCGCCTCGATCGTGCTGTCCGCCCACGCGGTCGGTCGCCAGGACGGGCTCGGGTCAGCGATGGACTGCTTGTGCAGGGCGGTTGTCTGAGCCGAGGGGCCGATCAGTCGTGAGATCAACGACCCTGGCTCGGTCCGAACCTCGTGTCCGGATCCGGGCTGTACGTGATCGTCCACGGTGCGAAGGGTGCCGCCGAAGGCAACCGCCAACACCTGAAGTCCTCGGCAGCAGCCGAGCACCGGGATCCGTAGGTCAGCGGCCGCGTGGACGAGGGTCATCTCTGCGTCGTCCCGAGAGCGGTCGACCTCTTGGGCCTGGTCCGGCCCCACCCCCGACAACGCTGCGTCCAGGTCACCCCCGCCGGTGAGCACGAGGGCATCGACCAGATCCAGCAGGTCGACCCCGTGCACACCGGGGATCAGGAGGGGCCGGAGCCCGACGCCGGCGAGCCGGTCGACATACGTCCGAGGTGTGCCGACCACCGGCATGTCGCCGAACGGCCGCGGCACGACCAGCCCATGACCGACCACCCCGACAACGGGTCGCCGATCGTTGGCGCCGCCCATGGTCAGATCGCGATCAGAGCTGTCACGCCGAGGGCAAATCCGGAGAGGTAAGTCAGGCCAGCACCAAGATCCCGGATGCCCCCGTGGGTCACGATGCTCTTCGAGGTCAGCATGCCGACGGCGTGTGCGAGGCGGGCGGCCAGGGCAACGAGCGCAAGCGTGTTGAGCCACCAGCCGTCAGTGAGGGTCGAGCACAGGATCAACAGTCCGATCAACGTCGGTACGTACTCGGCAGCGTTCCCGTGCGCTCGCTGGGCGATCCACAGCTTGTCCGTCGGATCGGTCGGGATCTGCTGACCGGTGTCGCCGCGCTTCGCCCGGTGATGGGTGACATTCGCTCCGAGCACGAAGACCAAGATTCCCAGCAGGGAGATGGAGATGATGACGATGTCGCTCATGCGGACCGCCGTCCTTTCTGGTGGATGGGTTGGAGAAGGTGGCGCATGATCGCGCCGCTGAGATCGGTGCCCAGGAGGGCATCGGTCTTGTGCATGCCACCGGGACAGGTGACATTGACTTCGATGAGCCGGCCGGCGATCACGTCGAGGCCGGCCACGATGATTCCGTGGGTGCGGAGCAGGGGAGCGAGCGCAGCGACGATGCGACGATCGTCGGCATCCGGCTCGGCCGGAGCCACTGGCGGACCGATCCGGAAATCGTCGTCGCACGGGCGGCGGAGCACGGTGCCGACGATCTCCCCGTCGACGACGAACAAGCGTTTGTTGCCGCCCTCGACGTCAGGCAGATAGGTCTGCGCGATGACCTGCCGGGATCCGCCCCGGGTTGCCGACTCGACCAGCGCCGTCGCAGCGGAGTCGTCCTGGACCAGCCATACGTCGATGCCTGCGAATCCGTCCACCGGCTTGATCACCGTGGTGCCGTGCTGGCGGATGAACTCCCTCAATCGTCGTGGATCCGTGCTCACGATGGTGGTCGGGATGAGTTCGGGGAAGCGAAGGGCGACGAGCTTTTCGTGCAGCATCCGGATGCCGTCGGGCCGATTGATCACCCGAACCCCGCCGGCCTCGACCAGATCCAGGAGGTACGTCGCGTGCAGGTAGCGGGTGTCGACCGGGGGATCGATGCGGAACTGCACGAGATCGAGGTCATGAACCACATCGAGGATGCGACGCTCCACCTCTTCGTGCCACTGCGCCTCGACCGACCAACGATGGTCAGTGCCGCGCTCGACCGGCCTGAGGCAGATCCGCGAAGCCGTGGCCAGGACTCGACCATCGACCACAGCGAGATCCTCAGGAGTGCATACCCACACGTCGGCGCCCAACGCCTGGGTAGCCAGCATCAGTCCGACGCTCGCGTCGATCGACGCATCCAGTCCGGTCAGGGGATCGGTGACGAACAAGACGTTCATGCCGCACCACCTACGCCGGCGAGCACCTTAGGGCGTTGTCCCGACGACAGCGCGAGATCGACGAGCTCCGATCCGCGCGCGATCACCCTCGCATCGCCGTGGGCTGCCTGTGCCCACCGATCGGCGAGCCGCCCAGCGTCGTCTGCCACGAAGGCGAGCGCGCGGGTGCGGCACTCGCCGTCGTACATCAGCGTTGACAGGACCTTGGCGATCAGCGCCACCGTTGTCGCCGGCTGGACGTCGAGGAATCGCACCTCGAGGTAGCGGCCTCGTGGCCGGACCGGCGGAAACAGCGTGGTGAGGTGCTGCGCCACATCGCCTGCCTCGGCGAACGGGACGGCACCGGCGGCGAAGTCGGCGTACGCCGCGACCGGGTCGCCCAGGATCAGGCGGTCGTCGAATGCGGTCCGTGTCGGATCAACGGCCAGCCAGGTCGCAAGCCGCGAGTCCGCACCTGTGCTGCGCGCAAATGCTGCGGCGAGCAAGGGGCCAGCGAGGTTGAGCAACCGCCACTGGTCGAGTCCGACATCTCCGGACCACCAGTCGAGGCAGAGCTGGGTCGACGCGGTGCTTCGCATCATCCGCCGCCCGGCTGGACCAATCGAGTCGAAACGGTTCTGCATTGCGAGGTAGCGCGGCGAGGTCAGCTGGAGCGGCACAGAGCCGGCGGTCCGTGAGTCGACCGGCTGGCACCGAAGTCGGATCCCGGCCGCCGCACAGTCCGTACGCAGCGCGGCGACCGCGGCGGTCAGGTCCCTCGCGAGAGTCGTCGGGTCAGAGGCAACCGGGAGGCTGAGCTCGACCTGCCCGCCAGGCTCAAAGCCGAGATAGGGGCTGTATGCCGCGTGGGCCGTCGCTGCGCGGACCCGTTCGATCGACACGGCCGTCCCGGTCATCACATCGCTCGCGATGAGCTCGTGCTCCACTCCGATTCGGGTCGACCTCGGTCCGCCGGAGAACAACTCGCTCACCTGTCGGCGTAGCTCCTCGGTTTCCATGGCTGCTCCTGATAATGTAAGGACTCCTGTCTATTATTGTAAGGACGCCTTACGGATGTCAAGACCTGCACCTAGACCAGATCGAGCTCCGTTGATTCGGATCGTCGAGCTGGCGTACCGAGCGCTCCAGGGCGACATGGTCGCCACGGCGAAAGGAATGGGCTGGACGGGAGTCTCTTACGCCCACAACGCGGTCTTCTCAACGCTGCAGGCCGAGGGATCTCGGGCCTCGGACATGGCGGCAGTTGCCGGCATCACCCGCCAGTCGATGGGTGAGATCGTCCGTGGGATGGTCACGCTCGGGCTTGTCGAGATGAAGCCGGACCCGGACGACAGGCGGGCCAAGATCGTGGCTTACACCCCGCTGGGCATGGAGGTCGTCGCGCAAGGTTTCCAGCACATCATCGACCTCGAACAGCGCTTCGGCGAGGAGTTCGGCGAGGACTACGAGACTGCGCGTCGGGTGCTGTCCCGAGTGGTCGAGATCCTCACCGAAGAACCGTGACCGGGCTCAGCTTCCGGAGCTGAAGGCGGCGTCAAACGACGCGGTCGGCGCGTCGAACAGATTGGCCTTCACGAACGCCAATGCCTCGGGCGCTCCGAGTAGCCGGTCCATCCCGGCGTCCTCCCACTCGATCGAGATGGGTCCGTCATAGCCGATCGTGTTGAGCATGCGGAAGCACGCCTCCCACGGCACGTCTCCGCGCCCGGTCGACACGAAGTCCCAGCCGCGTCGCGGATCTGCCCACGGCAGGTGCGATCCAAGTCGCCCGTTGCGCCCGTTGCCGACCTGCTTCTTCGCGTCCTTGCAGTCGACGTGATAGATCCGGTCCTTGAAGTCCCACAGGAATCCGAGCGGATCGAGGTCCTGCCAGACAAAATGCGAGGGATCCCAGTTGAGTCCGAACGCCTCGCGATGGCCGATTGCCTCCAGCGCGGCATGGGTCGTCCAATAGTCGTACGCGATCTCGCTGGGGTGCACCTCGTGAGCAAAGCGAACGCCTTCCTCGTCGAAGACGTCGAGGATGGGATTCCACCGGTCGGCGAAGTCCTGGTAGCCGGCCGCGACCATCGCCTCCGACGCCGGCGGGAACATCGCGACGTACTTCCAGATCGATGAGCCGGTGAAGCCGATGACGGTGTCGACGCCCAGCAGCCGGGCGGCCCGGGCGGTGTTCTTCATCTCCTCGGCGGCGCGCTGGCGTACGCCCTCGGGCTCGCCGTCGCCCCACACCCGCGCCGAGAGGATGTCGTGGTGCCGCTCGTCGATCGGGTCGTCGCAGACCGCCTGGCCCTTGAGGTGATTGGAGATCGCATAGACCTTGAGGTTGTGCTTCTCCAGGATGTCGAGCCGCGTCTTGATGTAGTCGGGGTCCTCCACGGCGGCCCACGGGTCGAAGTGGTCGCCCCAGCAGGCGATCTCGAGTCCGTCGTAGCCCCACCCTGACGCGAGAGCGGCGACCTCCTCGAAGGGCAGATCGGCCCACTGGCCGGTGAACAGCGTGATCGGTCGGGTCATGGATGAGCTCCTCTGCATTTCACAGCGTGTGGGTCATGCCGTCGGCGGCGCTGGCAGCGACCGCCTCGAGGATGCGCTGGACGGCAAGGCCGTCGGCAAATGACGGTACGGGGTCGGCGCCCTTGGCGATATCGGTCACCAGATCGACGACCTGGTGAGTGAAGCCGTGCTCATAGCCCAGACCGTGACCCGGCGGCCACCAGGCCGAGATGTACGGGTGGGTGGCCTCGGTGACCATGATGCGACGGAAGCCCGCGATCGATGGATCGTCGGTGGCGTCGAAGAACTCGAGCACGTTCATGTCCTCGAAATCGAAGGCGACCGATCCCAGCGAACCGTTCACCTCGAGACGCAGGGCGTTCTTGCGGCCAGTGGCGAATCGCGTGGACTCGAAGACACCGATGGCGCCGTCGGCGAAGCGGGCGGTGAAGACGGCCGCATCGTCGACGGTCACCGGTCCGCGGTCTGCGTCGGCGCTGGAGGTGCCACCGAGCGTTGCGCGATCGCCCGCAATCGGGCGAGTCTTGACGAACGTCTCCATCACGCCGCTGACGCTCTGGATCGTCGAGCCCGTGACGAATTGCGCCATGTCGATGATGTGGGCACCGATGTCACCGAGCGCTCCCGAACCGGCCTGGGCCTTGTCGAGGCGCCAGTTGAGCGGGGCGTTCTCGTCGGTGAGCCAGTCCTGGAGGTACTGCGCGCGTACGTGGTGGATCTTGCCGATCCGCCCGGACGCGACGAGCTGCTGGGCCAGCGCAACGGCCGGCGTGCGCCGGTAGGTGAAACCAACCATGGCACGTACGCCGTGCTTCGCGGCCTCGATGGCTGCTGCGGTCATTGCCTCCGCCTCGGCAACCGTGTTGGCCAGCGGCTTCTCACACAGGACGTGCTTGCCGGCCCGGAGCGCCGCGATCGCGATCTCCGCGTGCGTGTCGCCCGGTGTGCAGATGTCGATCAGATCGATGTCGTCGCGCTGGAGCAGCTTGCGCCAGTCCGTCTCGACCGACTCCCACTCGAATCGCCGTGCCACCGCGCTGGCCGCGTCCTCATGTCGTCCACAGATCGCACGCATACGCGGGCGCAGGGGGAGGTCAAAGAACGCGGGGGCGGTGCGCCAGGCCTGGGAGTGGGCCGCGCCCATGAAGGCGTAGCCGACCATGCCGATCCCGAGGTCGGTGGGTGCGTCGGTCATGTCACTGCTTTCGTCGTGCTGGGTCTCAGTGGTGTGGGGTGAGGGGACCCGCTCGCCGTACGGGGGGCCGTACGGCGAGCAGATCCCGACCGATCAGGACTCGAACGCGGACTTGAGGTACGTGTCGACGTTGTCCTTCGTCACGACCGGTGCCGACAACTTGAGCTCACGCGGCACCTCGATCTCCGACAGGTCCGACATGGACTTCTTCTGGACCAGTAGACGGGCCAGCTTGATGGCATCGGCGGCCTGCGTCGACGGGTAGATGACCGTCGCCTTGAGCACCGTGTTGTCGGCCTTGATGGCGCGCATGACATTGGCCGATCCGGCGCCACCGATCATGACGAACTCCTTGCGATTCGCGTTCTTGATCGCCGCGAGGACGCCGACACCCTGGTCGTCATCGTGGTTCCACAGGTAGTCGATCTTCGGCGCAGCCTGCAGCAGGTTGGATGCTGCCTTCTCGCCCGACTCGACCGTGAACTCGGCGGCAACCCGGTTGTTGACCTTGAGCCCGCACTTGGTGAGCGCGTCCTTGAAGCCTCTCGACCGGTCCTGGGTCAGCGGCAGCGAGTCGATGCCGGCGATCTCGGCGACGACCTTGTTCTTGTCACCGTTGGCCTTGTCGCAGACGTACGTGCCTGCCGAGACGCCCATGCCGTAGTTGTCACCCAGCACCGTGGTGCGCGCGGCGAACGGCGAGTCGAACTCACGGTCGACGTTGATCACGATGATCCCGGCGTCCATGGCCTTGCGGGCGACAGCTGTCATCGCAGCGCCGTCGAAGGGCAGCAGCACGATGGCGTCGACCTTGTCGTTGATGAACGTCTCCACCTGCGAGATCTGCAGGTTGACGTCGTTGGTGCCTTCGGCGACCTTGAGGTCGATGTCGTCGTACTGCTTGGCCTGGGCGACGGCATTCTTCGTGATGGCGCCCATCCAGCCGTGGTCGGCGGCCGGAGCGGAGAAGCCGATGACGACCTTGTCGCCCGACTTGTCATTGTCAGTGTTGCTCTTGTCGACGGTCGAGTTGGCGCCGTCATCGCTCGAGGACCCGTTGGTGCAGGCGCTGAGCACGAGCGTGGCGGCCGCGATGGCGCCGATCAGCGCGAGGCCGCGACGTCGGCGGTGATGGATGGTGGACATGTGAACTCCTGTTGTGGTGGGGGCTTACGTCTTGCGGTCCGCGATCCGCTGCTGGAGAAGCACAGCGACCACGATGATCACGCCCTTGGCGACGGCCTGGGCGGACGTCGACAGGTTGTTGAGCGTGAAGACATTGGTGAGGGTGGTGAAGATGATGACGCCGAACAGGGTGCCGATGACCGTGCCGCGACCGCCGCTGAGCAGCGTTCCGCCAATGACGACGGCGGCGATCGCGTCGAGCTCATACCCCAGCCCGTGGGTCGACGATCCGGTGGTCGTACGCGACATCAGCATCACGGCGGCGATGCCACAGGTCGTGCCGAGCAACGCATACAGGTAGACGGTGTGGCGCTGCACCTTGATGCCGGCCAGGCGTGCGGCCTCGGGGTTGCCGCCTACGGCGAACGTACGGCGTCCGAACGTCGTGCGATTGAGCAGGAACCAGCCCACGAGCGTGACCAGCGCGAAGATGATGACGATCATCGGGATGCCGAGCGGCTCGGCACCGAAGAAGTCGGTGAATCCCTGGTCGGTGATGATCTGGGTCTTGCGGTCGGCGATGATCTCGGCCAGCCCGCGGGCGGAGGCGAGCATCGCGAGAGTCGCGATGAACGGCACGATCTTCCCGTACGCGATCAGCACCCCGTTGACGACGCCACAGGCGGTGCCGACGATCACCGCGCTGAACACCATGACGATCCAGCCGAAGTCATCGGCCATCGACTGGGTGCCGGTGGTTGTGGCCCATACCGACGAGAGTGCGACGATCGCTCCGACCGAGAGATCGATGCCTCCGCCGGTGATGACAAAGGTCATACCGATCGACACGACGCCGATGACCGCCGCAAGCCGGAGGATCGTCAGCATGTTGTCGGTGCTGGCAAATCGGTCGCCGGAGGTGATGATGCCGACGACGCACAGCAGTACGAGGGCGATCACCAGTCCGAGGTTGCGGGCCACGCCGAGGGATCCGCCGCCACGGCCGGCGGTGGAGGGGAGGGTGGTCGAGGTATCGGTCGCGCTCACGCAGCGTCGCCCTTCTGGTCGGTGGTGGTGTCGTGCTCGGCAAGAATGCGGTCGAGGACGCCCGAGGCATCGATGCCGTCGCTCGGACCGTCGTGCACCACACGGCCGTCGGCGATGACGAGCACCCGGTCCGACAGCCCCAGCACCTCATCGATGTCGCTCGACACGATCACGAGGGCGACGCCGGAGTCTGCGAGCTCGCGGATCAGGGCATAGATCTCAGCACGGGCCCCGACGTCGACGCCGCGGGTCGGCTCATCGAGCAGGAGCACCTTGCACGATCTCAGCAGCCAGCGAGCCAGGACGACCTTCTGCTGGTTGCCGCCCGAGAGTGTGCGGATGATCCGGTCGGGATCGTCAGGGCGTACGTCGACGGACCGCGCGGCAGCGTGCGCGGCGCGACGCTCCGAACCCTCGCTCGAGATGCCGTACCGGGCGTAGCGGTCGAGGCTCGCCAGGGAGATGTTGCGGTAGACCGCGTCGTCGAGGATGAGTCCCTGGGACTTTCGCTCCTCCGGGCACAGGCCGAGACCGGACTCGACCGCCGAGTCGACCGAGCCGTTGCGGAGCCGCTTGCCGTCGACCGTGACGGTGCCGCGAGCCGCCTTGCGGGCACCGAAGATTGTCTCGATGATCTCGCTACGACCAGCGCCGACCAAGCCTGCCAGGCCGATGATCTCGCCCGGACGTACGTCGAATGAGACGTCGTCAAACTCCTGGTCGCGTCCGATCGCCGCAACGCTCAGCAGGGGTCGGACTTCGGGCAACCCGGTCGTTCTTCGGGGGAAGATCGAAGAGACCGTCGCCCCGGTCATCAGCTTGATCAGATCGGCCGTCGAGGTGTCCCGAGCGGGGAGATCGCTGGCCACGGTCTTGCCATCCTTGAGCACGGTGAGCCGGTCGCCGATGCGCCGGATCTCCTCGAGGCGATGCGAGATGTAGATGATCGCCGCGCCGGATGAGCGCAGATCGCCGATGACTCGAAAGAGGCCGTCGACCTCGTCGGGATCGAGCACCGCAGAAGGCTCGTCCATGACGATGATCTGTGCCCGGCGGGACAGTGCCCTCGCCATCGACACGATCTGCTTGCCGGCCGACGAGAGACTGCCGACTTCGCGGGTCGGCCGGATCTCGGGATGCCCGAGCGTCTTCAGCAGCTCACGGGCCGAGCGGTTCATGTCGGCATCGCGGGTGATGCCACCGCGCGCCTTTTCGTGCCCCAGAAAGATGTTGTCGGCGACGCTCAGGCCATCGATCAGGTCGAGCTCCTGGTAGATCGTGGCAACTCCTGCCGCGAGCGCCGCCTGCGGATCGGCAAACGAAATGGGTTCCCCGTTCCAGAGGATCGAGCCGTCGTCAACGGCATGTGCACCGGAAAGGACCTTGATCAACGTCGACTTGCCTGCGCCGTTCTGCCCCAACAGGCAGTGCACCTCACCCGGTCGGACCACGAGATCGACACCGTCGAGCGCCCGTACGCCGGGAAACTCTTTGACGATGCCGCGCATCTCGAGCAGGGGAGGCGTGGGCATGGCCGTGATGCTAGTCACATCTTTTGTCGTCCGTCAAGCAAAAGTACGTTGTTGGGTGGCATAGTTGGTTTTGTGAGGCGCACGAAAGGTGGGGTGGTTTACTCATGGCCATGACTGCCCCTGCGGCCCTGCCACCGACCTTGACCGGCACCGGTGAGCTCTTCCAATATCTTCGCGACGGCACGCCGCGTACCCGCGCCGAACTTGCCCAGCTCTCATCGCTCGCCCGGTCGACCGTCACGCCGCGCGTCGACGCCCTGCTCCTGTCGGGTCTTTTGGAGCCGGTCGGCGAGGCTGCGTCCACCGGCGGTCGACCACCGACCCGCTTCGCCCTGAATCGCGCGGGTCGTGTCGTGCTCGCGATCGACCTGGGCGCCTCCCACGCAAGCGTCGCCGTCAGCGACCTCTCCGGACGCGTACTCGACGAGAAGACGGTGGACTGCGATATCGCCGATGGTCCCGAGGGCGTGCTCGATCGTGCGGCGGCCATCGGCACCGAACTGCTGAAGGCGACCGGCCGCAAGGCGGCTGATGTTGCCGGAGTCGGGATCGGGGTGCCTGGACCCGTCGAGCACGCGACGGGTCGTCCTGCCAATCCGCCGATCATGCCCGGATGGCACAACTTCGACATCCCCGCGCACTTGGGCACGAAGTTCGCCGGTCCGGTGCTGGTCGACAACGATGTGAACCTCATGGCGCTGGGCGAGTACGTCACGTCCTGGCAGTCATCCCAGCACCTGCTGCTGGTCAAGGTGGCCACCGGAATCGGCGCGGGAATCGTGTCTGACGGGCGCCTCCTGCGGGGGGCGCTTGGCTCTGCCGGAGACCTCGGTCACGTCCAGGTGGCAGGCGCGCCCGATGACATCGTGTGCCGATGTGGCAACACCGGATGCCTCGAGGCCCTGGCCGCCGGTCCGGCGATCGCCGCCAAGCTGCGCGCTCGTGGACTCGACATTGACGGATCGCAAGGGATTGTCGATGCGGTCGAGGCCGGTGAGATCGCGGCACTTCAGGCCGTACGCGAGGCGGGTCGGGATCTCGGCACAGTGCTCGCCACGTGCGTCAACCTGCTCAACCCGTCGGTGATCGTGATCGGCGGAAAGCTGTCAGAGGCGGGGGAGTATCTCCTTGCCGGCGTACGCGAGGTCGTCTACCGGCGCTCCTTGCCGCTGGCCACGCACAACCTGCGCATTGTCAGCACGGCCGCTGGCAGCCAGGGCGGCATCCTTGGGGCGAGCGCCATGGTGATCGACGCGGTTCTGTCGGCGCGAGCCGTCGACGACTTCGTGGCGCAACGCACCGCCTGAGGCGAGCCTTCCCGCCCAGATGGGCCCGTCTGCCTAGACTCGACCGAGTGATTCGATTCGACAAGGTCACCAAGACCTACCCCGGGCAGAAGCGGGCCGCACTCGACGCCCTCGATCTGGAGATCGAGAAGGGCGAGTTCGTCTTCCTCGTCGGCGCCTCCGGCTCGGGCAAGTCAACATTCCTGCGACTCATCCTCCGCGAGACCACCCCGACCACCGGTCGTGTGTATGTGGCCGGCAAGGAGATCAACAAGCTCTCCAGCTGGAAGGTCCCGAAGCTTCGCCGCCAAGTTGGCACGGTGTTCCAGGACTTCCGACTGCTGCCCAACAAGACCGTGACCGAGAACGTCGCCTTCGCCCTGCAGGTCATCGGCAAGTCGCGCTCTGAGATCGCGAAGGTCGTGCCCGAGACGCTCGAGATGGTCGGCCTCGACGGCAAGGGTCACCGCATGCCCGACGAGCTGTCCGGTGGCGAGCAGCAACGCGTCGCCGTGGCCCGGGCCTTCGTCAACCGGCCGATGATCCTGATCGCCGATGAGCCCACCGGCAACCTCGACCCGGCGACCAGCGTCGGCATCATGAAGCTGCTCGACCGCATCAACCGCACGGACACCACCGTCGTCATGGCTACCCACGACTCGACGATCGTCGACCAGATGCGCAAGCGCGTCATCGAGCTCGACGGCGGGCTGATCGTGCGCGACGAGGCCCGCGGCATCTACGGCTACCAGAACTGAGGCAGGCATGCGATCGACCCTGAGCGAGCTCGGCGCGAGTCTGTCGCGCAACAAGTCCATGACGATTTCCCTCGTGGTGACCATGACGGTGTCACTGCTGCTGGTCGCGCTCGGCCTGCTGATCCACAGCCAGTCCAGCCGCACCGAGAAGTACTTCGGCGATCGGCTGCAGCTGCAGGTCAACCTCTGCACCAAGAACTCGCCGAGCGCGAACTGTCTCGGCGGCGTCGCGACGGACGAGCAGAAGCAGGCGGTCAAGGCGGCGCTGAGCGACAACGCCGAAGTCAAGAAGTACGACGTGCACACGCCGACTGACAACTACAACCAGGCCCGCGCGCTGCTCGGGCAGACCGAGACCGGCCGCAAGCAACTCGAGACCCTCGGCCCGGACGCCTTCCCCGAGTCATACTTCGTGACCCTCAAGGACCCGCAGAAGTTCGACGGCGTGGTCAGTGAGGTCGCCGGCATGGATGGCGTCGGCAACGTCAACTCGCTCAAGAAGCTGCTCGGGCCTTTGTTCACCGCGCTCAAGAACATGCAGTGGGCTTCGCTTGCGGTCGCCTTCCTGCTGATCGTTGCGGCGGTCCTGCAGGTCTCCAACACAATCCGCATGACGGCGTACGCCCGAAGACGGGAGATCGGGATCATGCGACTCGTCGGCGCGTCGAGCTGGCACATCCAGCTGCCATTCGTGCTCGAGTCGATGCTGGCTGCCCTGATCTCGGCCGCGCTCGCCGCGGCAGGGCTCTCGGCATTCATGTATTTCGTGGTCTATGGCTATCTGCGTGACACGTTGGGCAACATCACGACCTGGGTGCGCTGGCACGAAGCGCTCGTGGTGATGGGATACACGACGGCCTTGGCACTGTTGTTGGCGCTGATTCCGACACTCGTGATGACCCGCAAATACCTTGACGTCTGACCCCGATGACTTAGAGTCGCTGTAGTCACTATTTTCACAGTGGCCCCATCAGCATCACCCGTCGACAACTTCCCCCATAGGTCGAGGTCATGTTTTCCACTCCGCGTAGAGCCCTGACAGCGCTCGTGCTTGCTTTGGCGCTCGTCGCCACGGTGACCAGCCCGTCCTCAGCTGACAAGAAGCACGATCTCGAGCAGCAGCAGAAAGCTGCCAAGGGCAAGGCGGCCGGCGCCAAACGTGATCTCGACGAGTCGAGTGCGAAGTTCATCGCTGCTGCGTCCGCGCTCAAGAATGCGCAGGCCAGTCTGGACGCCGCCAAGAACAACCTCGGCAAGACCAAGGGGATGCTTGCGGTCGCCAAGACGGTCGACGCCCAGATGCAGGTGCGGCTCGCACGCAGTCAAGCCGATCTGGATGTTGCGATGGCTCGCCTCGCCAAAGGCCAGGCAGAGCTCGACGCCTCCCAGGCCGAGGTTGAACAATTCACCGTCCAGAACATCCAGCAGGGCGATCGGGGTATGCGGGCCTTCGGTGATCTGCTGAGCGGTGAGGATCCGACGACGTTCACGCAGCAGGTGACACTCAACGACTCGGTGAGCGACGCCCAGGTCGCCACGATGCAGAAGCTCGCCGCCTCGAAGGTGATCCTGCAGATCAACCGCAACAAGGTGAAGGCGTTGCGCGACCAGGTCGCCCAGCAGCGCAAAGAGGCCGCGGACAACCTGGTGGAGAAGCGCAAGCTCGAGGCGTCGGCGAAGGCCCAGACCGACCAGGTGACCGCACTGGTCAGCAAGCGGTCGAAGGCGAAGTCGTCCGCGGCTGCGCTGAAGAAGGAAGACGCCAGGCAGTACGCGATCCTGGTCAAGGAGCGCAACTCTCTCTCCAGCCAGCTCCGCGCTCTCGCCCGGAAGCAGATCGCCAGCGGCGGCGCGGGCTCGGGCGGTGATGGCGGCTCGATCCTGTCGATGCCGGTGAAGGGCAATCCGCCGATCACCTCGCCGTACGGCATGCGCGTGCACCCCATCACCCACGTCTACAAGCTCCACGACGGCACCGACTTCGGCGTCCCGTGTGGCACCAAGGTTTACGCCGCGGCGAGTGGCACGGTGCTGCAGGAGTACTACAACTACGGCTATGGCAACCGGCTGATCCTCAACAACGGCATCATGCGCGGCGCGAACATTGTCACGACCTACAACCACCTGAGCTCGTACGTCGCGCACCCCGGCCAGAAGGTCAAGCGCGGCCAGCTCATCGCGTACTCCGGCACCACTGGCTACTCCACGGGCTGCCACCTGCATTTCATGGTGCTGGTCAACGGAGCCACCGTGCAGCCGATGAACTGGCTGTAGGTCGCCAGCTTCGCGGGATGAGAGAATGGTCCGGTGGCCAAGGAAACCGGGCGCAAGCTCGTTGCGCAGAACAAAAAGGCGCGCCACGACTATCACATCGAAGACACGTTTGAGGCCGGACTCGTCCTCACCGGCACCGAGGTGAAGTCGTTGCGTGCCGGTCGCGCATCCCTCGTGGACGGATTCGGCGAGGTCGAGCGCGGCGAGGCCTGGCTGCTGCACGTGCACATCCCCGAATACACGCAGGGCACCTGGACCAATCACGAGACGCGCCGACGTCGCAAGATGCTGCTGCATCGCACCGAGATCGAGCGCATCGAGCGTCGTACGACCGAGAAGGGCCTGACGATCGTCCCGCTCTCGATCTACTTCAAGGACGGCCGCGCCAAAGTCGAGATCGCGCTCGCACGAGGCAAGAAGACCTACGACAAGCGGCACGCGATTGCGGAGCGTACGGCCACGCGGGAGGCGGAGCGCGACCTCGGTCGCCGGCTCAAGGGCATGGGGTGACCGAGTCCCTGCAGGATGCCGACCTGCCGGCGCTGATCGCGGAGCTGGGCATCCCTGGACTGTTCGACGTCCACACGCATTTCATGGCGCCGCAGATCATGGCGAAGGTGTGGGCCTACTTCGACTCCGCCGGCCCACTGCTGGGTCGGGAATGGCCGATCCGCTATCGCGGCACCGATGAAGAACGCGTCGAGCATCTGCGCTCGATCGGCGTCAAGAAGTTCTCGTCGCTGTCCTATGCGCACAAGCCGGGCATCGCGGGCTTCATGAATGACTGGGCGCGCGGGTTCGCCGAACGGACGCCCGACACCCTCTGGTCGGCGACCTTCTATCCCGAGCCGGAGGCCGCGACCTACGTACCGCAACTGATCGCTGACGGTGTCGAGGTGTTCAAGGCGCACATTCAGGTTGGCGACTTCGCGGCCAACGACCCGCTGCTCGACCCGGTCTGGGGAGCACTCGCGGAGAGTGGAACGCCGATCGTCCTGCACGCCGGCTCGGGACCCGCGCCCGGCCGCCACACCGGCCCGCACGGAGTGGCGGAGACGATGTCGCGACATCCGGATCTCATCCTGATCATCGCGCACCTCGGAATGCCCGAATTCACGGAATTCCTTGATCTTGCAGACAAATACGCAAGTATGCGACTCGACACCACGATGGCCTTTGTTGACTTCTTCGAGGTCCCTGTGCCCGACGGTATAGGCCCCCGGTTGCGCGATCTGCAGGACCGCATTCTGTTCGGCACGGACTTCCCCAACATCCCGTACGCATACGCGCACCAGGTGGAGGTGCTGCAACGCCTCGACCTCGGCGATGGCTGGATACGCGATGTGCTCTGGAACAACGGTGCGATGCTGTTCGATGTGACGGGATCAGACTCCGCATGAGACTCGCGAGCTCGCAGGGACGCTGGCTGCTGGCCGCAATGATCCTCGGCACGGGCATGGCGTTCCTGGACGGATCAATCGTCTCGCTCGCTCTGCCGGCCATCAACCGCGACCTCGACGCCGGGGTCGCCGGCCTGCAGTGGGTCGTCAACGCCTACACGCTCACGCTCGCTGCGCTGATCCTGGTCGGTGGCTCACTCGGTGACCGCCTGGGTCGGCGCAAGGTCTTCGTGGTCGGAGTCGTGTGGTTCGCGGTCGGCTCGATACTGTGCGCGGCCTCGCCGACGATTGAGGTGCTGGTCGCCGCGCGCGGTCTGCAGGGCATCGGTGCCGCGCTGCTGACGCCCGGAAGCCTGGCCATCATCTCGGCCTCGTTCGTGGCGGAAGACCGTGGCAAGGCGATCGGTGTGTGGTCCGGCATGGCCGGTGTCACGACCGCAATCGGGCCGTTGGTCGGTGGCTGGCTTGTGGATGCGGTCGGCTGGCGGTCGATCTTCTGGATCAACGTGCCCCTGGCGGCCGTCGTGGTGTGGCTCGCAATCGTCCACGTGCCCGAGACGACGGGGGAGCAGGACAAGCTCGACATCAATGGCGCCATCCTCACCGCAGGTGGGCTTGCCTTTCTGACGTACGGACTGGTCGAGAAGTCCTGGACCTTCGGCGCGATCGGGGTCGTGGTGCTGGCGGCATTTGTCTGGCAACAGAAGGTGACGCCGCACGCGCTGGTGCCTCTCAGCCTGTTCGCCGACCGCGTGTTCACCGCGGCGAACATCTGCACGTTCGCGATCTATGGTGCACTCAGCGGTTCGATGTTCCTGTTGGTGCTGCAGCTGCAGTACGTCAGCGGCTATTCACCGCTCGTTGCCGGCATCGCGACGATCCCGGCGACGATCCTGATGCTGCTGTTCTCAGGCCGGGCCGGTGCGCTCGGCGCCCGGATCGGCCCGCGCTGGCCGATGACCTTCGGCCCGCTGATCTGCTCGATCGGGCTCCTGCTGATGCTCCGCATCGGCGAGGATGCGAGCTTTGTGACCGATGTGCTCCCCGGCACGATCGTCTTCGGCATCGGCATCACCTTGCTGGTGGCACCGTTGACGACGGCGGTGCTGGCCGCCGCACCGCAATCACAGGCCGGCATCGCTTCGGGCATCAACAACGCGGTCGCGCGTACGGCGTCCTTGCTCGCGGTGGCCGCGATCCCGCCGATCGCTGGCATCGCTGGCAGCGACTTCGCCAAGCCGTCGGTGTTCTCGCCCGGATTTCATACCGGGATCCTGATCTGCGCCGGGATGCTCATCGCCGCCGGTCTCTGCGCCGTGTCGCTGATCCATGGCCACAAGGTCAGCCCACAGGCACTCCGAACGGATTGATTGGCCTGTCTGCCGACCGGCGTATGATGGGGTTGTCGCTTCGGCGGCGTTTGAAAACTCAAGAGGGGCTGATCGGTTTCGACTAAGGTCGTTCGATTCAGGTGAAGCGGGTAGAGGATCCAGGGTTATCTCTTTAACGATCTCTGGAAACCAACAAGTGCCGATTCAAAGCGCACTGACTTCGCCCTCGCTGCTTAAGCGATAGGTG
>JAOPXO010000033.1 GCA_025965115.1 Aeromicrobium sp.
AAGGCCGGCAGCGAACACCTGCGCACGCGGCCCGACCTCGCTCACATCTGGCGCGGCATCCACAACGCCGACGACATGGCCGCGGCCTGGGACGACCTCACGTCATGGACAGGTATGCGCAAGGACACTCGGTTCTTCGTCCAGCGTGCGGCTCCTGATGGCATCCAGGTGTCGTTCGGCGTCATCGAGGACCCGCTGTTCGGGCCACTGGTCTCCTTCGGCCTGGCCGGCGCCCCGAGTGAGTTGCTGGACGACCGCTCGTACGGCATCCCTCCGCTGACCGATCTCGACGCCGAGGCGATGATCCGCAATCTGCGCTCGGCGCCACTGTTGTACGGCTATCGCGGGTCCGAGCCGGTCGATGTCGACGGGCTGCAGGACATCATCGTGCGACTCGCAGCGATGAAGGACGACCTGCCCGAGATCTCCGAGCTCGACCTCGAACCCGTCTCGGTCAACGCCGAGGGCCTCACCGCGTTGAGCGCCCGAGCCAAGGTCGTCCCGTCCGCCGATCGTCGGGGCGAGTGGTACGTCCGGCGGCTCAGTCAGCAAGTGGCGCCGGGGGATACGCTGGCGTGATGACCATCGACCACATGGATGAGCTGTTCGACGAGGTCTCCCGCAGCGGTTACTACCCCGAGATCGTCGCCGAAGGCCTGCGTGATGCGCTGGCCGGCGAAGCGGTCGCGGCCTATGTCCTGCACCACGAACCCACCTTCGACCACGATGAGATCCGCCGGCACATGACCGTGCTCGCGCTGACCCCCACCCGCCTCGTCCTGGTGCACACTGACGAGCACCCCGGCGATGACCTGCTGCCCAAGCCCTACACCTCGACGACCTCCGAGGCTGTGTCCGTCAACAACGTACGTTCGGTCGTCGTGACGCGCATGGTGACATCGACGTCCAAGCAGCTCGAAGAGGCCGTTCTCACAATCGGCTGGGGAGTTGTCTCGCGCGTTGAGCTCGAGCCGGCGCGATGCACCGATCCCGAATGCGATGCCGACCACGGCTACACCGGCACGGTGACCGGCGACGACTTCTCGCTGCGGCTCAGCGCCACGGCCGATGGTGGTTCGGCGGTTGAGCACCTCCTGGCATTTGCCCGCACGCTTTCTGCTGCGACGGCCGCCGGCACGCCGGCCGGTCGGCACGGATGACCGGTTTCGACCGAGCTCCCTCGTCAGGACTGGCCGGCCGGCACACGATCGACCGGATCATGCCATCGGTGGCTTCGGCCCTGGGCGCTCCCGGATTCACCAACTCGCTGTCGCTGCCCGAAGCCCCACGCTATGTCGTCATGCTGGTCGACGGTCTCGGACAGACCCTGCTCGAGGACAACGCCGACGCTGCGCCCTTCCTGTCGTCACTTCACGGCGTCGCCGATGTGGTGTGCGGCGTACCCTCCACGACCGTCACGAGCCTGACCTCGCTCGGCACGGGCCTGTCGGCCGGGGAGCACGGCATGGTCGGCTACACCTCGCGAGTCCCGGAGACCGGCCAACGGCTCAACTCGCTGAAGTGGGACCAACCGGTCGACCCGCTGGTGTGGCAGCCTTACCCGACGGTGCTGCACCAGCTTCTGGGCCAGGGAGTCTCTGCCTCGTCGGTCAACGACGCGAAGTTCGCCGACACCGGGCTCACCCTGTGCAGCCAACGCGGAGTGCCGTTCCACGGCGTCAATTCGGTGTGGGAACGCCTCGACGTCATCCTCGAAGTCATCGAGTCCGCTCCACGATCAGTGACGTATGCGTATGAGTCGCGGCTCGACCACACCGGACACGCCAAGGGCTGCACGTCGCCGGAGTGGCGAGAGATGCTGTCCACGATCGACCGAGAGATCGCCGACCTCAGGGCTGAGCTGCCCGCCGACTGTGCGCTGATCGTGACGGCGGACCACGGGATGGTCGACCTGCCGATGACGGATCGATTCGATGTGGACCAGCAGCCTGGGCTGATGGACGACATCGACCTGCTCGCTGGTGAGGCCAGATTCCGGCACATCTACACACGATCGGGCGCGGCTGACGACGTGGCAGCGCGGTGGGCGGAGGTCCTGGGTGATCGCGCAGTCGTCCGTACGCAGGCGGGCAGCGAGGACTGGTTCGGACCGATCACTCCGGACGTACGCCCGCGGATCGGCGATGTGCTCGTCGCCGCGCTCGGCGATTTTGCCGCGTTCTCCTCCAACGACTTCGCGATTGAGCTGAAGATGACCGGCTTCCACGGATCGATCACGGAGGCCGAGCTCCGCATCCCGGTACTCGTCGCCACCTGACCGGCCCGCCCTGACGACTGGCAGGATGGTCACTGTGGCGGATCTGAACTTCTACAGCGGGACGATGGACTGCGGCAAGAGCACCCTGGCGCTCCAGATGGACCACAACCATCGGGCACGTGGGCGAGTCGGTCGGGTGTTCACGTCCCACGACCGCGCCGGCAAGGCCACGCTGTCGAGCCGACTGGGTCTCTCGGTGGAGGCGATCGAGGTCGACGACGACTTCCACTTCTGGCAGTACACCGTCGACCAGCTGACCCAGGGCGGTCGCATCGACTACTTCGTGTGCGACGAGGTGCAGTTCTACACCGCGGTGCAGATTGACCAGCTGGCCAAGATCACCGATGAGCTGTCGATCGATGTCTTCGCCTTCGGCATCCTGACCGACTTCCGTACCCAGCTGTTCCCGGGATCGCTGCGCCTGGTCGAGCTGGCCGACCACGTTCATACGCTTCAGGTCGAGGCGCTGTGCTGGTGCGGTGAGCGAGCCACCCACAATGCGCGTACCGAGGACGGGGTCATGGTGACGGAAGGCGAGGTCATCGTCGTGGGTGATGTCGAGGACGCCGGCCGGCCCGAACCAATGGTCGGCTACGAGGTCCTGTGTCGACGGCACCACCGCCGCCGGATGACTGCGGCGACAGCCAAAGCCGCAGCGATGTCACCAGACGTACTGCCTTTTGACTAGTCGGTCTTGTCGCCGAACATGATCTCGTCCCAGCTGGGGACGCGACGACGTTCGTGGCGCTTCTTGCGCGGGCCCATCGTGTCGGGCACCGCGACATCATGCTCGATGGAGTCTTCGAACTCGTCGATCTCCTGGGCCTGCAAGGCCTCCGCGTGCGACTGGTCAGAAGCCTCGGCGTCGGTGGCAAGCTGTTCGAGAGCCCGTCGATCGCGTGCGTCCTTGATCGAGGCGACGCCAGTGAGGGCCGCCCGATCGAGCGGCGGAAGCTCGGAAACCGGCTCGAGCTCGGTCTGCTGCTCCTCGAGAAGACTCTCCACCAGCTCATCGGCTGCTTGCTGGGCGGTGCGCTTGGGCGAACGTACGGCGTCTGCGATCGCCATGTCGGCCGAGTCCGGCAGGGCCACGTCGCCGACCAGACCGTGCGCGAACTCGTCGGCCGGGACGACGTAACGGCTCTTGACGTCGAACAGGAAGGTCGCGGGCTCCGAGCCGTCGGGGGACACCGTCACGGTCCAGCGGCCATCCTCGCGTCGCCATGCGTCCCAGGTCGCTGACTCCGGCACGCCACCGTCGGCCGCAATGTTGTCGTTGACGAGGACGCCGAGGAGTACGCCAGCACCGCCCACGTGCTTGCGGCGGATCGTGGTCTTGCGGGCCTGTTCGCACATGTATTCGCGCTCGGCGAGCACCGGACCGGCGAAGCCGATGATCTGGTCAACGGGCACGCCTGCCGAGTCGGCGACCGACTGGGGGGTCTCACCGCGACGGATGCGGGTCTGGATTTCTCGGGGGCTGAGCGAACTTTCCATCTTGATCTCCAACTGGCCGGCGGTGGCACCGCTGCGGGAAGACTTGCCGACCAGGGAAGTAAGGCGGTGGTCGGCTGGGATGTGGAATGTCTCGTCGGAAGCAGGGTCGCGCGCGATGAGGAACCGTCCGTCCTCGCTCAGTCCGTCGAGACCGAGTTCGCGCATACCGTCGCCTCCGATAGTCGGGTGCCTCTCGCGTGCGTACGCGGGAGACCTGTCTTCATCTTAGGGACGCCCACGCCGAACCTGCGGTGACGCGCCGACACCCGATAGCGTCGTCGCCGTGTCGGATACCTTGCTGTTGATCCTGGATCTGGCCGGTATTGCGGTCTTCGCGGCCACCGGCGCCCTCGTCGGCGTGCGGAAGGAACTCGACGTGTTCGGCGTGATGGTGCTCGCGCTCATCACCGGCCTCGGCGGGGGTGTGGTGCGCGACGTGTTGATCGGCGCCGTGCCGCCGGCCGCTCTCGAGGACTGGCGCTATCTGGTGGTTCCGGCGGTCACGTCGCTTCTGGTGTTCGCGTTCCACCCGGCATTCGGGCGCATGGAGAAGCAGATCATGGTGCTGGATGCCATTGGCCTGGCGTTGTTCTGTGTCACCGGTGCGGTCAAGGCCGAGGAGGCGGGTCTCGGCATCCTTGCTGCCGCGGCGCTCGGACTCCTGACCGGCGTGGGAGGCGGCATGATGCGTGATGTCGCGGCCGGTCGGGTGCCGGTGATCTTCCGGGGCGAGCTGTACGCGACTCCGGCATTCGCCGGCGCCCTCATCGCAACAGTCGTGCACCACAACGGATATGACTCGTGGTGGTACGTCCTGGCCGGCGGCGTATGCCTGATCTGGAGGTTGCTGGCCCTCAAACGAGGTTGGTCAGCCCCCTTGCCGCCGGGTCTCGACCACGGCTGAGACCCAGGACATATGTCCTCAGGTCGGGCGGGGGAGCACCCACTCGAACTCGGAGTCGTGGTTGCCGAATCGATGGTTGGTGATCGAGATGGCCTGCTCCTGCAGGAATGGCAGCGCCTCGACCCGACCCGACATGGTGACCGGGTCGGCGTAGATCGCCACGTCAGGATCACCGTCGATCGCGATGGCGATCTCCTTGGCGGTCCCTCCGACGAGACGGATGCGTTCAGGTCGGGTCCGTGCGACGTACTCCATCCAGCTGTCGTGGGTCTCGATGCGGGGGCGCTTGACCAGGCCGTCGGGGATCGGGACTCGCGAGCTGACGATGACCGGGGCGCCCGTCCGGGCCGCGGCAAGCAGCACCCGGATGAGCTCGAACAGGAAGCCGTCGAAGCGGATCGTGACGGGTGTGGGGACGTACCGGAACACATTGCGTTCGACCCCGAGACCGGAGACGTCCTTCTCGACACCGTATTCGCGGGTCCAGGCGATCTCGTCCGATCCGGCGGCGGCATACAGCTGCGCCCGCTCACTCGGCGTCACATGCGTCAGCGCGGCGGAGAGCACGGCACGAACCGAAGGCGAGAACTCGGGCGAGTCAGAGGTGTGGCGCAGTGCGCGCGGCTGCCAGGTGCCCAGGTGCGTGAGGTAGTTGGGGCCGCCGGCCTTGGCAGTGGTGCCGACCGACGAGCGCTTCCAGCCGCCGAACGGCTGGCGCTGGACGATCGCGCCAGTCGTGCCGCGATTGACATAGAGGTTGCCCGCCTCGACGTGGTCGATCCAGTGGTTGACCTCACGTGAGTCGAGTGAGTGCAGTCCGGCGGTCAATCCGTAGTCGGTGGCGTTCTGCCACTCGATGGCCTGGCCCAACGACTTGGCATGCATGATGCCGAGGATCGGGCCGAAGTATTCGGTGCGATGGAATGTGCTGTCGGGTCGTACGCCGGTGCGGACGCCAGGGGACCACAGGCGATAGTCAGAGCCTCGCTGGCGAGGTACCACCAGCCAGCTCTCGCCCTTGCCGAGGGTCGTCATGCCCTCGGCGAGCTTGCCGAGTGGTGGTTCGATCAGCGGCCCCATCGTGACCTCTGGGTCATCGGGATAGCCGACCCGCAGGGATGTCACGGCGTCGACGAGCTGGCGTTGGAAGCGCTCGGAATGGCCGACCGAACCGACCAGGATGACCAGGCTCGCCGCCGAGCACTTCTGGCCTGCGTGGCCGAATGCGCTGCGTACGACGTCGGCCACGGCGAGGTCGATATCGGCGCTCGGCGTGACGATGATGGCGTTCTTGCCGCTCGTCTCGGCCAGCAGTGGCAGGTCGGGGCGCCAGGAACGGAACAGCGCCGCGGTCTCCCACGAGCCGGTCAGGATGACCCGATCGACATCGGAGTGTGAGATCAGCGCCTTGCTGAGCGGTCCCTCGTCGACTGTGACGTAGCGCAGCAGATCGCGGGGGATGCCGGCCTGCCACAACGCTTCGACCATGACCGCCGCGCACCGCCGCGTCTGGGGCGCGGCCTTGAGGATGACGCCACTGCCGGCAGCGAGGGCGGCGAGAACCGAACCCGCGGGGATGGCCACGGGGAAGTTCCAGGGCGGTGTGACGATCGTCAGCCGGTCGGACACGAACCGCGCACCGTCGACGGCATCAAGTCGTCGACCGGCCTCGGCGTAGTAATTGGCGAAGTCGACCGCCTCACTGACTTCGACATCGCCCTCGGCGATCGTCTTGCCGGCTTCCGCAGCCATGACCGACACAAGGTCGCCGCGGCGAGCGGCGAGCGCTCCGGCCGCCTCGTGCAGGATCCAGGCACGTACGTCTGCGCCGCGCGCCTGCCACGCCGTTGCGGCCTGGCGGGTCTCCTGGATCACCGTTTCGAGGCTGGCTGGGCCGGGGATCTTGCCGTTGCGGACGGTTTCTGCGCCGTGCTGGGTGTAGGTGGACCGGGCAAGGGCCAGGCGTCCCCATTCGCGGTTGCCCGGTGTCGATGCATCGGTGTCGGGTGTGTTGGCGAATGAGCCCCGCGCTGCGGTGATCGTCTCGGTGAGACGGTTCTGGGAACGATGTGACTTCGGCACCTCGGCGTCCAGGGCCTCGACGGATGCGAAGAATCGGCGGATCTCGCGGGCCAGCAGATCGGGGTCGTCGGAGATCTCGAATGCCGCGGACATGAAGTTGTCGCTGCTGGCGTTCTCCTCGAGCCGTCTGACGAGATAGGAGATCGCCACGTCGAACTCGGACGGATGTACGACCGGCGTGTAGAGCAGCAGCTGCGGGATGTCATCGCGTACGGCATCGGTGGGACCGGTGTCCATGCCCAGCAACATCTCGAAGTCGACCGCGTCGCGTACACCTCGATCACCGGCGAGGAGCCATGCGTAGGCGATGTCGAAGAGATTCTGGCCCGCGACACCGATGCGAACCGCGTCGACCCGACCCGGCATCAGGGCCCACTGCAGGACGCGTTTGTAGTTGGTGTCGGTCTCCTGCTTGGTCGACCAGGTGGCCAGCGGCCAACCGTGGATCGTGGCGTCGACGCGCTCCATCGCCAGATTGGCACCCTTGACGACTCGCAC